>JAGQJA010000400.1 GCA_020430845.1 Myxococcales bacterium
GGGTGCGGGCGCGGGCGCGGATGCAGGCGCGGACGCGGACGCGGGTTCGGGTGCGGGCGCGGTTGCGTTGGGGTCGAAGGCGAGGGCCGCGATGAGGCTCAGGCCGCGGACGACCTCGTCGCACGTGGCTCCGTCGAGCGTTCGTTCCGTCGTCGCGCCGCCCCGCTCCACTCGAAGCACGCCACGCGCGCCGCCGCTCGCGGGCTTGGTCACGCGGACGTCGAGGCTCGCGCCGCCCTTGGTCGCGCGCTCGAGCCGAGAGGTGCGCGCCGACAGCTCGCGCCAGAAGCCGTCGTCCGTCGCGCATGCGCCAGGGGCCTCGACGTGCACGCGCACCGCTGTCGTCGCGTCTTGGGCGCGCGCGTCCCACGCGAGCGTGGTCGTGACCACGCCCGCGAGCGCCATCGAGAGCCGCCGTAGGGAGGGCTGCACCCGCGAGGTCTAGCAGGTGTAGGTGAATGTGCCACTTCGCCCCGCGGGCCCGCGCGCGGCGCTGTTCACGGGGCGAAGCGGAGCGTGAGCTCGCCACCCAGGTCGCCGTCGACGCCCCGCCGATCGAGGTGGACGAGCACGCCTGCCCGCAGCGGGTCGAGCGCGAGCGCGAGCCCAGACGCGATGCGCACGTCGATCGGGAAGACCGACCACGAAATCGCCGCGTCTGTGCCCACCGCGGAGCGTGACTGCACGCCGAGCTCGGGGAGCAGCGCGCCGATGAAGCTCGTCGTCCGCAGGCGTCCGCTCGAGAACCGCAGCACGGGCTTGAGGCTGCCGCGCGCGAGATCGGGGTGCGCGACGAAGCGCGCGTCGACGCCGATCTCGTTTCCCGCGAAGACGCCCGCCGGCATGAAGAGCAGGCCCAGGCCCAAGCACGCGAAGCTGGCGCACCACCGCGTCGCGTCGCTCGAAGGGAACAGGTCGTCGCTCTTCTCGTGGTGGCGGCCGCGCGAGTACCGCACCATCCGATGGAGGCCGAACGCGGCGACGCCTGCCACGCCGACGCGGCGCCCGTCGGTGGCGCCGACCCACGCGCCGGCCGCGGCCTCCCACACCCACCCGCGGCGATCCTCCCAGTCTTCGTGCGCGTGGCTGCGGGGCGTCTCGGGCGCGGCCGCCTGCGGAACGCGCGCGTCGGGGGGTTGGATCACGAGGGCGGGATCGATCGGCGGTGGCGGTGGGCAGGGGGGCATGGGCGGCGCCGCTCCCTCGACGAGCACCGCGAGCTGGAGCGCCGAGCCGGCCGCGCGGAGATCGTGTCGCCCCGCGGGCAAGCGGCCCGTGAAGCGATAGGGTTTTGCGTTCGGCTCTCGAAAGGCCGCCGCGCTCGCGTCCGCGGGCACGAGGGGATCGAGCGCTTTCGTCTGCGTGGCCGTCGTCCCGTCGGGCGCGCGGCACGCGGTCACCGTCTCGAGGGTGAGCGTCGGCGGCACGAGCGCGGTCTGGGACGTGCTCGGGAACGCGCTGATGTGGTCGGTGCACGCGAAGACGACGTCGATCGTGGTGTCTTCTGTGACGTGCACGAGCCCGTCGGCTTCGGGCGTGAGCGCCGCGCCGTCCCCGGTCGTGATGCGCGCCTCACACGTACGCATCCCCGTGGCGGACGCGGGCGCGCTCTGCGCGAAGGTCGCGCCGAGGATGGCCAGACCCCACCACGCCGGCCGTCGCTTCACTTCGGGCGCTCCACGGTCAGCCGGAGCGTAGCGTTTGTAGGCGCCCGCCGGCCGCTTCTGCGCGCTACTTCTTGCCGCCGCCCGTCGAGACGTGACACGCCGAGCACGTCTCGAGCAGCGACGCGTAGACCTTGGCGCGGTCTTCGATCTTCTTCTTTGCCCCGGCCGTCGCGACGATCGACTTGAACTTGGCACCCGCGCTGCGCGAGTGCACGCCGCCCTTGTCGAGGATCTCCTTGGGGAACGGATCGCCCGAGAGCGCGTCGGTGCCCGCCTTCCAGCTCGCGTCCGACGGCACGTAGAGGGCCTCCCACAGTCGCTCCGTGGCCCAGACGTGGCGACGCATGCGGCTCTGGATCGTCTTGTCGACGGGGGGCGGCGCTTCGACCGTGACCTTGGGCCCGCCGGCCACGCGGTGGCAGCTGCCGCACGCGACGCCGATGTCGGCGGTCGCCGCCGCGGCGCCGGGGATGTCGGGGCTCTGACCGATGCGCTTCGACGCGTTCTGCAGCGCCTCGAGCGCGGGCTGCCACTTCTTGTCGGGCGTGCCCAGCCCCTCCATCTTGGTGAGCGCTTCGGCCGGGGCGACCGCCTCGTTGAGCGAGCCCTTGATGACGGCGGCGCGCACGATGGCGGTCTCCTTGAAGTGCGTCTTCATCAAACGCTCGCGCGGCGTACCTGTCGGCTCCTCCGAGGCGGGCGGCGTCGTCGCGCCCTGCGTCCCGCCCGCGCCCGCGTCCTGCGCGGGGGGCGCGTCGGTCGTCGGCGCGGTCGTCGGTGTCGGTGTGGGCGCCGGCGGCGGCGCGACGTCCGGCGGCGTCGCGGGGCCTCCGCAAGCGATGAGCGCGAGGGCGAAGAGGGCGGTGCGTGCGTGCATTTCGCCGAGCGTCCTATCACACGCCAGGCGGTTCGACGCGCGTTGCGAGCGCGCAAAGCTTGCGCCGTTCGCGATTCGGGATGGGCGCACGCGCGCGTTGCGCCTTATCGTTGCGGGAGATGGCCACCGAACACGATCGCGACGGCGCGCAGGCGAGTCACCTCGACGTCATCATCGTCGGCGCCGGTCTCTCCGGGATCGGCGCCGCGTACCACATCCAGGAGCGGTGCCCGGGCAAGTCGTACGCGATCCTCGAGGGGCGCGCCGCGCTAGGCGGCACGTGGGATCTCTTCCGCTACCCGGGCATCCGCTCGGACTCGGACATGTACACGCTCGGCTTTCGTTTTCGTCCGTGGACCGACCCCAAGGCGATCGCAGACGGTCCGTCCATCCTCGCCTACCTGCGCGACACCGCCGCGGCCTACGGGATCGACCGAAAGATCCGGTACGACCACCGCGTCGTTCGGGCGAGCTGGTCGAGCGACGACGCGCGGTGGACGCTCGAGGTGGAGACGGGCGGCGGACGCAAGACGCTCACGTGCAACTTCCTCTTCTCGTGCACCGGCTACTACGACTACGACGAGGGCTACACGCCCGAGCTGCCCGGCCGCGAGAGCTTCCGCGGGCGCATCGTGCACCCGCAGCTGTGGACCGACGACGTCGAGTACGCCGGCAAACGTGTCATCGTGATCGGCAGCGGGGCGACCGCCGTGACGCTCGTGCCCGAGCTTTCCAAGCGCGCTGCGCACGTCACCATGCTCCAGCGCTCGCCGTCGTACGTCGTCACGGTGCCCGAGCGTGATCGCATCGCCGACTGGATGCGCGCGCGCCTGCCGCTCGAGGGCGCGTACGCCCTCACGCGGTGGAAGAACGTGCTGCTCGGCACCGCGTTCTACAAGTTCTGTCGGCGTTTCCCCGAGAGGGCCAAGCGCCTGATCGTGAGCGGCGTGAAGAAGGCCGTCGGCGACAGCGTCGACGTGAAGAAGCACTTCACCCCGTCGTATGCGCCGTGGGACCAGCGCGTGTGTCTGGTGCCCGATGGAGATCTCTTCGTCGCGCTCCGAGAGGGGCGGGCCTCCGTCGTGACCGACCACATCGAGCGGCTCACAGAGAAGGGCATTGCCCTGCGCTCGGGCGAAGAGCTCGAGGCCGACCTCATCGTCACGGCGACGGGGCTCAAGCTCAAGTTCCTCGGCGGAATCCAGGTGTACGTCGACGGCAAGCACATCGAGCCGTCGAGCGTCATGACCTACAAGGGCATGATGTGCAGCGACGTCCCCAACTTCGCGTTCGCGATCGGCTACACGAACGCGTCGTGGACGCTCAAGTGCGACCTCACGAGCGAGTACGTGTGCCGCCTGCTCGATCACATGGACAAGCACGGCTACACGATGGCCGTGCCGCGCCGCACAGACCCCGAGGTCGAAGAGCTGCCCATCATCGACTTTTCGTCCGGCTACGTGAGACGCGCGCTCGATCAGCTGCCCAAGCAGGGATCCGTCGCTCCTTGGCGCCTCTACCAGAACTACACGCTCGACGTGATGACGCTCCGTGGAGGCCGCGTCGATGACTCGGCGATGGAGTTCACGCGTCGGCGTGCGTCGTGAGGCGCGCGTGATCGACGAGCGCTGCCGCACGTGCGACTCGGATTGGGGCGCAGGAGCCTTTCGCCCGGGGTGCGCGGAGTGTGGGGCCGGGGCGATGGAGATCGCGTGCCCGCTCTGCGGCGGATCGTGTGGCGCGCGCTGGGAGCGGCAGGTGGCGCACTCGCACGAGCGACGCGTCGCCGAGTGGCGCGGCGGCTGCGCTTTCCCGCCGGAGCGTTGGATGCCCCTCTACAAGGCGCGCCTCGAAGCGGAGCGAACGATCGCGGCCGCGGCCCCGGCGGCTCCTCCGGCACGCGCCCCCACGCCTCCGCTCCCCGCGCCTCCGCCCAAGGGCGATGTGGCGGCCCTCCGCGTCGAGGGCGTGCGCCGCGCCGTGCCGCGCCGCGTCTCGCGGGCTCCTGCGTCGGCCGACGTGTCGACGTGGCTCGGCGCGCCCAGCGCGGCCTCGGTGGCGCGCACGCACGCGTGGCTCTGCGCGGCCGTCGACGCGCTTCACGCCGACTGGCAGCACGCGCGACGCCACTACGTGCGCGACGGAGACCGTGAGGACCACGCGTCGTTCGACGCGAGCGCGCGATGGGCCGCCGAGGTCGGCGCGCGGGTGCGGCGCTCCGTCGTCCCGTCCGGCCACGCGTCCGTCTCGGCGCTCCTCGACGCGGTCGAGCGCGCGCTGACCGAAGTGCACGCGCCCGATGGGTGTCCACCGCGCGCGTCGATGGTGCTCCGGCTCGAGGCGATATGGCGTCTCGGCGCCGCGGCGCTCGACCTGCCCGTCGACGCCGGGGACGCGCCCTTCGACGCATGACCGCGCTTCGGTCTCGTCGGCGCGCGCGTGGCGTCAGCCCGCGCTGCCGAGCACCACGACGTTGCGCACGGCGGCGGGCGAGTAGACCTCGCCCGGGTCGAGCACGGGCACGAGCCGCACGTCCTCGAGCTCGGCGCGCGCCGCTCGCTCCACGGCGCGCACGGCGCCCGAGCCCTCGAGCGCGCCGATGGTGTTGAACGCCATGCAGCCGCCCGCTCGGAGGGCCCGGCGCACGTGGCGAAAGAACGGCCGACCCGTCATGAGGCGCGGGATGTCGCGCTCGCTGAACGCGTCGACGACGACGACGTCCCACGTCGCCGCCGGGGCACGCGCCACGAAGTCGAAGCCGTCGTCGACGTGGACCGACACCTGCGGGATCCCTCCGAGGCCGTACCAGTCGCGCGCGAGGTCGATCACGGCGGGGTCTACGTCGACGAGGTCGACCGCGATGCCGGGGTAGACCTCGGCGAACTGGCGCACTCCGACGGCGCCGCCGCACCCGATGAACAGCGCCCGCGTCCGATGGCGTGCGCGCGCCGCCGCGAGGTGAAACAGGTCCACGTAGAACCAGCCCGACCGACGCGGGTCGTCGAGGTGCGCGCGTGACCACACGAGCTCTGCGCCGTCGCGCGCCGCGACCATCTCGCGGTACCCGTCCCTGTCTCGGATCCACACGGCGCCGCCTTCATGCTCGACGCTCGCGCGGACGCGACCTCCACGCGCCCACGTGAGCGCGCGCGCGACCACGGACGATTCGGCCGTGTCGGGCAGCGGCGCACCCGCGAACGGCGCGTGGTACGAGGCGCGCCCCACCGTGATGCCGGGCAGTGCAGCCTCGACGAGCGCGACGTCGGCGTCGGAGAAGGTCGCGCCGTTGCGACCGAGCATGACGGCGCCGAGCGGGCGGCCGCGGAGCGCCATGTACGCCATGAGGCTGTGTCGACCGCCGAGCGGTGCGGCGAGCTCGCGGTGGTAGGCGCGCCGTCGGACCTCTGCTTCGCCGAGGACGCTCGTGTCGACGGCGACCCCGCGACGCTCGAGGGCGGCGCGCTTGAGCGGGAGCAGCTCGGCGTCGTAGGCGTGCGTGGCGAACGCGCGCTCGAGCGTCGCCGCGTCGAGGGTGACCGTCGTGGGCCTCGCGCCGAGCACCGCGAAGAACGCCGCGTCGAAGCCGACGGCCTCGTGGAGCGCGCCTAGGATCCCGCGTTCGTACGCCGGGGCGTTGGGGTGCTCGTGCGCCATCGCCGTCGGATCGAGGGCCATCTCCGCACAGACACCGCAGGCGCGCAGAAGTTCCGCGCTTCGGACGAATTCACCGGCACGACTTGTTGCCCATGCCGCCGCCGAGGCAGCGCAGCGGCGCCTCGCAGGTGTCGCCCGGGCAGCAGGCCTGGTCGAGCTTGCCGCAGGCGCACTCGCACCCGTTGGCCGCGTTGCCGTCGCAGCTCGCGAAGCCCGGCTTGCACGCGGCGTACGCGCACGTGCCCGCGTTGCACGTGATCGAATTCGCGTTGAGGATCGCCGTGTTGCAGTTCTTGGAGCAAGAGCCGCATCGCGTGACCGTCGTGCGCAGGTTGGTCTCGCACCCCGTGTTGTTGGCGCCCTCGCAGTGACCGAAGCCGCTCGCGCAGGTCCACGCGCACGCGCCGGCGGAGCACCGCGGCGTCCCGTTGGTCTTGTCGCAGGCCTTGGCGCAAGCACCGCAGTTGAGCACGTCGGTCTTCGTGTCGAGGCAGAAGGTGCCGCAGCACGTCTTGCCGGCCGGGCAGAGCTGCCCCGCGTCGAGGTCACAACCCTCGACGCACGAGCCGGACGGACTGCACACGAGGCCGGCGTCGGCCTTGCAGTCGGCCGCGGTGACGCACTCGCCGCAGCGGCGCGTGGCCACGTTGCACAGCGGGGCGTTGGGGCTGATCTTGCAGTCGTCGTTCGACTTGCAGCCGACAGTGCACTGCTCGAGCTCGTTGCAGTAGCTGCCGGCGGGGCAGCTGTCGGGGCTCGCGGTGCACTCGACGCAGGTCTTCTTGGCCGAGCACTTCGAGCGCGTCGGGTCTTTGCAGTCTGCGTTGGTCTCGCACCGACAGCCGTCGCCGACGCAGCCAGGCGTGGCGTCGGGCGCGTTGCCCGCGTCGTCCCCAGGCCGCACGCAGACGTTCGCGGCCGTGTCGCACACCCACCCGTCGGCGCACGGGCAGGACTTTCCGTCGAAGGCCACGTCCTCGAGGCTGCACGCGGCGGCGAGCGCGAGGGCCCCGAGCGTGACGGTCGCACCGAACGCGAAGCGAAGGGCCCGGCTCATAGCGCGTTCGTCTCCAGGCGGAGCCCCGCTGGGGTCACAGCGAAGCGAGTCGTCGACGCAGTGTTGCCGCTCTTGCTCGCGCGCGCGCCTTCGACGAACCACCAGACCGCCCCGGCGGTGACGAGCGCCGCGCCGACCACGAACATGATCGTCGACCCGGTCGCGAGCCCCTCGGCAGAGTCTCTCTGATCGACGGCGCGCTGCTGCACGGGCTCGTCCTTGGCGTCGCCGTTGGCCGACACGGCGCTGAGCCCGAGCACGGCGCCCACGCCCAAGCCCACGACGCCGGCGCCTGCGACCACATAGGGGAAGACGGTGCGCTTGCGCGGCTCGTCGACGGGCCGCTCCGGCGCGCGTTCGCTCTTCTGCTGGGCGGCGGCGCGCTCGCGGAGGAGCGCCTCACGCTCGTCGCGTTGCCTCTTGAGCGTGACGAGGCGCTGCTCGATGGCGCCGCGGTCGCGCGTCGTCGGGTCCTCGGCGAGGAAGCGCTCGTACGTCGTGATGGCCGCGTCGAGCTCGCCCAAGCCCTCGCGCGCGCGCGCCAGGTTGTAGAGGAGCACCGGCTGCGGGTCGAGCGCGTACGCCCGCTCGAGCAGCTCGGCCGCCTGCTTGAAGTCGCCGGCCCGATACGCCGTCGCGCTCTTGCCGAAGAGATCACCCGCCTGTGCTCGTGCCTCTGCCGTCGGCGCACCGGTGCCTTCCGCGGCGGCCGTCGACGCGGTGGTAAGCCCAGTGACCATGACGAACAGCGACGGTAGCAACCTTGTTGCGCTCGATCGCATTCGCTACCTTTCTCACGATGGCCGGGGAGGAAGCTGGCTCGAGCGTAGCATGGCGCATCGGCCGCTACGACATCGTCGCTCGGCTCGCCTCGGGCGGGATGGCCGAAATCCTGCTGGCTCGTCTGCTCGGCCCGAGCGGCTTCCAGCGCGCGCTCGTCATCAAGCGCATCTTGCCTCACCTCGCGAGCGAGAAGAGCTTCCGCGAGATGTTCCTCGACGAGGCGCGCATCGTCGCGAGCATCCGCCACCCGAACGTGGTGCAGGTGAACGAGCTCGGTGCCGACGGCGAGGATCTCTTCCTCGCGATGGAGTACATCGAGGGCGAGAGCACCGCCGGCCTGATGCGCCGCCTGCACCTCAAGGGAGAGACGCTGCCGCGTGGCCTCGCGGCGTACATCGTCGCCGAGGCGTGCGCGGGCCTCCACGCGGCCCACGAGCTCACCGACGCGAGCGGCAAGGTGCTCTCGATCGTCCACCGCGACGCGTCTCCGCACAACCTCTTCATCAGCTACAACGGCGTGGTCAAGGTCCTGGACTTCGGCATCGCGACCGCCGCCGATCGTATCGCGCGCACCGAAGCCGGGCAGTTCAAGGGCAAGTTCGAGTACGCGTCGCCAGAGCAGTGCAAGGGCGTGACGCTCGATCGCCGCTCGGACGTCTTCGCCCTCGGCGCCGTGCTCTGGGAGCTGACCACGGGCCGTCGCATCTTCAAGCGGGGCAGCAACCTCGAGATGCTCAAGGCCATCTGCGAGCAGCCCATCCCGCCGCCGCGATCGGTCGACCCCGCGTACCCCGAGGCCCTCTCTCGCGTCGTCATGCGCGCGCTCTCTCGCAGCCGCCGCAAGCGCTACCAGACCGCGCTCGAGATGCGCCAGGACCTCTTGGCGGTCGCGCGCGAGCTGTCTCCGACGCTCACCCCCGAGGACGAGCTGGCCGCCATCATGCGGCGCCTCTTCGCCGATCGTATGCAAGAGAAGGCCGAAACGCTTCGACGCGTGCAGCAGGGCACGACGGTCGCACGGCTGCCCGACAACGACGCCGACCTCGAGGTCGAGCTCCCGATCGTGGTCACCGTCGAGTACGACTCGCTCCCGCCGACCGAGGGCGAAGAGACCACGAGCGGCACGGAGTCCGCGACCGACTCCGACTACGAGATCCCCGTCGCGCCGCGCATGCCGAGCGATCCCGAGCTGCTGTCGATGTCGGGCGTCAGCGCCTCGGGCACCGACGCGATCGCGCTCGAATCGCCCCACACGCCTCGCGCCCGCAAGGTCCCGCTCGCCGCCGCGGTCGGTGTCGCGCTCTTCGCCGTCGTCGCGGTCGTCGTCGGCGTGACCCTGTCGCGCAAGGGTGGGGCCGCGAGCGATCCGGTCGCCGCGCCGAGCGCCGTCGCCATCGCCCCTCCGCCGCCCGTCGACCCGCCGCCTCCCGAGCCGCCGGCGAGCGTATCCGCGGAGCCGCCCGCGAGCGCGCCCGCGGAGCCGCCGCCGCCGAAGACGGTCGTGGTGCACGTCGACACCACGCCGCGCAAGGCGCAGGTCTTCGTCGCGGGTGTGCGCAAAGGCGTGACGCCGCTCGACCTCGACCTCGACGCGTCGTCGACGCCGGTGAAGATCGAGCTGCGCCACGCGGGCTACACGACGCTCATCGAGAGCGTGGTGCCCGACGCGAACCAGAAGCTCAAGCTCAACCTCGTGCGCGCGGGCGCCGCGGCCCCCGCCAAGCCGACGGCGAGCGCGCCGTACCATCGCTTCGACTGACGCGCGCCGTCACTCCTCGCGCAGCTTGGCGTAGAGCAGGCGGTCGGTGATGCGACCGTCCTTGAGCACGGCGCGGCGGAGCGTGCCCTCGTGCGCGTAGCCCGCCTTCTCGAGCACGCGGGCCGACGCGAGGTTGTAGCCGAACACGCCCGCCTCGCAGCGCATGAGATCCATCTCCGAGAAGGCGTATTCGGTGAGCGCGCGCACGGCCTCCGTGGCGTAGCCGTGGCCCCAGTACGGCTCGCCGAGCCAATAGCCGATCTCGCCGCCGATGCGCTGCACGTCCTCGAGCGGCTCGACGCCGGCCCCGCCGATGAGCTCGCCGTCTCGCAGGAGCGCGAAGTTCTGCGCAGGACCTTCGAGCTCGCGGTTGAACGCGACCCAGCCGCGCGCGTCCTCTGCCGTGTACGGGTGGGGGAACGTGTCGCGCAGGTTGAGCCACACGCGGTAGCTGTCGGCGATGCGCACGACGGCGTCGACGTGGGCGTCGTCCCACGGGACGAGCTCGAGGCGTTCGGTGCGGATCATTTCCCCGAAGGGTACGTCGACCAACGCTGCACGAGATAGGGGTAGAGCGTCTCGCCCATGGCGCGGATGTGGCGGATGTGGTCGCCCGCGCGCTGGCCCTCGTAGCCGTGGACGTGGAAGGCCCCTTTGTCGACGGAGTACGTCTCCTGCATCTTCTGGGGGCCGACCGCGCTCGACGGCGTCTTTGCGAGCGACGACATCTTGAGCAGCTCCCCGACGACCTCGTCGACGCCGGGATACTTGAAGCCCGGGATGGCCGAGTGGGTGATCGCCAGGAGCTTGTCGCCGCGCGTCGCTGCCTCGGTCACCTTCACCCATTTGCCCAGGTGCGAGACGTTGACCTCGCGCGTGCGCGGGTTGGTGTACGTGGAGAAGAACCCGTCGGCGAGGAGGATCGCGTCGACGCGGCCCTCGACCTCGGGGTCGTTGATGATGCGCGAGATGGCGAGGAAGCCGGCGCTCCACGCGGTGAGCGCGAGGCGACGGACCTTCTCGCCGTTGGCGCGGCCGCTCTCGGTCACGGAGCGCTTGATGGCGTCGAGGAGAACGGTGAAGGCGTGCGGGTCCTTGTAGTTGCGCGAATAGTGCTCCGACGTGCCGCCGAAGTTCACGCTCACGACGACGGCGTTGAGCTGCGCGACCTGGAGGTTGGCCTCTTGCAGACGCCCCAGACCGTGGAAGTGGATGACGAGATCGTAGGCGCCCTGATCCGAGACGAACCACGGCGGGATGTAGATCTCCGCGCCGTGGCCGAGCTGCGCCCGGTACGGCGTCGAGTACTGGACCTTGGCCGCGCCGTTGCGGTCGACGGTTCGCGGGTCCTTGTCGGACTGAGGCTTGGAGCCTGCAGTGTTGTTGTCGGATTTCAGCCCGGACGGAGCGCGCGGCGCGCACGCCACCACCGCGAGGAGCGCTGCGATCGCGGAAAATTCCGTGAATCTGCGCCTGCGTCGGGCGTTCGGACTTGAGTGCATACTACAACTACATCGGCGGGTGCCGAGACGTGTGATGAGACCGTGAGGCAGCAAAGGTGATGGACGAACACATCACCATGCAGGGCTGCACGAGGTCTCAGCGGGACGTCGCGCAAGAAATTCTGACGGATTCGGAGGAGAGAGCAAGTGAGCTGCGTGTAGGCATCAAGCTTGCCTATGCGTGAGTCACCCTGGACGCAGCGGATCGCGCTCGAACCCGATCCCTGACGTTTTTGAACCCTGCGCGGCGTTCCCATGTCTTGATTTCGTGCTAGCTCCCACATTATCCCACTCGTGCGCGATGCTCGGCGCGCACCTGTAAAACCCACGCAGAAAAAGAAGATGTCCATCCCCAAGGTACCGAACCGAGCCCCCATCGCCCCCACCGCCCCGCAGGTGCCCGTCAGTCGACCGGCCTCGGGGATCGCCCCGCGCGGACCGCAGGCGCCGCTGCCCCCGCAGCTACCCAAGCCGCCCGCCTTGCCCACCGCGCTCGGAGGAGCGCCGCTGCCGTCGGGACCCGCACCTGCGCAGACGGACGGCAGCCGCGAGCGTGAGAGCGCGCGCCTCACTGTGCCGGACGCGCAAGAGGTGGCGGGCTACGCGCCCGACGGCCCGCGTGCGCCCGGGCAGACGATTCACACCGTGCGGCAGCTCGTCGAGACGGTCGCGATCCCGCGGCTCACGCTCACGGTGGAGCGCGAGGGTGGGATGAGCGTGCAGCGCACGATGGTGCACGACGGTGACATGTGCAAAGTCGGCTCGCACGCGTCGAACGACATCGTGCTGCGCGACCCGATGGTGTCGCGCTTCCACTGTCGGCTCGTGCGTGAGGACGGCGGGTGGAGGCTGCGCGACACCGGCTCGATGAACGGCACCAAGCTCGACGGCGTGCGCGTGCGTGACGCCGACGTCGCGACCGAGGCCGTGCTCGCCGTGGGCGAGTCGACGATCCGCGTCCGCGCCGGCGCTCCGCAGAAGGAGGACCTCGTCCCGATGCTGCCGTCGTTCGGCGCGCTCGTGGGTACGAGCCTCCCGATGCGACGCCTCTTCGCCCTGCTCGAGAAGATCGCGCAGAGCGACATCAACGTGCTCATCGAGGGCGAGAGCGGGACGGGCAAGGAGCTCGTCGCCACCGAGATCATGCAGCGCAGCGCGCGCGCCGACAAACCGTTCGTCGTCGTCGACTGCGGCGCGATCAGCCCCAACCTCGTCGAGAGCGAGCTGTTCGGGCACATCCGCGGCGCGTTCACCGGCGCCGACCGCGACCGCATGGGCGCCTTCGAGACGGCCGACGGAGGGACGGTGTTCCTCGACGAGATCGGCGAGCTGCCGCTCGAGCTCCAGCCCAAGCTGCTGCGCGCCCTCGAGGCGCGGGAGATCCGCCGCGTGGGCGAGTCTCGCGCGCGACGCGTCAACGTGCGCGTGATCAGCGCGACCAACCGTGAGCTCGAGCGCGAGGTGAACAAGGGCCGCTTCCGCGAGGACCTCTACTTCCGCCTCGCCGTGGTGGGCGTGCGCGTCCCCGCGCTGCGCGAGCGCCTCGACGATCTGCTCATCCTCATCCGCACGTTCCTCTCGCACCTCGGCGTGCCCGAAGAGGAGCGCCTGTTCCCGCCGGCGGTGCTCGCCGAGATGAGCAAGCACGACTGGCCGGGCAACGTGCGCGAGCTGCGCAACTACATCGAGCGCAGCGTCGTGCTCCAGTCGGCGAGCCCCAACCTGAGCCGCGGCGGTCCGAGCTCGGGAACCATGCAGACCGGCATCGATCTGAGCGTTCCGTTCCGTCTGGCGAAGGACGCCGTCATCGACTCGTTCGAACGCGGCTACCTCTCGCAGCTGCTCGAGGCCGCCGGCGGCAACATGAGCAAGTCTGCCCGTATGGCCGGCATGGACCGCATGTACCTGCACCGCCTCGTGCAGAAGCACGGCTTGCGCGGCGGCGGGCGCAACACGAAGGGCTGAGCGCGCGGGCCGCTTCGCGGCGGTCAGCGCTTGCGCTTGAGGATCGACGTCACGAGGGCGACGTCCTTCTTGCCCAGCTCACCCGTGAGCACTAGCGCCGCGCAGTAGACGCCGCCGACGCCGAGGGCGACGACGGGGGTGAGCACCTTGGAGAGCACGGGCAAGAACCGCCCGAGCGCGGCGCACGCGACGATGGCGAGGGCCACGCGCGCGGCGGTCTTGACCGGGACGAACGCGCCCGCCGCGCGGTGCGCGAGGTACGCGCCGACGAGGAGCGCGAGGCCGAGCGCGACGGACGTGGCCCACGCGGTCACGACGAGCTGGTCTGCGCCGAAGCTCGCGCGCGGGATCGCGATGATGCCCGCGGTCACGACGAACGCGAGCGCCGACGCCGTGACCGCGAGCGCGCGTAGCTCCTTGCCGAGGCTCACCAGGATCGTGGTGGCGAGGCCCAGGATCGCGAAGCCGGCCTGACCGACGGCGAGCACGCGCAGCGACGACGCGCCGCGCGCCGCGATCTCGGCGCCGTACGCGAGCTTGATGAGCGACTGCGGCATCGCCACGATGACCGACACCATCGCGCCGCACGCGATCGCGCCGATGCGCGTGCCCCGCGCCACGAGGCTCGCCACGTCGGCGCGCGTGCCCTCTTTGCTCGCCTTGGCCAGCATCGGAAAGAGGATCTGGGTGACGGCGAAGAGCAGCTGGTAGGGCAAGAACGCGAAGAGCTGGCACGCCCGGTAGACGCCCACCCACTCGTTGGCGGCGCGCGAGGGATCGTCGAGCCCCGGCGCGGCGGTCGCGGCGATCGACGCGTAGCGTCCGAGCACGAAGATGTCGGCCTGCATCAGCCCGTTGGTGCCCAGCTGCGCGAGCATGACGGGCGCGATGAAGGCGAGGTACGCGCGCGCCGCAGGCACGCCCTCGGGGCGCGCGCCGGTGAAGCCCTTGCCCGTGCCCGTCCACGAGAGGGCGAGCGAGAAGACGCCCAGCGCGGCGAGCACCGCGCCGCACGAGGCGCCCAGCAACCCGGGCGTGGTGCCCAGCGACGCCGCGAGCGATCCCGCGCGGCGCGCGAAGAGGAAGCCGACGCCGACGAGGCCCGCCGTGCGCAGCGTCGCGGCCGTGATGTCGAGCGCGGCCTGACGTCCGAACTGCGCGCTTCCATTGAGGAAACCGACGAGGGGCGCGTACACGCCGTACACGGCGAGCACGCCCGCCATCACGACGAGCGGCGCGCCGATGTCGGGCGCGCGCTGCAGCCAGACGACGAGCGGGACCGCGGCGAGGAACAGGCCGACGAGCACGGCGGTCACCCCGACGTGCACGCGCAGCGTCGCGCGGAGGGCTTCTTTGACGCGCGCGCCCGCCGCCGCGGTCGTGCGGCTCACGCCCTGCGTCGAGCTCGCGACGATCACGTTGTTGAAGACGTTCGATACCGCGAAGACGCGTGACAGGGCGCCGTAGTCCGACAGCCCGATCGCCGCCGGCAGGAGCGTCTGCTGCACGAGGCCCGTGACGATGAAGAACGCCTTGGCGCCGAGCACGAACACGCCCCCGCGCCCCGCGCGCTTGGCGTCTGCGCCGGCCGCCTCGGAGGCAACGTCGCCCGCGGCGGAGGGCTCGGTCATCGCAGGCCCACGGCGGGCAAGGGCAGCTCGATGGGCGGGCCGTCGAGCTCGAGGCGGCACGGCTCGCCGGCGACGCGACGAAAGACGCGCACGGGGTGGCCGCCGGGTCCGCGTCGTCGGTCGCCGACGTAGAGTCGACCGTCGCGCCAGGCGAGACCTTGCAGATCGTAGCCGGGCGTCGGCCCGAAGACCGGCGCGCTCGTGCCCGCGAGGATCTGCCCGGTGACCGCGTCGAACGTCACGAGCCACGTCGGGTTGATGTCCTTGGTCGGGCCGGCGACGATCGCGACGCCGCACGATCCCTCGACGGAGATCTCGGCGACGCTCCCCGCCAGATCGCGCTCCTCGAGGAGCAAGCGCGAGGTGCGGGTGCGCACGTCGAACGCCTCGATGCCCGCGCCGCTCTCCGCGCCGTCGTCGAAGTTTCCGGGTGCGGCGATGAGCAGGCGGCCGTCGTGCTCCACCAGGCGGTTGAACGGGTTGCGGCCGAGCAGCGTGATCGTGCCCTCGGGCGTCTCGGTGGCGACGTCGATGACGAGCATCTGCGAGGGCCTCAGAGAGCGCAGGCGGTCTCTGTCGTCGAGCCGCTCGAGCGTGACGAAGGCCTTCGCCGCGCCGCCCACGTCGACGATGCGGATCGCGTCGGCCTGCGGGTTGCCGTCGTCGTCGTACGCGGAGAGGTCGATGGTGCGCACGACGCGGCCCTCGCGGGCGATCGCGATGGCGGCGCGGTTGTAGAGCGTGGCCCACAGGGCGCCGTCCGGGGCCACGGCGATGTCGTGGGGGTTGGTCGCGCCCGACCCCGCCGCGCCCGCGAGGCTGACCCTGCCGATGGGCGCGCCGCAGCGGTCGAGCTCGAAGACCTGGTCGGTGTCGCGCGCGAGGAAGAAGAGTCTCCCGGCGGCTTCGGTCAGCTGAGGATCTTTGCCGAGGTCGAAGCCCGTCGTGAGCGTCTGCGGTCCGCGGCCTCGCGCGCTGCCGAGGGCGCTCGAGGTGTAGTCGCTCGCAGCGACGACGATCTCGGGCGACGTGCACGCGCCGGCGGGGGCAGGGGCGTCGCTCGCGCAGGCGCCGAGCGTCGCGGCGAGCGCGCCGAGCAGCGAGGCCCACGGTCGACAGGCGTACGTCACGCTGCGAGAGGTGCCGCTCCTCCCCCTCGGAGTCAAGCGCGCCCTGGATCGAGCCGCGAGATCACTCGCGATTCTTCGGGTCGCGCATCTTGCCGTCGGCCGTCACGCCGGCCGCCTTCAGGCGCTTGTCGACGTCGGGCTCGAGCGGCTTGGGCGTGTCGTCGTGCACCACGATCGTGGTGCGCGTGCCCGAGCCCGGGAGCCCAGGGCGCACCTCGACCGACAGCTTGGAGTCCTTCTTGGTGCGGAGGCGCACGCCCACGTAGCGGGTCGACGCCGTCCCCACGTACACCTCGCCCTCGGTGATGCGCGCGCGCACGTAGTTCGACACGTCCTCGGGGCTCGCGTACGCGGTCCACGCGTACACCGCGTCGGACTTGCGCGTCTGCACGATCATCACCCGCGGGAGCACGAGCCCGAAGGCGGACTCGGTGCCCTCGGCGAGCTCGCCCGGCGCGAGCTGGTCGGGCGTGGGCGGGCCCGCGTCGGCGCCGACCTCCGGGGGCGGCTTGCGCTTGCAGGCGGGGAGCGCCGCGACGGCCGCGGCGAGGAGAGCTGTCGCGAGGGGACGCACCGCGGACGAGGCTACTCGATCACGAGGGCCCAAGCATCGACCGACGTCGGCGTCTTGGGGGTCGCGAGCGACTGCGCGCCGGTCTTGACCCCGGGGAACGCCGTGCCGCCCGCGCCGCCTGATCCGAACATGAGCTTGAACTGGGTGCTCGTCTGCTGGTTGAAGCTGTAGCCGCTCCCGGAGAAGTCGTTGTCCGTCTGCAGAGACGAGCACGTCGGCTGCGCGAGGATGCTCACGCCCGGGATGAGGTTGTTGCCGGCGAGGAGCTTCTGCACCGTGGTGCACGTCGCGGCGGGGGCGCCGGCGGTGTACGGGTCGGCCGCGATGGGATCGTTGCAGAGCTCCTGTCTGCCTCCCGAGAAGCGGTCGCCGGCGATCTGCGGGATGGTGAAGTTCATGCCCCAGATGTAGGCCTCGTCCTGCGTACACGCGCCGCCTGGCTGTTTGGGCAAGTACGTGGCGAAGTAGAGCTTGCTGTCGAACACGGCCATCGGGCCCGTGACGCGCTCTCCCGTGGCGTTGGGGAAGCGGTACGCCCAGAGCACCTCGGCGAACTGACCCGAGCCGGCGATGTCTCGCTGCTCGCGGATCGAGTACACGAAGTGCTGCGGCGCGCGCGTGCCCGGCAGGGGCGGCGTGGGGCTGTAGACGATGTTGTCCTGGTCACCCGTGGCCGCGTTGACCACGAGCAGGCCGCTCGGGTCGGTGGAGACGGTGAGCGGGACGGCGACCGGCTGGCCGTCGAGCGGGCCGGGCAACGACGGCAGCGATCCGCTGTAGAGGTCCTGGAAGAGCTCGACCTTCCACTCGTTGGGGTTGGTCGACGCGACGTTGATGCGCCAGATGGTGCCGTCGGCGTCGCCCACGAAGATGCGGCGCCCGAGCGACGCGACCTGCGCGGGATACACAGCGGGCGTGCCGATGATGGGCGCGTCGAACGGAGAGTCCGTGACGACCGGCGGGCTCAGGCCCACGAGGTTCTGCGGGACGTCTTGGTTGGCGCGACCGAAGTGTCGGATGATCTCGCCCGTGTCGAGGCGCACGAGCGTGACGCTGCGGCCAGGGACCGGCTCGGTGCCGACAGTGGGACACGAGCCGTTGGTCTTGCCCCACTGACGCACGCTGGAGCGGGGCGGCAGCGTGGTGTCGCCTCGGGAGTGCGTGCCGCCGGCGAGCGCGCGCGGGTCGCGGCCGCAGGTGGCGGTCGTGCTGGGCGGACCGTCGATGCCGCCGGGGAGGATCGCGACGCCGATCTCGCGCGGCGTCGTGCCGGGGCCCGTCGCCGAGACCGTGCTCGGGTCGAAGTAGAGCGTGGTGATCGCCGGCGTGCCTGTGCGCTGCGCAAAGAGCGCCACGCGATCGCGCGCGGGCTGGTCGCGGTCCTTGCGGACGGGCTTGGCCTTCTCGGAGCCGACCTTCTCGGGGATGTCGGTGAGCTGCCAGAGGAAGTGCGGGCCCGCCTTGGAGCCGTTGGTCGTGTCGGCGCCGGTCGACACGTCGGTCAGGTTGTTGGCCGTGGGCGCCTGGTACGCGCCCGCGTTGCCGCAGAACTTGGTGTCGCCGCCGCAGTCGACGTCGCTGACGTTGAGCGCGTAGTAGCCGCCGCCGTTGGTCCCGAGGCCGGCCACGAGCGTCGTGTGCCACAGGTTCTTGTTCGTCACGCCGGGCGCGCGGTCCCACACGGTGTCTTGCACCGCGACGGTGCCGTCGAGCAGGATCTGGCTGCCGGACGGCATGTTGCTGGCGAGGCGCGGCAGCACGGCGGGCGGCACGAACGCCCACATCTCGAACTCGTTGGCGTTGGTGCGGTGCGAGCCGACGGCCGGCGTCGCGTTGGTGCCGGGACCGTTGACGGTGCCGAGGGCGTCGAACGCGTGGAGGACGCCGTCGGTCGACGCCACGAACATTGCGGTGCGGCGGCGCGTGGCTGCGGCGTTGCGGGCGGCCTCGAAGCCGCGGTAGCCGTCGTCACGCGTGACGGAGTAGGGAGGACCCACGACCACGGGCGACGATCGGAAGATGCCGCCGAGCGCGGGGCACGGGGGCACGCAGACCTCGCCCGAGGGGCAGTCGGTGTCGACCGAGCACACGGAGTTGGTGACCGAGCACTTCTTCGTGGCGGCCGCGGTGCAGCGCGTGTTGAAGTCGTGCGACGGCGTGCCCATGTTGAGCGTATCGGGCCACGCCGCCATGAAGTTCCACGCCGCCGACGCGCACTCCGCCGCCGAGAGCTGGGGGATGATGGTGTCTTGCGGCGTCTTGGAGCGCTTGCACGTCGTGCCGGTGATCTCGAACGCGTCGGGCGTGACGGCGGTGCTGAACTGCGTCGCCGATGACTGCAGCCCGCCCACCTCGGCGCCCTTGTAGTCGGGGATGCCGTCGACCTCGGTGGTCGCGCCCGTGAAGGGACGGATCGTGCCGGCCGAGTCGATCGCGGCCGTGCTCGGCGTGGGGTCGGCCTTGACGGTGATGAAGAACCGCCGCTTGCCGCGCGCCTGGGTCTCGAGGTTCTGCGCGTACGAGTCGCCCTCGGACGGCGTGTGCGCGACCGCCTGGGGCGTGACGCCGTTGCACGAGACGCGCACGCGGTCGAGCGAGCCCGACCACGGCTTCTGCGCGTTGGGCACGAACGATGCGACGTAGTTGCCCTGCACGGTGGCGGGAACGGTCGTCGTGATGGTGGGCGAGTAGCCCGGCGCCGTGCGCGTCGTCGCGGTCTTGGCGATGAGGGCGAGCACGCGACCGAACGCGAGCACGAGATCGCGCTGCGTCTCGGCGAAGAACGGCGGGACGTGCGGCCCCGGGCCGGTGCCGCCCGAGCCGAAGTACGCGATTTCGTTCAGCTTGCAGCAGGCGCTCGCCGTCGAGCCGGTCGGGGGAGGCGTGGCGCTGCAGAACGTCTGCATGGCCGTCGTGCGCGTCTCGTCGTCGGCCCCGAAGCTCTGGAACCAGCCACGGCAGTTGTTGTTCGGCGCCGTGATCGCGCCGGGGAAGCCGTCGTTCGCGGGCGTGGTGGCGCCCGCGCCGTTGACCGAGAAGCCGATGACGAACGTCTTGACCTTCTGCCCCGTCGCCGCGCTCGCCTGGAACATCTGGTCGGCGAGCTGAGCCGACGTGAGCGTGTACGGGCACGTGCCGCCCGGCCCCGCGCACTCGGGTCGCAGGTCGAGGTTGGGCGCGCCGTCGGAGAGCAGGATGATGTTCTGGTCGCGGCAGCCGTTCTGGACGTACGGGTCGGGGTTGACCGTGCCGTGCGGGCCGAGGCTCGTACCCGTGCCGCGGAGGTAGTGCTCGGCGTCGTAGAACATGCCGTCGAGCGGCGTCGCGCCGTAGGGCCGCGTGGTCAAGAGGACCTTCTGCACGTTCTCGGTGACGCGGTACATCTCGAAGAGGTCGGCGTCGTACTTGGGAAAGAGGATGTGCCGGCCTTCCCACGGCGGCGCCGCGGCGTGTCGCGCGCCGAGCTCCCACACGAACGGGGTCGCGCAGCCCGGGACGAAGCCGTTGGGGATCGACGGGCCGACGTAGCTCCACTGGCCCGTGAACGGGTTCGCCGTGTCGATGCTCGCGCCCGGGATCGCGCCCGTGAGGCCTGTGCCCGCGGCCTCGTCGTTGTCGAACGTCATCAGGCCGAAGCGCGCGAAGTCACGCGCGAGATCGAGCTGGCCGTCGAACGCCTGGTCGAAGCGGCAGAGGTTGCTCGCCACCGACGTGTTGACCGGCGTGTCGGACTCGAGCGCCGCCTTCAGGACGCTGTAACGGACGCCGATGACGGCGTCCTCGGGGAAGTCCTCGGCGTTGTAGCCGCCCGTCGCGCCCGCGCCGGCGGGGCCCACGCCCGTGCCCGAGCCCGTGCCCGGCAGGTTGTTGGGCATGAGCACGCAAGGGTCGGCGGGGGGGCCCGACACCAAGCGGTGGTGGGGCAAGAAGTAGTCTTTGTCGTACGGAAGGACGCCCGCGATCTTGTACTGGTTGCGGAAGGCCGAGCCGACGCCCGTGGCGGGCAGCGACGTGCGCGGCATCTCCCAGCAGCTCGGGTCCGGGTTGATGCTTCCCGTGAGCGACTGCACGAGCATCGACCAACGGTTGGGCATCGACGGGTTGCCGGGCGAGCACGTGTTGGTGGTGTAGGGCGCCTGCGGCGCGCGGTTGGCCGACGGCAGTGAGTTGTCGGTCATGCGCTCCATCGACCCAGACGTGTCGACGAGCAAGAGGATGTTCGGGGCGGGCTTGTTCGCGGTGCCGGCAGACTGCGCGTGCGCGTCGGACGAGGCGCCCAGGAGGGCCACAGCCACGCCGCCGAAGCCGAGCGCGGCTCGGAGGCGTCGAAACGGGTGTGCCTGTCGCGCCGTCGGCGCGGAGCTGAGGTGTGCGCGCATATCTCAGTTCCTCTGGATGATGTGGGACGAGATGGAGACCGTCGACACGTAGCCGCGCGCGAACACGACGACTTCGGCGCCCACGGTCGCGGGCGAGGGGAGGAGCGTGTGGCCGGTGATGCCGATGGGCGTGACGCGGATACGCTCGGTGGTCGACACGATGCCCGTGCCGTTCACCGTCGCGAAGCCGGTCGTGGTGCCCGCGGAGTCGCGGAAGTTGGTGATCTCGGCGGAGAAGTCCGCTTGGATGCCGGGCGTGCCGAGGTGGCTGAAGCTCTCGGGCGTGAAGACCGTCACCGACGGACCGAGCTGGCGCTGGAGCTCACCCGGGTTGAAGCGCCAGCAGCGCATGCCCGGGTTGTCCTGGCCGGCGACGTACGGGATCGCCGTGCGGCAGTTCTTGTCTTGGTAGAGCGGGTTGTTGGCGTACGCCTTGACGATGGCGACGGTGTCGGGGCGGATGCGCTCGGCCGACAGGGTGAGGGCGGTCATCGCGATGTGCTCCGCCTGGGCGGCCTGGCGCACGTAGCCCACCGAGCGGGTCTCGGTCTGCGTCGCGTTGAGCGCGTAGACGCCCATCGCGCCCAGCAGCGCGAGCGTCGTCGCGACGATGAACATCGTGGCGCCGGCCTCGCGGCCGCGGCGCCTGGCGCGCGCGCGGGCGAGCACCAGACGGGCTTCACGTCGAGGAGAGCGAGGGGCCATCAGTAGTACATCCTCCCCTGGTTGCGGAGGCTGACCTCCGACATGACCGTGCGCACGCGCGCGAAGCGGGTGCACGAGGCGATCGCCACGTTGTCGACGCAGTACCTGTAGCGGTAGGTCCCCGCGTAGCCGGGGACGAGGTCGGGCGTCACGTCGGCCTGGCGGTCGGCCATCGGCGAGCGAACGGCGACGCGGAAGCGCACCGCGCGGATGCGCTGCGGCCCCGGGTCGCCGATGTTCTGCGTCGCGACGAGGCCAGCCCACGTGGCGTTCGTCGCGCTGTCGGGGTCGAACGAGAGGATGAGGCCCGTGGTGCCCACGGCCGCGGCGCTGAGCGCCTGGTCGACGGTGAAGCCGAACTTGAGGTCCACGGCCCACTCGGCCACGCGCTCGGGCTCCGGGTCCGAGGCGTTGAGGAGGCGATCGACGAGCGTGCCGTTCGAGTCGACGAACTGACGCACGAGGTCGAACTTGTGCGTGGCCGGCTCGAGGCCCGCGATCGGGTCGAGGTCGGGGTCGGGGCGACGCTGGATGGACCACTGGACGGTCTGGATCGGCGCGACGAAGAGGCGCTCGACGCTGCCGTTGCCGTCGGGCACGCCGCAGCTCCGGCCGTCGATCGCTCCCGAGGGGACGCCGGCGTGGCCGTTGGAGTCGGCCTTGAAGTCGACGAACGCCTGTCCGGCGATGAGGCCCGCGTCGCACACCGGCGCGTAGTGAAAGCAGCCGACGCGGTCGGTGATGCGCGCGACGAACTCGTGGCTGTCGGCCGGCATGAACGTGCGCTTGACGCCGACCGCGCCGCCTTTGACGAGCTGGTACACGGTCGCGTCGTTCTCGATCAGCGGCGGCGTCTGTCCGAGGAGCATGCGGGGCCCGCCGCAGTTGCCTCCGGTCTTCAGGTAGACGCCCTCGTACTCGTCGGTGCTCGTGAAGTTGCCGGTGAGCCAGATGGTGTCCGGGCTCAGCACGTTGTTGGTCGCCAGGTTGTCGGCGTTGGTCGCGGCGAACGATCCGTTCTGGAAGAGGCGGATCGACGACATGTTGTCGAGCTGCAGGTAGCGCGACCCCGTGGCGGCGCCGGCGCGCCGCGCGATCTTCGGGTCGAGCTTGATGTTGCCCGTCGACATGTAGCCTGCGCGCACGAGGTCGAGGCGCAGCCGCTCGACGGCCGAGCGCACCTGACCCTCGGCCGACCCCGCGCGGACCTCCTCGTGGAAGGTCTTGGTCGCCTGTTGCGCGAGGCCCACGACGGCCATGGCGATGATGAGGCCCGCGACGAGCGACACCATGAGCTCGACGAGCGTGAAGCCTGATTGTGCGGGGCGGCGTCGTCGCATGGTCACAGCGTGTTCGGGCGGAGGGTCACCGCCGTGTGCAAGAAGTGGTACGTGTTGATCGCCGTGACGCCGTCGGGGTTGACGGGCGGCGTGTCGCAGTTGTCGATGGGCTGCAGCTCCGAGCGCGCCCAGAACACGCGCACCTCGGCGCGGATGATCGTGGAGCTCGGCGCGATGGGCGTCGGCGCGAGCTGCCTGAGCCGGTACTGCACGCAGAACACGTGGTGGATGGTGGGCGTCGCCGGCGGCAGCTCGCGGCCGAGCGTGTCGAAGGCCGGGCTCGACCCGATGTGCGTGGGCGACGCCGGGATCGTGGGCTTGCACCACGTGGCCGCGCTGCAAGACGTGAGGGCGGTCGGGTTGATCCACTGCGCCGTGATCGGTGGCGCCGGCGGAGAGCCGAGGACCGTCCAGCGCATGGTGTCGCGCTCGAGGCGGTGGACCCACTCGTGGGCGATCGAGTTGGCGAGGTCGAAGCGGCGCGCGTCGAGCGACCCCTGGATGGCCACGCGCTGCATGCCGATGACGCCCGCGGCGCCGATCGCGAACATCGTCATCGCGATCAGCACCTCGACCGCCGTGTAGCCACGGGCGTCGCGTCGTGCGCGAGACGCGCGGAGGAGCGTCGGTCTCATTGCGACTTGATCCTCGTGCCGCCGCCGGGGGCGACGATGACGGTGCGCCCGATGCCGACCGGGTTGCCGGCGCGGCGCATGTTGACGGTGGCGCGGACGGTGCCCGAGAACGGCAGCGAGCCGGGCGTGCCCATCGCCGTCACGGCCGCGGGCACGCCGCCGGCGTTGCCGACGTACATGTTGCCGTAGGGCGAGAAGCACGCGACGAACAGGTTGACGCCGAGGGGCGTGCCGCCGCTCTGCACCGTGAGCGTCGTCATGACGTCGGACTTGCCCTCGACGTTGTCGACGCCGTTGAGGTTGACCCAGTCGACCATGCGGTACTTCGGATCGGGCACGTTGGGCAGGTTGGCCCACTGGCCGACCTCGCGGCACGTGTTGAGCGGGCGTCCGGCGGGCGTGGTGGTCGGGTCGAGCGCCTCGAACACGCGGAAGTTGCCTCGGTTGGTGCCGCCGGCCTCGGCCACGACGATGTGCGCCGAGCCGCGCGCGCGCGCCCGGTTGCGTGCGTTGTGGAAGAGCTGCGCGATCTCTTGTGACCTGCCGAACACGTAACGATCGTCTCTCGAGCCGCGCAGGCCCGGAATGGCCAGCACCGCGAGGATGCTGATCAACACGACCACGACCATGAGCTCGATGAGCGAGAAGCCGGCGCGCGTCCGCCGCCGCGCGGTGCGCGCAAACGACCCACGCGCGCGCACCCCTGCATCGCCCCGAGGGCCTCGAGAGAGCATGTGACGAATCGTAGGTGAATGGGCCACTGAACGCACCAAAGCGGAAATCAGAGCAACAACCGTGCCCCCAACGCTCTCGGAGCGGCGGTCAAATTCGCCGACGAGCGGGTCCGGCGGGCTCGGCGG
>JAGQJA010000401.1:0-801 GCA_020430845.1 Myxococcales bacterium
CCGAGGTGCAGCGCCCGCTCGCCACGGTGGTCATCGGCGGGCTCGTGAGCGCGACGCTGCTCACCGTGTTCGTCCTGCCCGTGGTCTACGCGATGATCGGCGCGCCGCGGTCGGAGGGCGCACGGGACTCGATGCGCATGCGCACCGCGAAGCCGATCCCGCTGCCCGACGAGAGCGAGCCGTACCTGGGCGACGACGACGACTGACGTGACCGTGTGGCGACGCGTGCGAGCCGAGGGAGACGCGACCCTCGGCGGGCGCCGGCGCGCCTCAGCGCAGCAGGTCTGCGCGGAGCGGGAAGTCGAAGCGCAGCATGACGGCGCGGTGCCCCATGTCGAGGACGCGACGGCCCGAGAGCTCGGTCGTGAAGTAGCTCAGCCCGAGCCGCATCGGCGTCGAGGGATCCTCGTAGCTCACCCCGATCGCGGCGGAGCGGAACACAGGTGTGCCTCCCCGCGCGCCGTCGAGGGGCGCGACGTCGGCAGAGGGGCGCGCGTCCACGCCGCCGAGCAAGAGCGGCGCGACGACGACCTCCGCGTCGATCGACGCGCGACGAAAGAGGATCGCGCGCGCCTCGGCGCGACCGCCCGGTCCGAGACCCCAGTCGAGCGGGTAGAGCTCGTGCCAAGGAACGGCGAGCGTGCGCGCGCCGGCCGTGGTGGGGTGCACGTGCGCGTTGTGCATGCCGAAGTACACGCCAGGGCCCCCGCGCGCGTAGAGCGTGAGCGGGCCCGCCGACACGGAGAGCTCGCGGGCGATCGCGGCCGGCGTCATGATCCACGTCGACTCGGCGAGCGTGCG
>JAGQJA010000401.1:944-9402 GCA_020430845.1 Myxococcales bacterium
CCGAGCGCCCAGTCCGTCCTGTAGTGGGCCTCGCCGATCCAGTCGAAGCGCGCGCCCGTCGCCGTGACCGCGGCGAGGCTCTCGACGCCCAGCATGGCGACCCACGTGGTGCCGTAGAGAAAGCGGGTGGTGAAGTGAGAGAGCAGCCCGCCGGGGTAGGGCGCGCTCCACGTGCGATTCGTGAGCAGCGTGCTCAGCTGCAGGTTGAGCGACCACGAGCCGTCGAAGACGGCGATCGTCGGCACCGTGTCGAGCAGGTCCTTGCCGGCGCGCAGATCGGCGACGAGCCCGCGAGGACGCGGAGGACGGGCGCCCGGTCGAGGCTCGTCTGCGCCGGCGGGCGACGCGCAGAGCGGGCCGGCGGTCGCGGCGAGGATCACGCAAGTGGCCGTGAAGAATGGGGAAAGAGGCCGGCGCGCGGCCCGCGAGGTGAAGGCCGCGCGCCGCGTGTGAACGACGCGTGAAACCCCGTTGAATCGCCTCGCCATGAACGGGAACATCCCGATGCACCACGTAGGACATCACGAGGAGGAAGTCACAGATGTCCGACGTCGGCGGTGCAACAAGTCAGGGGCGAGGCGCGCGGGAGCCGTGGCTCGGCGCGCTCGCGGGACGCGAGTCGACGTTGTCGGTCCTCGCGTTCGCTGCGACGGCCGGCGGGGGCCTCGGCATCCTCGCGCTCCTCGCGACGCCCGTGACGGAGCACTTGACGGATCTCGGCGGGTCGGTCCTCTGGGCACAGTTCTCTGCGCTGTTCATCGGCGGCGCCCTCGCGGGGATCGCGGCGCTCGTGGAGCAGTGGTCCGCGCCCTACGCCGGTGACGGGCGCGCGCCCGAACGTCGCGACGCGTGGTCGGCGCCGGTGGAGCTCCGCGACGACGACACGCAGCTCGTCGTCGTGCCGTCGCTCGAGATCCCGCAGGGGCTCTTGCCCATCCTGGCGCTCGCTTGGCGCGAGACGGCGCGGCGCGAGCACGCGCTCGTGGCGTCGCTCGCCGAGCGGTCGGTCGCCCTCGTCGCCGCAGGCGCGCCTCCCGAGCTCGTGCGCGACGCGCACACAGACGCGCTCGACGAGATCCGGCACGCGCAGGTGTGCTTCGCCGTCGCGCGGCAGCTCGACGGGGAGGCGACCGGGCCGGCGTCCTACCCCGAGGCGATCACGCCGCGCCGACCGGTACATCGAGACCGCGCCTCGTTGCTCACCGAGCTGGCGCGAGCCGCGGTGACCGACGGCGCGCTCGGCGAGGGCGTGTCGGCTCGCGTCAAGCAGAGGCTCGCCCAGCGTTGCGCCTTGATCGGTCCGCGCGCGGCGCTCCGGCAGCTCGCGGCCGACGAAGCGAGGCACGCCGAGAACGCTTGGCGCTTGGTCCGTTGGTGCGTCGAAGAGGGCGGCGAGCCGGTGCGTCGAGCGCTCGTGGAGCTGCGCGCAGACCTGCCCGAAGGTCCTCGTGGAGTCGTCGTGGCCGACGCGCGAGACGGCTCGTGCGAGGCGTTCGGCGTGCACGGCGAGTCGCTCGAACGTGCAGAGTACACGTGGGTGCGGGCCCACGTGCGACGCGAGCTCGCCCGCTTGGTCGGCCCGCTCGAGCTCGGCGTGGCCGCCTGAGCCCGAGGCGGCCGCTCACTCGCGCCGCAGGCCGAACCGGACGAAGAGCCCGAGCCACCCGCGCGCGAGGTAGAGGGCGTTGAGCGCGACGTACATCCAGAAGAAGACGTCGAGCCTGCCGAGGAGCGCGAAGAGCCAGATGTGGCTCGGGTAGTGGTTCAAGAACCGGAGGAAGGTCATCGCGAGGCCCGCCACGCGGCCCACGAGCGACTTGGGCTTCGCCTCGTCGACCGTCTCGTAGAACGCCTCGACCGTCGACTCGCGGCCGCTGACCTCGGGCCGCCGCACGAACGTCGTCAGCGAGATCGCAGACGCGACCACGAGCGTGCCGGCGACGCCCGCGAGCAAGAACCCGCTCGACCCCGCCGGCCACGTCGCGCCGTCGACGCCGAGGCCGCCCGTGCGAAACAGGCGCACCGCGAGCGCGGCGGCGAGCAGCGTCGCTTTGAGCTCGTCGGTGAAGAAGTCGAAGTAGTGGCCCGTCTTCGACGCGATCTTCTTGTGGCGCGCGAGCATGCCGTCGACGCAGTCGAAGCAGTAGCTCAGCTCGAGCACGGCCACCGCGGCGACGGCGCCCATGGGCGTCGGTACGCCGACGAGCACCGACACGCCGCCGACGAAGACCACGAGGCAGAAGAGGGTCACCTGGTTCGGCGTCGCGCTCGTCCGCGCGAGCAGCGCCACGAACACGGCCGCCAACGGGCGCATGACGTACGTGTTGAAGAGCAGGTCGTGCTTCTTCCGCGTCGCGACGTAGATGTCCTTCGTCGTGCCGAACATGTCGCGCGGACCCTACTACGAGTCCGCGGCGGCCGTCGCGCGTTCCCGGAAGCGGGGAGGGGACGGGGCTCCACGTCGTCGCGCCGCGGCGGCTCGGGTTGTGGCACGATGGGCCATCATGCACGTGGGTGTATCTTACAAGCAACACCCGCCGAGCGGGCGCTTCGACGCCATCGTCGTCGGCTCGGGCATCGGCGGCCTCGCCGCGGCGTCTGCGCTCGCCCGCTACGGTCGCCGGCGCGTGCTCGTGCTCGAGCGTCACTATCGCATCGGCGGCTACACCCACTCGTTCAGCCGCAAGGGATACGAGTGGGACGTCGGCATCCACTACATGGGCGAGCTGGGCCCGCGCGGCGGCGTGAGGCGCCTCTTCGACCGGCTCACCGACGGCTCGGTCGAGTGGGCGCCGTTGCCCGACGTCTACGATCGCATCGTGCTCGGGGATCGCGTCTACGACTACGTCACCGGCACGCGCCGCTTCGTCGCGCGCATGACGGAGTACTTCCCGCGCGAGGCCGAGGCGATCGCGCGCTACATCACGCTGGTCAAGCGCGTGTCGCGGGCCGGCGCCCTCTACTACGTCGATCGCGCGTTGCCGCCCGTCGTCTCGCGCGTCGCGGGCCCCCTCATGCGGCGTCGCTACATGCGCTACGCCACGCGCACCACGCTCGACGTGATGCGTGAGCTCACGTCGAACGCCGAGCTCATCGCCGTGCTCACGGGCCAGTTCGGCGACTACGGCCTGCCCCCGTCGCGATCGAGCTTCGCCATGCACGCGGCGGTCGCGGCCCACTACCTGGGCGGCGCCTACTTCCCCGTGGGCGGCGCGAGCGTCATCGCCAAGGCCTTCGCCCCGCTCGTCGAGGCCGAAGGAGGCGTCTTGTGTCACTCCGCCGACGTCGAGGAGATCCTCGTCTCCTCCGGGCGTGCGGTGGGCGTGCGCGTGGCCGGCGGGCGAGAGCTTCACGCCGACGTCGTGATCAGCGACGCCGGGGCCGCCAACACGTTCCGCCGACTGCTCCCCTCCGGGGCCGTGCCCCGTCCGTTCCTCGACGCGCTCGCCGAGGTCACGCCGTCGGTCAGCTACATGTGCCTGTACGTGGGCCTCGAGCACACCGACGCGGAGCTCGGGCTCGACGGCACGAACCTGTGGCTCTACCCGGACGAGAAGCACGACGAGAACATCGCCGCCTTCCTGGCCGACCCCGAGGCCCCTCTGCCGCTCGTGTACGCGAGCTTCCCGTCGGCCAAGGACCCGAGCTTCGCGACGCGGCACCCCGGGCGCGCCACCATCGACCTCATCACGCTCTGTCCATGGGAGTGGGTCGAGAAGTGGGAGGGCACGTCGTGGATGCGGCGCGGCAAGGACTACGAGGCGATGAAGGCGGCGTTCTCCGAGCGCCTGCTCGAGGTGCTGTACCGTCGCCTGCCGCAGCTGCGCGGCAAGGTCGCGCACGCCGAGCTGTCGACGCCGCTGACCACGGCCCACTTCTCCGGTCACCCGCGCGGTGAGCTCTACGGGCTCGACCACACCCCGGCGCGCTACCGCCTGCCGCTGCGCGCGCAGACGCCGGTGCCGGGCCTCTACCTCACCGGCGCCGATCTCGTGTCGGCGGGGGTCGCGGGTGGGCTCCTTGGCGGCGTGATCACCGCCGGCGCGCTCCTTGGCGTGCGCTTCGCGCGCGATCTCATGCGCGCGTGAGGTCGTCGCGTCGTCGTCGCCGGATCACCGGGGCCGTCACAGTCGCTGGGACACCGGCTGCGCGTCGGGCGGCGGGGGGCCGAAGACCGCCGCGAGCTCACGCGGCGCGGTCGGCGTCTTCGTGAGCGCCGCGCGTCGCATCCGGTCGAACCGGAACCAGCGCCCCGCCGCCCGCGTGTGGCACCAAGCGAGCAGGTACCAGCGGCCGCCCGTCCGCGCGATGGCCATGGGGTCGACGCGTCGCCGCCTCGTCGAGCGCCCCGCGCGATCCTCGTAGTCGATCGTGAGCGCGACGCCGCGACGGACGGCCTCGTCGACGGTGCGCACGCACGATCGCGTGGCGCCTCGCGCGGCGTCGTCTTGGGCGCGGACCCACACGCTCCCGGTGATGCGCGCGACCTCCGCGCACTGCGCCGCGCTCATCGTCCGCAGCAGCTTGGTCAGCGCCGTGCGCCCGTCGGGGGCGAACGGAAGGCTCGGGTCGGCGCCCAACGCCACCGCGAGCGCGCCGACCTCGGCGCCCGTGAGGGTGACCGGCGGCAGCGCGTCGCTCGCGAGCTGGTAGCCGCCGCCGCGCCCGTCCTGACCGACCACGGGGGTCCCCGCGGCTTGGAGCGCCGCGATGTCTCGCTTGACGGTGCGGGTCGACACCTCGAGCCGCGCGGCGAGCCACTCGGCGTTGCGCCCGCGGCGCCCGCTCCGTCGGAGCTCCTCGACGATCGCGTAGAGACGGTCTGTGCGGTTCATGAACGGTGACATAACGGTGCCACAGCGTCCTGCTAGACACAAGGCATCCCATCACTCTCCAGGAGGCTCACATGGCATCGATCGTCTTGTTTCATTCGGCTCTCGGGCTCACGGCCGGCGTGAAGGAGCTCGCGGCGGAGCTCGCCCGCGACGGGCACGAGGTGCAGACGCCGGACCTCTTCGACGGCGAGACGTTCCTCACGGTGGAGGACGGCGTGAAGAAGCGCGACGCCCTGGGCATCCCCGAGCTGATGCGGCGTTCGGCGGAGGCGGCAGAGAAGTCGCCGGCGTCCTCGATCTACATCGGCCTCTCGATGGGCGCGGCGGCGGCGCAGTTCCTGGCCGGCACGCGACCCGGGGCACGCGGCGCGGTCCTGTTGCACGCGGCGCTGCCGCTCGCGGCGATGGGGCTCGAGCGCTGGCCCGACGTCCCGGTCGAAATCCACGCGAGCGAGGCCGACCCCTGGGTCGACGACGCGGCGCTCGACGCCTTCGCGCACGCGAGCGGGGCGCAGGTGTTCCGCTACCCCGGCGCGGCGCACCTCTTCAGCGACACGTCGAGCCCCGACCACGACGCGTCGCAGCGCGCCGAGCTCGTCGCGCGCGTGCGCGCGTTCGCGCGGCGTTGAGCAGGCAGGGCGCTCATCGGCGACGCGGGCCGCGGCCGACCTCGGCGCTGCGTCTCGGCCTGGGCGTCGCCGCGCCGTAGCGCGCGAGGAACGTCTCGACCGCGCTCTCGACGCGCCGCGCTCGCTCGGCCTCGTCGGGCGCGCGCGTGATGCCCATCGCGACGCGGAGCTGGATGTGGCCGGCGATCCCGCCGAGGAAGTGCTCGGCCGCGAGCTGTGCGTCGTCGACGGCGAGCTCGCCGCGCTCACACCGCAGGGCGACGAACCCGCGAAAGTTCTCGTACGACTTGGCCGGACCGTGCGCCCACACCGTGCGCGCCAGCTCGGGAAAGCGCCCGACCTCGCCGAGGCACAGCCGGAGCGCGGCGACGGCGGTGGGGCTGACCACCGCGTCGAGCGTGGCGCGTCCGATCTCCGTGAGGGCTTCGCGGATGGGGATCGACACGTCGCGGAACGCAGGGTGCGCCTGGGTCACGCGTGACGTCACGCTGTCGATCAGCCCGCCGATGATCGCCTCCTTCGACGCGAAGTACTTGTAGAGCGTGGCCTTCGAGCCGCCCGCGGCCGCGACGATCATGTCGGTCGAGGTCCCCTCGAAGCCGTGCTCGGCAAAGAGTCGCTGCGCGATCTCGAGGTAACGCGCGCGTCGGTCGGTCGCGGCGCCGCGTGTCACCTCGGCGGCGACGGGGAGCGGCGCGTCGTCGCTCGGGCGTCGCGCGCGGCGGTCGTGAGGAGAGTGCGTCGCGCGTCGCGTGGGCTGCCTTGACACACCCGCATCCTGACTGTACTAAACGGTACAGTACAGTCCTTTCCGCGAGGTGAAGCCATGTCCCACGGTCCCACGAGCACCCTCCCCACGACCCCCCTCGTCGTGCGCGGCGCCGAAGCGCCCACCTACACGCTGACGCCGGGAAACAGCTTCAGCTTTCTCTTCGCGGACTTCGCCGGGCAGCCCGAGATCTACAGCGAGGTGGGCAGCCGCGGCGACGGCCCGCCGATGCATCGCCACCCGTGGGGCTCGCTCGAGGTGATCATCGAGGGGCGGGTGAAGTTCGTCATCGACGGGGCCGAGCACGTGCTCGAGGCCGGGGATCTCATCTTCACCCCGCCCAACGCCGCACACGCGTACATGATCGACAGCGACAAGGCGCGGGTCCTCGGGATCAACCTCGCCGGCACACGCTTCAAGGAGCTGCAAGAGAAGGCTTCGCCCCTGTTCCAGACGGGAGGGCCGCCCGACATGGGCGCCATCATGCGGACCGCGTCCGAGGTGAACGTCGAGGTGCTCGGTCCGCCGCTGCGCGCCGCCTCCGCGGGCTGAGCCCCGCGCCGTCCGCTGCGCCCCGCGCCGTCCGCCGCGCCCGCGATAGTCGCGCCGGCGCGTCCGATCGCGGACATAATGCGGCGCCGCGAGGCCCGTTCGGTCTCGCGCGCCCGTGATGAGCTCTGAACGACCCCAGCCGCGTTGGATCGCTTTCGCGTTCGCGCTCAACGTGGCGCTCGCCGTCGCGCACGTGGTGGTGTTCGGCCTCACGAAGAGCCGCCTCGTGCTCGCGCAAGGCGCCGACTCGCTCATGGACGTGGCCGCCGTCGCGGTGCTCGCCGTCTCGGCGCAGGTGGCCCGCCGTCCGAGGGACGAGGACCACCCGTTCGGTCACGGGCGCGCCGAGCCCATCGGGGCGCTGCTCGTGGCCGCCTTCGCAGGCGTCTTGGCCTTCGAGGTCGGGCGCTCGGCGATCGCGGCGCTCTTGGGGCACGACGACGCCTCGATCGACGCCTCTGTGGCGGGCGTGCTCGCGCTCAAGCTGGGCGTCAAGACGCTCTTCGTCGTCGTGCTGGCCCGGCGCGCGCGCGCGAGCCGCAGCCCGGCGCTGTCGGCGGTCGTCGTCGACGCGCGCAACGACCTCGCCGTCACCGGGAGCTCGCTCGTCGGGTACGCCGCGGCGCGCTACGGCTTCGCGCGGGCCGACGCGATCCTCGCCCTGCCCATATGCATGTATATCGCATATAATGGTCTCTCCCTCGCGCGAGAGAACATCCGCTACCTGATGGGCGCGTCCCCGGGCGCCGAGGTCGTCGAGGTCATCCGCGCGTCGGCCGCGAGCGTAGAGGGGGTGCTCTCGGTGCCCGGCGTCGAGGCGCACTTCGTGGGCAGCGAGATCCACGTGGAGGTCACGGTCGTCGTCTCGGCGAGCGCGACGGCGACAGAGGGCCACGACGTGGCGGTGGCGGTGCAGCGCGCGGTGGAGGCGAACGACATGGTGGCGCGTGCGTTTGTGCACGTCGACACCGACGCGGCGGAGCGGTGAGCGTCAGCGGCGCAGCGACGTGAGCACCGCGTCACACGCGGCGAGCTGGTCGTCGAGGCTCATGGTGGGAGAGAGGTCGTCGCTCACCGTCGAGCACCGGACGACGAACGTGTCGCGCGCGCCCGCCCGCACGAGCGTGGTGCGCTCGCCGAGGCCGTGGCTGCCCATCACGAAGGTGTAGGCGGCCCCCGCGTCGAGCGTCGCCGACTCGGAGAAGCCCGCCTGAGGTGCGAAGCTCGCCTCGGCGCCCGTCGGAAAGGCGGCGGCGAGCGCAGGGTTCGTCTGCTTGGCGGCGCCGACCACGTCGGTGGCGCGCAGGCGCACCTCGATCTCGAGCCGGAGCGTGCGGGCCTTCGCCGCGCCCGAACGGTCGGGCGCGGTCGCGATCGGATCGCTGGTGAGCACCGCACGCGTCGCGTCCTGCGTCACGTGAAGGCCGCGCGGGTAGGTCAGCGTGAAGCCGCGCTTCGCGTGGCGAAAGGTCGCGCTCGGCGCCGCGTCGCGCGGGGGGCCCGCCGCCTTCGCGTCCGGTGCGCCCGCGTCCTCGGGAGGGCGCGTCGCGGCGTCGTCCGGAGCTGCGGCGTCGGGCGCCGAGCTCGCGGCGTCGGCCGGAGGAGGCTTGGGTCGGTCGCACGCCGACGCAGCGACCGCGACCATCAGGGGCTCTTGTCGGTCTGTGGTGGGC
>JAGQJA010000402.1 GCA_020430845.1 Myxococcales bacterium
GCCGCGCCGACGGCAGCTTCGACGTGCGCGCCAAGCAGCGCCTCACGCCGGCGGAGATCGCCGCGCTCGCCCCACAGGCCACGGGGACCCTGGGCGAAAAGCGCAGTCGATTCGCGCACATATTGACGGACGCGAAGCGCGTCGAGGTGCGCACGCCCGACGGTCAGACGCTCGAGCTCGTGCACCTCAGGCTCGGCGAGTTTCTCGGGCGCTGGACGCCGCGGGGCGCGGTGGCCGCGGGGGCGAAGCTCGAGCTCGTCGCGGTCGACCGCGCGCTCAACGAGCGCGTGCAACAGGTCTCGCTCCCGTGAGGGCGCGCGTCGCGATTGTGACCGCGGGCGTCTCCGGCCTCCTCGCGGTGTCGCTAGGGAACAAGACCGCGCGCGCGGACGACACGTCGGTGCACGCCGTCACGGCGCTCTCCGACGCTCGAGGCTGCGCGCCGCTCGCGAGCGGTGACGTGGCCGTCGCGACGGGAGGCGGGCTCGCGCTCGTACGCGCCGACGGAACACGACGCGTCGTCACGGCGCTCGATGGGCTGCCCGAGACGCGCGCACACGCCGTCGTCGAGGACGGCGCCGGCGTCTGGGTCGGAACCGAGGCGGGGGCGGCGCGCGTCGACGCCAAGATCGGCAAGGTCGAGCGCGTCGTGGGCACCAAGCCCGTGCACGCCGCGCTGCGCGTCGCGTCGGGCGCCGTGTATCTCGGCACGTGGGGCGACGGCGTGGTGCGCATCGGCGCCGTCGGCGCGGCGCCCGAGACGCTCGCGACGCCGCCGGGGCTGGGGCGTGTGACGGCGCTCGCCGAGCACCGCGGCGACGTGTGGGCCACGTTCGCCGAGGGCGCGGTCGCAAAGCTCGACGGTCGGACCTTTCGCGTCGAGGCGCGCGATCTCGCGTCCCCGCACGCGCTCGCGTCCGACGGCGCCACCCTCTGGCTCGGCGCGATGGACGGGACGCGCGGCGTCGGGCACGCGGCGTCGGCGAGCTCGGTCGACGCGCGCTCGCTCGCCAGGAGCCCCGGCGGCTGGCTCGTGGGCACATTCGGCGCGGGCGTCCGGGTCGGGAGCTCGATGGGCGCGCTCCGCGAGGTGCCCGGCGCTCCGCGGTTCGTGCGCGGCGTCACGTCGGCGCACGGCCGCTACTGCGTCGCGTCCACCGAGGGCCTCCACGTGGGTCTCGCGAGCGCGACTTCGGTCGCGTCGCCGCGGCGCATCGACATGGGCACCCTCGCGTCGAACGACGTGAGCGCGATCGCGCTCGAGGCGTCGCGCCTCGCGGTCGGCACCTTCGACGCGGGGCTCTTCACCGCCGACGCGAGCGCGCCCGAACGGCTCGCGCGCGTCGCCGAGATTGCGCCGCACGAGACCGTCAACGCCCTGGCGTGGGAGGGGCGCGGCCCAGGCGCTGCACTCTGGGTCGCGACCTCGCACGGCGTCGTGCGCATCGCGAAGGGCAGGGCGAGGCGATGGACCGCGGCGAGCGGACTGCCTTCGACCGTCGCGCGCTCGCTGCTCGTGGTGGGGAGCGGTCGCGCGCTCGTCGGCACGGAGGGGGGAGCGGCGTTCGTCGAGGGAGACCACGTCGAGCCCGTCGCGCCGAGGGACAAGGGCGCGCGGCCCGGCGTCGACTCTCCGATGCACGCGACGTGGGCGGTCGCCGAGCTGGCCGATCACACCTTGCTCCTGGGTACGTCCGTCGGTCTCTACGTGGGGCGTCCCGGCGCGTTCACGCGCGCTTCGGTGTCCTCGGGCGATCTCCGCGATGACTGGGTCACGGCGCTCGCCGTCCGAGGGCGTGACGTCTTCGTGGGTACCTACGCGCGCGGCGTGACGCGCCTCACCTACGGGCACGGAGGTCACCGTGTCGCGTCGCACCTCGGAGGCGGCTACGTCAACCCGGCGGGGCTCACGGTCGCGCGCGGGCAGCTCTTCGCGGCGACGATGGATGGCCTCTTGGTGCGCGACCTGTCGGCAGCCGACGCCGCCTGGCGCCCGCTCCCTCGCGTGACGCTCGGGCGTGACGTCACGCAGGTCGTCGCGACCGGAGAGCGAGCGTGGGTCGCGAGCCGTCGCGGCCTCACCGTCGTGCCGTGGTCACTGACAGAGCACGCGGCCGCCCGCTGAAAGGCACGCGTTGCGGCACGCCTCGGCGACGACGAACACGGGACCGGCGCACCGGAGCATCGTCTTGCGATCGGTCGAGCACGCGATGCCGTTCTGCTCGTCGCACGGATCGCCGGGGGCCGCGACCGAGTGATCGCACGCCACGCCTGACGTCACCGAGCATCCCTTGGAGCCGCGGCACGTGGACGCGATGGCCGCGCGTCCTCCTCTGCACACCGTCGAGGCGCGGCCGTCGGGCGTGCACCCGCTCGAGCCGTCGGGCCCGCACGGATCCCCGGGGTTGGCGACGCTCGTGTCACACATGAGCGCCCCCTGCGACATGCCGCAGCCTTGCGGACCGAGGCAGGTGCGCACGGTGATCCACGCGCCGCGCTGGCACTGGATGATGAGGCGTCGGTCCTGCGAGCACATCGGGGGCCCGTCGGCGCACCGCGCGGCGGCGGGCGGTGGCGCAGGCTGCCACGCGGGCTGGGGCTGCTGCGGGGGCGGCGCCTCTTGCACGCACGCGCCGACCACGAGGGCGAGACAGACCAAGAGACCGGAGCCCGGAGCCGTGATGCGCATGAGGCCTCGTACGTCCTCACACTCGGTCTTGCAAGCGCCCAAGGCCCGCCGCCGAGCCCGACGACCCGGTCCGCGCCCGGAGCCCAAGAAACGCGAAGAAACGTGGGGGCAGGGCCCGCTTTCCACAACTCGGCCGTTGCGAGGCGGATGCCCGGCGTGCGAGCCTCCGCTGTTCGCCTTGGGATGGCGACGGGAGGCTCGAATGCGAAGAGGCTGGTTGGGACTGGGTCTCGTGGTGTTGGGCGTGCTCGCGAGCGGGCAGACGCATGCAGGACCGGGAGCGCCCACGAGCGCGCTCTCCAAGCTCGACGCGACGGCGCGCATGGAGCTCCTGTCGTCGCGCGCCAAGACCGTGTCGATGTACGTGAAGACCGACGACGTCGCGCGCACCACGGCCGAGGTCAAGCGCCTCGGCGGCAGCGTGGGCACGGTGTCGGGCGACATCCTGACGGTGCGCCTGCCCAAGCCGGCCATCACCACGCTCGCGGGCCTCGCGTCGGTGTCGCGCGTCGAGGGAGCGCGTCGCGTGCTCCGGCGTCTCGACCGCGCCCGCGTGGAGACGAAGGTCGAGCAGGTCCACGCCGGCGCGGCGGGCACGGCGTACAAAGGCGCCGGTGTCATTGTCGGCGTCGTCGACTACGCGCTCGACCTCGGACACGACGCGTTCAAGAAGCCCGACGGCTCGTCGCGCGTCATCGGTCTGTGGGATCAGGGCCTGCAGGGCACGCCTCCCCAGGGCTACACCTACGGTGCGGAGTGCAACGCCGCCGCCATCGCGGGGGGCACGTGCGCCCACGCGGCCACCGACTCGCACGGCACGCACGTCACCGGCATCGCCGCGGGCGCGCCGATCGCGGGCGTGCCCTACGGCGGCATGGCCCCCGAGGCCGACATCGCGTTCGTCCACCTCTCCAACAAGCCCGGCGTGGCCGACGAGAACGAGGCGCTCACGACGTCGATCTGCGACGCCGCTGCGTACATCTTCAAGCTCGCGGCCGCGCAAGGAAAGCCTGCGGTCGTCAACATGAGCCTCGGCGAGCACTCGGGCTCGCACGACGGCACGTCGCTCGCGGACCAGTGCCTCGACAACCTCACCGGGCCCGGAAAAATCATCGTCGCTGCGGCCGGCAACGAGGGCCAGGGCTCGCAGAGCCCCAAGGCCGGTAACCCTGCGGTGGCCGTGCACGCGGGCGGCACGGCCTCGGGGACGCCGACGACGGTTCGTTTTCTGCCGTCGAGCAACATGAACCAGGTGAGCGTGGATCTCGCCGTGTGGTTCGACACGCCCAACGACGTGTCGGTGCGCATCGGCGCCGACGACGGGCAAGGCAACATCGCATTCACGCCGGCGATTACCAGGGCCCAGGCCTTGAACGCCTCCACGCTCACAGTCGGGGCGCTCACGCTCGGACCGCTCCAGGCCGCGGGCGGCGAGCTGCCGTCGGGAGCGCGCGGCATCCAGGTGCGCATCGTCGATCAGGACCAGAACTCCGAGGAGCTCAACTCGGTCGAGTGGATCCTCGAGGTCACCGGCGCGGGCCGCTTCGACGCGTTCATCGACACCACGAACGGCGGCGGCTTCATCCAGAACGCGATCGGCGCCGGCGTCACGGCCGACAACACGATGACGATCGGCTACCCCGCGATCGCCGACAAGGTCCTCGCCGTCGGCTCGTTCGTGTCGCGCAACGCGTGGACGCCGGTGGGCGGCGCGGAGCAGCAGCAGATGGACAACGGCGGCCAGCAGGTCGTCGTCGGCGCGCTCAGCGGGTTCAGCTCGCGCGGGCCCGCGCGTCGCGCCACGGTGGTCAAGCAGGTGCCCGACATCGCGGCGCCTGGCGAGATCGTGACCTCGGTGCTGAACTCGCGATCGACGCCCAACCCCTTGCGCACCATCAAGGCCGCGCCCAACGGCTACATCGTCGAAGAGGGCACGAGCATGGCGTCGCCCGCGGTGGCCGGGATCGTCGCGCTGATGTTGCAGAAGAACGCGCAGCTCACCGTCGACGACGTGCGTCGCATCCTCACCACGAGCGCCGTCGCTCCTGCGGGCGAGACCCTGCCGAACACCAACTGGGGGGCGGGCAAGGTCGATGCCCTCGCGGCGCTCCAGGCGGTCACGCCGGGCACGCCGGGTGGCGACGCCGGCACACCGGGCGGCGACGGCGGCACAGGCGGTCCGGGCTCGGACGCCGGTACGACGCCGGGCGCGGCGCCCGCCGCGAGCGACAGCGGTTGCAGCTGCCGCACGACGCCGACGACGGGCGGGTGGGTGTACGCCGCCGTCGGGGCGCTCGCGGTGGGGCTCGCCGCGGCCCGCCGTCGCAAGCGTAAGTGACTGTAAGTATTCGTTATTGTTGCGCAATCTTGCACGCGGCGTTCGCCCTCACGGTGCTCGCCGCGTGCAAGGGCGCGCCGCCGCCCGACGTCGCCGTCGTCGCGGTCTCGGGCCTCGACGCAGGCGACGCGGCGGGTGACGCGGGCGCGGTGCGCGACGGTGGCGCCGGCGCTGCGCCGAGCGACGAGCCGCGCGCGTACCTGGTGCGCGACAAGGACGGTGGGCTCGCCATCGTGCGCGACGGCGCGCCGAGCGCGGATCAGATCGTGTGCGACCTCGGTCACCCGGCGTTGCTCCGCAAGCTGTCGAACGAGCGCGGAGTGGTCGCGCGCCTCGAGCGGGCGAGCGCGGCGTCGTCGCCGGCGTCGTTCTACGTGAAGCTCGATCTCACCGCGGCGCCTCCCGACGAGACCGCCAAGCGCGCGGCGTTCGAACAGGCCGGCGTGCACGCAGAGACCGTCTCGGGCGACATCGTGACGGTGCGGGTCGCGCCCGCTCGGTTCGGCGCGCTGCTCGGCATACCGTGGGTCACGTCCGTCCAGACGCCCGGGTTCGGCCACCGCCGGTGACGCGCCGCTTACGCGGGCCCGGTCCCGTGATAAGGCGTGCGGCATGAGCGTGCTGGCGGGAACGGACCTCACCAAGGCCTATGGCGCGCGCACGCTCCTCGACAAGGTGAGCGTCTCGATCGGCGAGGGCGAGCGCGTCGGCGTCGTCGGGCGCAACGGCGCGGGCAAGAGCACCCTGGCCAAGATCCTCTCGGGCGCGGAGTCGGCCGACACGGGCACCGTGAGCGTGCGTCGCGGTGCGCGCGTCACGTACGTCGCCCAGGAGCCCGACCTGAGCGTCGGCGGCACCGTGCGCACGTTCGTCGCGTCGGGCCTCGAGGCGTGGGGCGAGGCGCGTCGCGCCTACGACGAGGCCACCGCGGCCGTCGAGGCCGACGCGGGCGCCGACGCGTCGGCCCTGAGCGCGTGGCTCGACAAGCAGAGCAAGGCGGCGGCCGAGATCGAGCGCCTCGGCGGGTGGGAGCGCGCCCACGAGGTGGAGCGCGTGGCGCAGAGCCTCGGTCTGGGCGACGAGCTCGATCACGACGTGTTGAAGCTGAGCGGAGGCCAGCAACGACGCGCCGCCCTCGCGCGTGCGCTCGTGGGCGCGCCCGACGTGCTGCTCCTCGACGAGCCCACCAACCACCTCGACGCCGACACGATCGCCTGGCTCGAGCAGTACCTGGTGGAGGGGCTCAGCGGCGCGCTCTTCATGGTGACCCACGACCGGTGGCTCCTCGATCGCGTCGTCGACCGCACGCTCGAGGTCGATCGCGGCGCCGTGCACTCGTACAACGGCGGTTACGGCGAGTACCTCGCGGCCAAGGCCGAGCGGATGGCGCTAGCGGAGCGCACCGAGCAGAACCGAAAGAACTTCCTCAGCACCGAGCTCGAGTGGCTACGGCGCCAACCCAAGGCCCGCACCGGCAAACAGAAGGCCCGCATCGCGCGCGCCGAGACGGCGCTCACCGCAGAGCCCCTGCGCGCCGACCGCACCGTCACGCTCTCGGCCGACGTCGCCGACGTGGGGCGGCAGGTGCTCGACCTGCGCGACGTCACGCTCGGCGTCGGCGGCAAGACCCTCGTGACGCACCTCGACCTCTCGGTGATGGCGGGCGAACGCCTCGGCGTGCTCGGGCCCAACGGGTCGGGCAAGACCACGCTCTTGCGTCTCATCGCCGGCCAGGTTCCGGCGATGGGCGGCGAGGTCGTCTTCGGTCGACGCACGCGCGTGTCGTACCTCGACCAGGCGCGTGCAGGCCTCGACCCGGCCGAGTCGGTGCTCGAGTCCGTCGCCAGCGCCGTCCCCGAGGTCGACCGCGAGCGCGTCGATCCGCGCTCGTACCTCGAGCGCTTCGCGTTCGACAACCAGGCACAGAAGAAGAGCGTCGCGGCGCTCTCGGGTGGTGAGCGCGCGCGTCTCGCGTTGGCGCGTACGCTCGCGTCGGCGGCGAACCTGCTCTTGCTCGACGAGCCGTCCAACGATCTCGACATCGACACGCTGAGCGCGCTCGAAGACTTCTTGTCGACGTACGAAGGCGCCCTCCTCGTCGTCACGCACGATCGTTACCTCCTCGATCGCGTCACCACCGGCATCCTCAGCTTCGAGGGCGGCAAGGTGGAGCGCTATGCGGGCGCCTATCAGGCGTACGCGCTGGCGCGTGAGCGGGCCAAAGAGGCGCGCGCCCGCGAAGAGGCCGACGCCGCAGCGCGCGTCGCCCGACCGCGGAGCGAGCGCCCCAAGGCGACGGGGCTCTCGAAGAACGAGCAGAAGGAGCTCGACGGCATCCTCGACCGTGTCGACGCGGCCGAGACCGCGATCGTCGCGATCGAGGCCGAGCTCGCCGATCCGGCGCTCTACGCCGGCGGCCGCGAGGACCCCCGCGTCGCCGAGATCCGCGCCCGACTCACACGCGCCAAGGACGACGCGGCGGCGCTCACGGCGCGGTGGGAGCTGCTCGAGGCCAAGCGCAGCGGCGGGTAGAGAAATCGCGCTTCGGCACCGCTCTTGCTGAAGGAGCGCGTGATGACGACGCAGGGTGCGCGCGCGCCCCGAGAAACCTCGCTCGAACGCGCCTTCGAGCCCGCATACATGCACTTATATCGCGAGGGCTCGCGGAGCTCCCGCGAGGGGTCGCGACCGATCCGCGACGTGGCGCCGGGGCCGATGTCGCAGGGTCTGCGAGCGTGCCTGACGAGGTACGCGCCTGTGTCCGCGCTGCTCGCGGCGCTCACCGTCGCGTGCGGAGGTCCGGCCATCGAGCCCGATCCCGCGTCGTCCGAGGTCTTCCAGAACGGCACCGCGCCAGCCGACGACGAGGCGCCCGCGCCCGCCCCGGCGCGACCGGGCTTCGCCGCAGAAGACACCGACGCCGGCGCACCGGACCCGAGCGCGGATCCCGGCGTGAGCGCAGCCGCGTTGCTCGCCAAGCTCCAGACGTGCGCCAAGAAGGCGTCGAGCGCGCCGTACGCAAAAGACTCGGGCGGCACCGCGAACATCGACGTGTGCGAGCTGCCCGGCGCCGTCTTCTTCCACGCCGACCTCGACGTCGACTGCGACGGCAAGCAGAGCGCCGTGTGCAACAAGTCGACGGACCCGTCGTACCAGAGCCAGACGGCGACCACCGACTCGACCGGCCAGTACCTCGACGCGGCCAAGCTCCCCTACATCGTCGTTCCGGGCGTCAGCT
>JAGQJA010000403.1 GCA_020430845.1 Myxococcales bacterium
TCCCGCGCCGCCCGCTCCCGCGCCGCCCGCTCCCGCGCCGGCGGCTCCGTCACGCGCCGAGCCCGAGCTCGCGCCGAGCGTCGCGTCCGCGCCGCCGCCTCCACCGGTCATGGGCACGTACGTCGAGCTCCACGCCTCCGATGGGCGCGCCGTCATCGAGCGTCGCGTCGGCACGTCGTCGTACTCGGGGCTGCCCCTCGCCGAGTCTGGCCTCCTGTCCGTCGGGCACTGGCAGCACGCGTGCGTTGCGCCGTGCCGCCTGCGCCTCGACCCTCGCTACACGTACCGCGTCGCGGGCGATGGCCTCGTCGCGAGCGACTCGTTCGCGCTGCCCGAGGGCAAGGACCGTGTGCGGGTCGACGCGCAGATGGGATCGTCGACCGGCCGCGTCGTCGGGATCCTCCTGACGGGCGCGGGAGCGTTGGGGATCGCCGCCGGGGGCGCCGCGCTCGCCGTGAGCCCCATCCTCGCGTCCGAGGAGGTGGGCAGCCAGGGCTTCCGTACGGGCGTGCTCGCGGGCGGCATCGGCGTGCTCGGGGCCGGTCTGCTGACCGCGGGCGTCGGGCTCTACCTGTGGATCACCAACGGGTCGTCGGCGCACCCCGAGGGGCAGGCGCAGGCGAGCGCGTCGCCCCCGAGGCGCGCGGCGGTGGGTCTGTCGCCGAGTGGGATCACCTTCTGAGCGTCACGTCACGAGAGAGAGAGAGGACTTTACTTATGTATATGCATCTACAAACGGGTCGCGGCGTCGCCGCGTGGGTCTCGGGCGCCCTCTGCGCGCTCTCGGTCGCGTGCGGTGGCACGGTCGACACGCCCCCCGATCCCTCCAGTCCGCCCGGGGCCTCGAGCGGCGGCGCGTCGTCGGGCGGCGCGGGCGCGTCCTCGAGCGGAGGCGCGTCCTCGAGCGGCGGCACGTCGTCGGGCGGCTCGAGCGGCGCCGTCGAGACGGGGCCGTTCGTCGAGATCTGGATGCGCGGCAGCAAGACGCCCGTGTCCCACGCCGACGGCTTCTCGGGGCAGACGCCGCTCGGCGAGACGGTGGCGGTCAAGAAGCTCGAGCTGCTGCGCTCCGAGGGCGATCCCGCGCCGCTGCTCGTCTTCGACCTCGGGGGCGCCCCCGCCGAGGCCGATCTCACGAGCGGCGTCGCCGCGCAGCTCGCCAAGGTCCCGGCGCGATCGCTCACGCGAGGCACGTACCGCTGGGCGCGCGTCGCGCTCTCGTACGTGCGCTACTCGGTCGCGGCGACGATGCACTCGGGCGTGATGGCGCCCGTGCCCGGCCAGTACGACAACGTGCAGGCGCTCTCCGACGGCGCGCCGATCGACGGCGTCGCGCGAAAGAAGGGGTTTTATCGCTACTCGTTCGTCGTCGGCGGCGTCACGTACGGCACGCTCGAGGGCGCCGACGCGCCCGTGCCCGCCGTGGCCACGAGCGGCGGCATCCGCATGGACGCGAGCGGCCCCGAGACGTTCTACGTCTTCCCGGTGACGCTCATCGTCGACCCCGACGTGAAGCGCGACGTACGCGTCGACTTCGACGCGAACGTGTTCGAGAGCTTTCGTTGGGCCGACGCGCCGACGGCGGGCTACGCGGCCGGCGTCTTCGACACGACGCCGAGCACGTTCGAGACGGTGATGGCGTTCGGCGCGAGCGCGTTCGACCTGCGCGTCACGCCCTGAGCCCTCAGACCTTGCACACCGCCTGCGCGCGCTTCGTCATGTTCCGACAGCGCGCGAGGGCGGCGTCCGAGGCGTCTTTTGCGCCGCCCTTGGCCTCGAGCCGCGCGAGCGCCGCGTAGGCCTCGGCGCTGCCGATGAGGTCCTTGTCGCGCAGCGAGCGCAGGATCATGAGCGCCGCGCCGTGCCGCGCTTCGAAGTGGGAGAGCACCTCGGCGTAGTCCGCCATGAGCGTGGGCTCGCCGCTCTTGTCGAGCGACACCTTCTCGAAGCGCTCGAGCGAGGCCTTCTTGTCCGCGTCGCTGGTGCTCGCGAGCCGCGTCGTCGCGAGCGCCTCGATGCGCACGGCGCGGCGCAAGAGCGAGGGGTCGGGCGGGTCGATCAGCTTCTTGGTCGTGGGGTCGAGCAGCTTGCCGTCGGCCTCGCGGTGCGTGTTGTGCTCGACGTTGTCGAGGAACGTGGCCACCTCGCCGGCGACCTTGCGCGCCTTGGCGTTGTCGCCCGCCTCGAGGGCGGTGTGGGCCAGCTTGAGCTTCTTGACCCGGGCGTCGAGGTCGGCGCGCGTCACGTTGAAGCATGCATATGCATGCGATGACACGGCGGACGCGGCGAGCGCGAGCAGGGCGGGGGCGAGCAGGCGGGCGGCGGAGGACATGCCGAGACGATAGCGCGACGACCGAGCGCCCCCAAGCGATGCCCGGCGCGCGCGGGCGCGGGGCTCACGCGCGCGAGGGGCCGACGCCGCCGCCTACTCGCCGTGGACGACGACGCGGGTGCCCGGCTTCTCGGGCGTGGCCCAGACGCCGTGCCAGCCGGGGGGCAGGCGCGGCTCGGTCCAGTTGAACATGGCGCGCGCGTCGAGCGGCGCGAGGTTGACGCAGCCGTGGCTCTGCTTGTGGCCGAAGTTGCCGTGCCAGAACGCGCCGTGCAGGGCGTAGCTGCCCTTGAAGTACATGATCCAGGGCACGTCCTCGATCGAGTACGGGCCGTCGCTCGCCACGTCGCCGTCCATCGTCGCGGCGATGTGCTTCTCGCGGATGCGGAAGCTGCCGGGCGGGGTGGGGTAGTCGCGCTCCTTGTCGGCCTTGTTGCGTCGACCGGTGGACACGGCCGTGGCGAACACGGGCTTGGTGCCCTCGAACGCGATGAGCGTCTGGTGGGTGACGTTGACGTCGACCCACTTCTCGCCGGGCTTGAGGTCGCTCGGCGGCGCGCTCGGGGCCGTCTTCGTGCCCTCGTTGCTGCGCATCCACCAGCCCTCGGTGGTCTCTTCGTAGACGTGGCCCTTGAGGGCCATGCGTTCGCCCGTGAGCTCGACGACCGTGAAGCGCGCGACGGGCTCCTTCGTCGACACGGTCTTCTTGTCGACGTCGACGGTGTACTTGCGCGCGCGGTGCCAGAGCACGAAGCCGAGCTGGCGCTTGCTGCCGTGCTGGCAGAGCTCGGCGCTCGCGCTCTTGAGGAGCGTGGGCGTGGGCCCCGTGTCGACGACGCCCGCGGGCAGCTCGGGCTTGGCGCCGTTGAGCCACACGCCGTGGAACTCGGTCGGGGGCTTCTGCACGTAGATACGATCGTGCGGCGCGATGAGGCTGCCCGTGGTGCGCCACCAGCGCGTGCCCGACGACGAGAACTCCTTGTCGAGCGCGAGGTAGAAGCCCTTGACCATGCGGCGGGCGATGGGACCGTCGCCGCGCAGATCGTCGAGCGTGACGGTGGGCTTGCCGCCGTCGTAGTCGCGCAGGTACCAGGGCGTCTCGTCCTTGTCGGCCGTGGTCGACGACGTGTCGGGCGTGGTGGTGCGCGTGAGCTGCAGGAGCGAGCCCGCGTCGGCCTCGTCGCCGTACGCCGCGGCGGGGGCGTCCTCGACGGGCTTGGGCTTGGCCTTCTTCTTGGGCGCGAGCCACGGCTCGTAGCGCAGGCGGTCCTCGCGCGGGGGCACGGAGCGGTAGAGCGGCGTGCCGTGCGTGACGTTGTAGCCGTACTTGTAGGGCAGGGGGGCGCCCTGGTCGGGGGCGTGCGGCGCCAGGCGGACGCGCGGGTGGCTGAGGTTGAGCGTCGCGTAGCGGCCGCAGACGAAGCCGCCCTGCATGAGCTCGTACCAGCCGTCCTTGCAGTTGGACTTCTTGTGCGGCTCGGGGATGACGGGAACCTTTGCGCCCTGCCGGATGTATCCGATGCGTACGGAACCCTCTTTGTCGCCCGGCTTGCGGTCCTTCTCGTCCTTCGGCCACTCCATCTCGCTCATGATGGGCGTCTGGAGGAAGAGCGCCGCGATCTGCGGGCCTTCGGCCTCTGCGGCCGTCGTCGCGGTGGTGGCCGCGCCCGCGTCGTCGTCGAGCCCTTGCGCCGACGGATCGGGCGAGTCCTCGACCCCGGGCGGGTTGGGCTCGGGAGCCGAGGATGGCGCGGGGGGCGCGGACGGCGCAGACTCGCGGCAGGCGACGCCGACCGTCGCCGCGGCGAGGACGCCGAGCGTGAGCATGCGGGCGGAGAGGAACGACATCTTCGACATGAGCTTCTTGGAGCGAACCACCGCTCTCACGGCAGGCGAGGGCTGTCGAGAGTCGAGGTCCGCCGGGGTCCTACTTACACATTTACGTCGGGGCGTGGCCAGTTTCCGTCGAACGATCGTCATGCTGGTAGCTCAGGCATTCAAGGAGCGTGCCTTGGCCCACCCTCTCGAAACCGTTTGGGTTTTTGCCTCGCTTCGCCGTACGGTGTGGTCGTGAGCACGGGGGCGTGTGGCTAGGCAGACGCGTCCGCCGCCGTCGTCTGGGCCGTTGGGGCGGCTTCCGGGGCTCGGCATGGGCCGGGGCTCGCGCGCGCCGTCGCCGTGGCGGTGGCGCAACGATCCCAAGCCCGGGGCGTCGCGGGTCGCGCCGACCGCGCCGCACGCGACGCCTCCCGCCGAGGCGCCCGCCAAGGCGAGCGGCCCCGAGCGCTTCTGGGATCGGCGCCGCGTGCGCATGGTCTTGCTCGCCACGATGCTGTTCTCGCTCGCGGTGCACTGGGTGCTCGCGCCGTGGCGCCTCTTGCCCGATCGCTCCGGCCTCGAGTTCAAGGAGGTCGAGGGCGACCTGACGATCCCCGTCGACCTGCTCGGTGAGGAGCCCGTCGAGGCGCCGCCGCCGCCCGAGAAGCAGGCTCCCCCGCCGACCCAAGAAGATCCCAACGCGGCCGGCGCCAAGAAGGACGCGGGCCCGCGCGCGATCCGCGACGCGGCCGTCGCCGACGCGACGGTCTTCGAGCGGGACGCCGGGGCGGTCGCGCTCACCGACCTCGACGGCGGCGAAGGCCCGGGGGTCGACGGTGGCAGCGTGGCGGACGCGGACGTGATGGCCGACGGCGGCGACGAAGCCGGCGCGCTCGTCGCCAGCGCCGACGCCGGCAGCTCGTCGGGAGGGAGCGGGCCGCGCGATCCGGGGAGCATGATCGGGCTCGGCGGCATCGTGTCGGCCGGGCAGGTCAACGTCACGCTCCTCGTCAACGTCGCCGTCATCCGCGAGCACCCCGTGGGCGCGCGGCTCGGCCCGCTGCTCTGGGGCATCCCGCAGTGGAACGACTTCATGAAGGGCTCGCAGACGATCGTCGACCCCATCCGCGACACGGACTGGATCCTCATCTACGGCCCGTCGCTCATCCACACCGAGCGCGACGCCGTCATCGTCCACTACTCGGCGTCCGACGCGATCGTCGACAAGGCCGTCGAGGCGATCGCCAAGCGCTACGACAAGGGCGGGCCGTTCGACGCGGGCGTGCCGGGCGTCAAGGCGTCGCTCGGGCACGCCGACAACGGCCAGCGCGTCTTCTTGCGCGCGCAGCCGCACGTGCTCGTGGTCGTCCCGCCCGACAAGGCCAACGAGTTCGCGCGCGTCCTGCAGAAGGCGCCGGTCAAGCCGCGCGTGCGCCCGGGCGAGGCGCTGCGCCTCACGGTGAAGGACCCGTGGAGGCAGGTCGCGATCCCCGGCCTCAAGCTGCCCAACTCGCTCAAGGAGCTGCGCCTCTGGATCATCCCGCGCGCCGACGGCGGCGCCGACGTCTTCGTCGAGGGTGACTGCACCGACGCGGCCGCGGCCGTCGACGTGGCCGACGCGCTGACCGATCTGCTCAAGCGCCAGAACGCGGTGGGCGTGCGCATCGTGACGCGCGGCCTGCTCAACAACGCCAAGGTCGACGCCGAAGGCGACAAGATCAAGATGAAGCTCCCGGCCTCGCCCGAGCAGCTCGAGGCGCTCTTGCAGCTCACCGCGGGCGCGCTCGGCGTGTCGGTTCCGCCGCCCAAGTGAGCGCGCGCGAGGTCGCCCTTGCGGTGGGCGCCCTGTCGCGGCTAAATGCGCGCCCATGAGCATGATTTCGCTTCACAATCGCGCGCGCGTCCTCGCTGTGGGCGGGGCGCTGTGCCTCGCGTCCCTCGCGCTCGCCTGCGGAAAGCGCGTGTCCGAGCCCGACAGCGACTTCAAGCCGAGCGCCGCGCCCGAGCTGCCCCCCGGTCCCGACAAGCTCATCTCGGTCGACGAGACCGTCGGCACCGGCGAAGAAGCCAAGACCGGCGACACGGTGCGTGTGCATTACACGGGTACGCTGATGAACGGGAAGCAGTTCGACAGCTCGCGCGGCAAGGACCCCTTCGAGTTCAAGCTGGGCTCGGGGCAGGTCATCAAGGGCTGGGACGAGGGCGTCGTGGGCATGAAGGTGGGCGGCAAGCGCAAGCTCACCATCCCCTACGACAAGGCGTACGGCGAGGCGGGCCACCCCCCGAGCATCCCCGCCAAGGCCGGGCTCAAGTTCGACGTCGAGCTGCTCGAGATCAAGGCGCCCGACGCGGGCAAGTGATCCCTCGCGCGGCGTCGGCCTTCACGGCGCCTCGCCGCGCGCTTCGCGCCCTCGCTCGATGGCCTCGGTGATGGCGTCGAGGACGGCCGGCGGCGCCGGACCGAGGTCGATGTCTCCGCCGTCGCACTCCGCGACGACGACGCGCCCCTGTCGACGCGCGCCCCGCACCGTGGCCCAGCTGCGCGCCGCGCCCGCGAACGTGATGCCGTGGCGATCGATCACCACGTCGAGCGGTACGGCCCACGAGACGCCGAGCGCCGCGACCGCGAGCAACGTGAGCAGGACCGACGAGCTGACGATGAACGCTGCCTCTGGCCGGTAACGCGCGACCTGGTACGACGCGCCCACGGCGAAGAGGAGGAAGGCGAAGAGCACGAGCGCGGCCGCGCTGGCGTAGAAGACGAACGGGCGGCCGACGGGAAAGAGGCGTCGCTCGCCACCGAGCGAGCTCCGCACCTCGGCGGTGACCACGCCGTGTCGGAGCGCACGCCGCACCAGCACGATGAAGAGGG
>JAGQJA010000404.1 GCA_020430845.1 Myxococcales bacterium
GGGCGCGGGCGCGGGGGCGGGGGCGCGTGCGAGAGCGAGAGCGGGGCGAGCGCGGAGGGGAGCCGATCCTACGCGTCGCGGGGTGAGCGCTTCGTCCGCGGAGCCGAGGCGAGGAGCGACGCGATCGACCGGGCGCCGGAGCGCGCGAGGATCTGGCGGACGTGGAGCTTCACGGTGTGGGGCGAGCGCCCGGTGCGGACCGCCACCGCGCTCGCGGTCTCACCGCGCGCGAGCCCGTGCAGGATCTCGCGCTGTGAGGGCGAGAGCCCTACGCGCGACGCGAGGCGGTCGATCCACGCGCCGTCGATCGCGGAGGCTGGGGGCGGCGGCGCGCTCGCCCGCCGGGCGAAGGGCGCGAGCACCGCGGTCTCCGGGAGCGGCTTGACGACGTAGCCCGCGTCGAGCGACGCGACGCGATGGATGACCGACGAGTCTTGGCTGCCTGTGAGCACAAGCGCCGGAGCGTCGGGATAGAGCGAGCGTGCGCGCGCGAGGACGTCGAGCCCGGTGCGCTCGCCGCGGCCGAGGTGCACGTCGAGCAAGAAGCCGCTCCAGTCGCGCCGCGCCTCGAGCTGCGCCAGCGCTTCTTCGACCGTGCGCGCCACCACGATCTCCGCGTCGCGCGTCAGCCGCGCGAGCGCACGCGCCAGCGCGCGCCCGAGGAGCTCGTCGTCTTCGACGATGAGGATGGCCATGTCCCAGGGCACGTCGACCGCGCCCCGCCGCGGTTGCGTCGCCCCGCGCGATTATTGAATGCATATGCATATGTAACACCCCCCCCCCACAATGCCCCCTAACCCCAAGTGGGATTAGGGGGGCGGGTCGCGAGAGGTGTCGGAGCCTCTCACAGAACTTATTGCATAGTACATACATCGCTGGCCGATGCGCGCGTCGTCGGTCAGTGTGGAACTCTCCGCGTGATCCGCCTCGCGAGCGACGCGACGCAGGACGGCGGCGAGAGGAACGGAACGTGATGCGCTCGACCTCGCCCGATCCCCACCACGCTCCCCGGCCCCCCGCACGCGAGCCGGCGAAGCGACGTTGGCACGTGCCCTTCCTGCTCGCCGCGCCGCTGCTGCTCACGATGACCCACCGCGGTCGCGCCGCCACCGACCCGCTCGAGGAGTGCATCGCCCTCCAGCAGTCCCTCGACCGGTGCCTCGAGACCAACCGTTCGAGGACGGCGCCCCCGAGAGTGGCGGCGTACCCGCGGCCGCCGAAGGACCCGCGCGCGCGCGAACTCATGCGCGCGCAGTGCGTTGCGAGCCGCGAGCGAATCGAGCGCGCCTGCCGCTGAGCGGACTACCGCAACCATCACCCTCTACATCCCGCGACCGACCCGCGTGGCGCCTCCGTAGCTCCGCGACGGACGTCTGTTGTGTCGCTCCGCTGCGTCCGTCGTTCAGGAGGTCTCATGTCGCGCTCGATCCATCGAAGCACCCCGGCCGTTTTCGTCCCGGCAATGTCGCCGTCGAGAGGTCGTCTCCGCGGCTTTGCGGGCGCGCTCGCGCTGGCGTTGACCGTGGGCTTGGCGGATCGCGCCGCGGCCGACCCCACGAGCGCGACCCCCACGGGCGTCTTTGGCGAGTGGTCCAAGGACACGCTCGGCACCTCGGCTACGGGATCGCTCACGCAAACGATCCATCTCCGCATGCCGCCGGGTCGCGGCAACGTGGGCGCTTCTCTCGACCTCACCTACGACTCCGCCACCGGGGATCGCGAGGCCGGGATGGGGTGGGGCCTCTCACTGCCCAGCATCGAGCGAGCGCCCACGAGCGGCTGGCCGCGCTACGCCGACGGGACCGGCGGCGAGGAGCACGAGGACCGGTACGCCTACGCGGGCGAGCGCCTTGAGCTCGTTTGCACCGTCGGTGCCGGCGCGTGCGACGGGATGCCGATGCCCAGCTGGGCGGCGGGATGGCGCTTCTACCGTACGCGCTACAAGAGCGAGAGCTTCGCCCGCTTCTTCCTCTCGCCCAACCGCAAGACCTGGAAGGTCCAGCACAAGGGCGGCGTGATCCGCGAGTTTGGCGTGCCGGAGTCGGGAAACTACCCCGCAGGCCCGGGCGAAGCGTTCGACTGCGCCGAGCGCGGCCAAGACTGCTCCGAGAGCGGCCCGGCCCCGATCTTCCGCTGGAGGCTCGCGCGGGAGGAGGACCTGCGCGGCAACCACGTGGTCTACGGCTGGGCGCGGATGGGCAACCGCGGGCTGGCCTACCTGACAGACGTGTGGGACGTGTCGCCGGTCGCCGCGGGCGGCCTCGAGTCGTTCGCGTTGCACGTGAGCCTGCGCTGGCAGGGCTGGGGTGCTCCGGCGAGCTACGTGAAGCTGGACCGCGCGAAGCCCGATCTACGGCTCGAGCGCGTGACCATCGCGGCGAAGGGCTGGCAAGACGCCGAGGCCGCGCGCTCGCTCGTGGCCGCGTATCACTTCAACTACCTCGATCCGCGCGCCACTCCGTACGTGCCTGGACTGCAAGCTCCGCTCTTCGGTCACACCTTCCTCACGAGCGTCGAGGAGGAGGGCGCGTGCGACGTGCCGGAGGGACCGCAGGAAGTCTTCGCGCTGGGCAAGCTCTGTCCGCAGACGCCGGAGTACGTGATGCCACCCGTCACGTTTCGTTACTCGGAGGGCGCGTTCCTCTACCAGCTCAACGGCCTGTCGGAGGTTGAGAACGGACCGGCGAACGAGCAGCAGACCCACCAGTCGCTGCGGTGGCTCGAGAGCACGAGTGTCATGGACTTGAATGGCGACGGGCTGCCGGACATCTTTCACGGCTGGGAGGGGGGCGGGCCGGCTGGCGCCGCGACGAGCTGTGCGGGCGAGCCGGGGATCGTCGGGGTGGCACGTCTCGGTGGGAGCTCGGATCCCACGGCACCGCTTGTGCTCGCATGCGATCCGCTGGATCCGCTCAGCGCTCAGAGCGAGATCGCGGTGCCCGTGCCCGCGCACAAGGCGTACATGAACGTCGGCGGCGCGACAGGTCTCACCGCGCGACGCATGGACTTCAAGTGCATCGACGCTCAACCGATCGGGCACGTTCACGCGTCGCCCCCGGCGTCGCCGGCCGGCGCGCCGATGTCGTTCATGACGTTGCGACACGGTACGAGCCTCCAGGGGGCCTGGGGCGACAGCTTGGTCGCCTGGCACGCTCCGGCGATAGCGCCCTCGCCGCCGGTGTTCGCAGGATTCGGGCTCGCGCCCGCTCCGGCTGTGGATGGGTGTCAGACGGGTACGAACCCGTCGCCCTCGGCGGGCTACGCGTGGGCGGCGGAGAACGCGGCGAGCTGGTACGTCCCGCCGCAGTCCTCCGACCCACCGGCCACCTGGGCGATGTACGCCGACATCGACGGCGACGGCGTCGTCGACCGACTCATCAACGTGCAAGAGTGGCCGATCACGGGCGTGGAGCACATGCGCGTGCAGTTCTCGCGCCGCTACGTCCTCGGCGAGGCCCAACCCGTCGGCATCGCGGAGCGGAACAAGCTCCAGCCCTTTCAGCAGGGGCCGGACACGACGCTCACGCTCTCGGACCCGCAAGGGATCGCCTACTACGCGGACGTGAACGGCGACGGCGCGCCCGACTTCGTGGACACGCGCGGACAGCAGCTCACGGTCTACCCCGGTACGGGTCGTGGCCCGTTCGGTTGCGACGACCGGGAGGTGCCTTGCGCAAACCCGGTTCCCGGCGCACCCACGTGGCTCGGTCGTGCCTACCTCGCGACGTTCTCCCACGGTCCGCCGTTGAGTCTGCCGAACGACGGTCGCGTGTACCTTCATGACGTAACGGGAGACGGACTCGCAGACGTCGTGACCTACGATCCTCGCAGCGGCAACGTGCGCCTCTGGGTGAACGAGGACGGCCACACGTTCACCTGTCCCTTTCAGGGCGTGCCCGGACAGGACCCGTGCGTCATCGGTCGATTCCGCGACGGTTTGCACCTCAGCTACGGCCAGTGCTCGTTGCTCAACAACGGCGAGTGCGGTCCGGGGGACACCGTGTTCCCGCACACGCTGACCTTCGCCGACATGGATGGCAACGGCACCGACGACATCGTCGTGACGTTCGGCGCTGGCCTGTACTACGTCTCGCCCTACGATCGACTCCACAGCTTTGGTGGCCCGCCCGGCGCGCGCGTCCCGCGACCTGGTCTGCTCGTCGCCGTCGACAACGGTCGCGGCGCTGAGACGCAGGTCCAGTACGCCACCGTGCAGGAGCTCGATCTCGAGGCGAGGGGCGCCGAGGCGCCCACCTTCCCGCGCGAGTGGCGCACGCACTCCCCGCGCGTCGACACCCTCGTCACCGACGTCCGCGTCCACGACAAGGGCCTGGTTTCGCCGTCGCCGTTCGCCTTCGACCGAACGACGCGGTACGCCTACCAAGACCCGATGTTCGACCCGTGGACGCGGCAGCTCCTCGGGTTTCGCAGAGTCCGCATGAGCGTGTTGGGGGAGGCCGCCGTCACCGACACGTGGTACGCGTTCGGCCCATGCCACCATACGCTCGACTCTGCCGACGGGACCGGCGGAGCGGCGGGGTGCGCTGAGACCTCGGAAGGGCCGGGGCACACGAAGCGGCCAGGCCTCGTCGACCGCGTCGATCGCCTGATTCCGCCGGCCGGCCCAGGCGAGCCCGGGACATGGCTCTCGATCGTGACCTTTGCGTACGACACGTTCAACGCCGTCGACACCACGCAGACGTACCTGTTCGACACGAACACGCCAGCCGTAGGCGGGGATCCCGAAGACCCGAACGCGCTGCCCACGCAAGCTGGCCTCGGTCACATCAAGACGGTGGTGGCGCGCGACGAGCACGGCAACGTCATGCAGGTCGTGGACCATGGCAACGTCGCCGGGGCCGTCGCTGAGCCGCGACGCCGGACGAAGACGTCGCACACGCAATGCAACGGCAACTGGGTCTGCGCGCCGAGCCCCGGCACGTCGCAAGAGGTCACGGTGTTCGAGGACCTGGGCGCCGAGGCTCCGCCCTCGATGTGGCGCCGACGAGTGCTCATCGACTACACCTGGCAAGGCGAAGTGTCGCTGGTGCAAGCCGAGCTGCGCGGCGACCTGAGCGCTCTGCCCCGGCACCCGACGCTCGGGGCTCCCCCGCCAGGCAGCGTCGTCGACTCCGGCCTCGTGATGCTGGCGGGGCACTGGTACGACGACTACGGGAATGTACTCTACAGCTTCTTCCCGGGCGGCGGCGGTTACGTACTCCACGGGTACGATGCTGCGTACAACCAGTACCCGTCGACGACCGAGACGGTCGAATATACCTCCGCGCGCACGTTCACATCGGACACCGTGTTCGATCGCCGGTTCGGGGCGCAGACGCTCGAGAAGGGTTGGGACTACACGGTCCGCACCGTAGATCTCGACGCGTTCGGCAGGCCAAAGGCGGTCTTTGCGCCCGCGCCCGACAACCCGTCGCTCGGCGCGACGGCGCTCGCGGCGCAGCTCGCGTACAAGGACACGGGGCCCGTGGGCTACGTGCGCGTCGAGCGCTGGGTCGCGCAAGACAAGTCTCAGAAGAGCTACGTCCTCACCAACAGCCTCGGCGAGCCGTCCCTCGGCTTCGATCAGGCCGACCCGAACTCGGGCGATCTCGGCGCCTGGGTCCAGCACGCATACGCGGAGCGCAACGCCTACGGACAGGTCATCCGGACGCACAGGCCAGGCTTCTCGAGCGTCGACCCCGAGCAAGTGGCGCTCAGCGGCGCCGCGCCGCCGATGGCGGGGGCGGAGATCACCCGCGTGATCGACACGTTCGCGCGCCCAACCGGCGTGCTCGTCGGCAGCTACCCGGGCACGCTGCTGTCGCGGACGACCTACGGCGCGATGAGCGTGAAGCTCGAGGACGCGGACCAGATCGCGACGGGCGCAGGCTACACGCGCGTGCACGTCGACGGTCACGGCCGCCGCTCGAAGATCGAGCGGCGCTCGGCCACCCACAACGTCGACGTGCTCGTGGCCCACGCGATCACCGGCGACATCACCTCCGTCCAGCAACTCGACACCGACAGCGGCGCGAGCGTGACGCGCTCGATGGGCTACGACGAGCTCGGCCGCATGGTTTGGAACGACGAGCCGAACTCCGGGCCGTGGCAGTACCGCTACGACGCCGCGGGCCACCTCGTCGCGACGAGCGACGCGCGCCAGTGTGGCGTGAACTACCACTACGACGGGCTCGGCCGCGTGCTCGCCGAGGACTTCTCCCCGTGCGAGCCGCACCACCAGCCGTACTCGCCGCCCGACTTGACGACGGGCGACGGCGCCGAGGCGTTCTACCGCTACGACGAATATGAGCTCGGGCAGTTCGCCCCGACCGCGGAGTTCCTCGACGATCCGCGCCTCGCCATCGGAGAGCTCATCTCCGTCAAGGACCGTGGCGGCCACACGCGCTACCACCACGACGCGCGGAATCGAGTGCGCCGCGTCTCGCGCCGCCTGGCCAAGCCCGGCGCGCCGCGCGATCTCGTCGACGAGCGGTACACCGCGCACTGGTACGAGCAGGCCGTCGAGTATGACCTGGGAGATCGCCTCACCAAGCGCTCGACAGGCGCGGACGTCGCCGAGCTCCTAGTCGAGGGCCAGAGCTACGAGTCGTTCTTCTTCACCGGGCGCGGCGCGCTCGGGCGACAAGGCAGCTCCTACGGCGATCTCGTGTCAGGCATGGAGCACAGCGCCGAGGGCCAGGCCACGCGCTGGACCTACGGTGACGCCTCACAGACGCTCGGCACCGCGACTTACGACGCGACGCGCGGGTGGATGAACACCTACAAACTCGCCCGCGCGCCCGCGGCGGCGTGGGGTCAGCCGACCGCGTCGTACACGGCACCCCCAGCGGAGACGACCCCGCTCCAGCTCGCGGACGTGTACAGCATACAGCGCAACGAAGTCGGAAGTCCGACCCAGATCGACGACGGCGCCGTGGGCTGGAGCGCAGCTGGCTCGCTCTCGACGCGCCGGGCGATCACCTACGACGGCTTCCAGCGCGTGACCTCCGTCACCACCAACACCAACGGCGATCCCGGCGCGTCCCCGTTCGCGCCCGAGATGGCGGCTGGGAGCTCGCGCCCGGTGCCCACTCGCACGGGCACGGGCCGAACGCAGACCCAGACGTTCGACTACGACTTCCTCGGCAACACCCAGCGCACCGAGGACGATCAGTTCTTGCGGTTCGACCGCAGCCTCGGCGCCATCACAAACGACGCGGCGCACCCGAACCAGCTAAGGGACGCCGACGGCGTGCACGCCGACTACGACGCCGCCGGCAACCTGGTGAGCCTCACGGTCGAACGCCCCACCTGCGACGGCAGCGGCACGACGCTGTGCACGCACCGGTTCGTCTACGACTGGGACGAGACCAACCAGCTCGCGCGCGCGCGACGCTGGGACTACCCGATGGGCGCGATCCCCGCGAGCGAGCCCGCCCACCCCAGCGTCCCGACGGCGACCCCAGCGTGGGACATCGAGTACGCGTACACGGCCGGCGCGCGAGTGCGAAAGAGCGCCTCCCAAGGAGGCCTGCCGGCCCGCCACTCGGTGGAGATCTTCGACACCCTCCGCCTGGACGACGCCGAGTGGCAGGTGGACGACTACGAGAGCAACCGCCGCACGATGAGCGCGTACGTAGGCGGCCTCGGCAAGGCCTTCTTCGATCCCAACGCCGAGCTCCCGAGCGCCGACGGCTCCCTGCTCCACGTCTACCTCTCCCTCGGTGATCACCTCGGCTCCACGAGCGTGGTGATCGACAAGGCGAGCGGCGAGGTGGTGGAGCGCGCGCACTACCAAGCGTACGGCGAGACCGAGTCCAACTTCCGACCGGACCGCTGGGGCGGACACCGCGACACGTATCGGTTCACGGGCAAGGAGGAAGACGTCGAGGTGGGCCTGACCTACTTCGGCGCGAGGTACTACCACGCGAGGCTCGGCCGCTGGATGAGCCCCGACCCCCTGACGGTGCACGGACTTGGCGCGGACCTCAACCCGTACGCGTACGTCGGCGGGAACGTGCTCGGCGCGGTGGACCCGTGGGGGCTGGCGGCCGCGGCCCCGCCCCAGCCAACGCCGCCACCGAAGCCACCCGTCGACTCGCCGCAACCGCCGGAGCCACCGCCACCGCCGAAACCGGGGACCATCACACAGCCAAACGGAACCACGGTGACGACGACGAAGGACGACGACTACGACTGGGAGCCTCAGCATGGGGACGCGGCGCAGCGGGGTATGCCGACCCGTTCGACACCGATCTCGGAGGTTCACATGACAACGGAGGGCCACAATCCCAGACCCATCGGCCCGCCCACGCCAGAGGGCACTTTCGGCTCGACCGATGCAGCCGCCCGCGCAGCTCTGCGCGCCGCGTTTCGCCGCACCAAGCGCGATGGCTTCGAGTCCGGTGGTGGTATCTTCAAGATCCTCGTGGGACGCTCCGCAGGTCAGTTCTCGTTCTACTTCGTCGGCGGCGCTCGCTCCGAGACCTCCGTCGAAAAGCCGCAGCGCGCGCCGGGCAGACCGGGCGCGGCGATACTCGTGGCTTCATTCCACTCGCACACGCCCGGTCCGAAGCCCGATACGTTCTCGGACCCGGACTACCAAAATGCTTTTGATGCGCAGAAGCCCTCCTTCATGGTCGGCCCCAGCGGAAAGATGTGGATGCTGATGCCAGCGGCCTCAGTCCCCCGCGATCTCGGCGCTCTGACGATCAACTCGATCGTAAACAATTCCCTCGTTACGCCACTCGGAAGGACGCGCTAGTGAACGCTCCGCTCGCTCTCGCCGCTGCGCTGATGCTCGGGGTTGGCACGTGTGGGTGCCGCTCGCGCGGACCCGTCAGCGAAGCGGGACCGCATGAAGATGCGCGCGTTGGGAGCGACGCGAGCGCACCGAGGGTCGAAAGGGTGGAGGCGCACACGGCGGATGCCGGCGCCGAGAGCGCCCACGGGCTGGGGGTCCTACGAGGCGTCGTCCGCTTGTACGCTGGGAGGGAGGAGCTGTGCGCGCAGCGAGAGTCCGGCAACCTGGTTTGTTTTGGGGAGCTCGCGCCCGACAAGGCAGCAATCGACGCTGCGGGAGGCGCTCGACTTGTCGGATTCGGGACGCGGCTCTGTTTCCTGCGCGACGACAACCGCACCGTGCGGTGCTACCGAAACTACCAGGATGACCTCGCGGACGGCATGGGCCAAGACGCGCAGGAGAGTCGCGTGCAGCGCGAAGTCCGCCTCACCGACCCCCCCGCGCAGCTGCTTCCCGGCGTCTCGAACACGTGTGCCCGCCTCGAGAACGGCGTCGTGGAGTGCTGGGGGGGCGGCTTCCACTGGCCAGTCCCGGAACCTCGCGACCCACGCGTTCCCTTCCGCATGGCCCTGCCGTCTAAGGCGCTCGAGATCAGCGGGGTTCGCGCACACGTGTGCGCGGTGCTCGAAGACAGACGCGTGAGCTGTTGGGGAGCGAACGACGTCGGGAACGCGATCCCCGGGGGGCCCCGCGGCATACCGACACCAAGGATCGTGAAGGGAGTGGCCGACGTCGCGAGTCTATCGGTCGGCACGCTCCACTCGTGCGCGTTGAAGCGCGACGGCACCGTGTGGTGCTGGGGTTGGCCCATGAGGCTACAGAGCGACGGCGGCGCGCTGAGGCACTTCCCTCCGTACCACGTTGAAGGGTTGGCCGGGGTGCTCGAGATATCGTCTACAGAAACCGGATTCTGTGCGCGGACGGCCGAAGGTGTCTATTGCCTAGGACGGAACGGGGCAGGCGAAGTCGGCGACGGGACGACGACGCCGCGCGAGGAGCCAACCCGCGTGCGGTCGCTCGACGGTCGCGACGTCGTGCAGCTCGCCTCCGGGATGGGATTCCACTGCGCCCTGATGCGCGACACGACCGTCCGCTGCTGGGGCGCGAACAAAGGCCATTGGTTCGGCTCGAATACGGATATGCACGCCGAGCCCGCAGCGGTACACGAGTGACCCTCCCGCGACGCCCGACGCGTGTTTGTCAGGCATCCTGTGCCGCGACGCCGCGACGCTCACGCGCCCTGAAATAGGCGGACGTCGCAGCAGGCCGTGGCACGCCCTACCCCGCGATCGCCGCCACGACCCTCGCCACCGCGAGCTCCACGCTCTCCTCACTCGACACCCGCGCCACGCGCCATCCAGCCCGCGCGAGCCGCGCGTCACGCTTCGCGTCGAGCCGTACGCACCCCGCGTCATACCCGCCGTCCACCTCGACGACGAGCCGCACCGACGACGCCGCGAAGTCGGCAATGTAGTTACCAATCACGACTTGCCGACGAAACACTACGCCGAGCTGCGACCCGCGCAGCCGCTCCCACGGCCGCGCCTCCGAAGGCGTGGGCGCATGCCGCATCTCGCGAGCACGTGCGTGAAGAAGTAGAGCGCGAGCGACCATGAGCACCCCCGGGCCCGGCGGGGTGCCGGGCGCAGCGTACCCGTCTGTGGACGGACGTTCGACGGGGGCTTGACGCCGGGTAGCTAGGCCGCGGCTGGCGCCCAGCGATGCGGGAGCAGGGCGTCGATGTCCGAGGCCGGGTGCGTGCTGACGCGCATGAGTACGTCGCGGAGGTACTCGAACGGGTTCACGCCGTGCGCCTCGCAGGTGGCGACGAGCGTGTAGAGCGCAGCGATGTTGTCGCCGGCGTCTTCGTGGCCGACAAAGAGGAAGTTCTTCCGACCGAGGGCCGCCACGCGGAGCGCCGCTTCACTTCGGTTGTTGTCGGGCGGGACGTGCACGTCGTCGAGGAAACGGGTGAGCTCGGTCCAGTTGTCGAGCGCGTACCGGATCGCCGAGCCCATGCCGCCCTTCGGGAGGTAGCTGTCCTTCTTCTCGACGAGCCAGGTGTGAAGCTTGTCGAGCAACGGCTTCGAGCGCGCCTGCCTCATGGCGAGGTGCTCGGGCGTCCGCGCGACGCCTCGCTCTTTCGCCTCGTGCTCAACGCAGTAGACGAGGTGCGCCCTTCGTGACTCGCCGACGCTTTCCCTTCTTTCTCGCCAACTCTCCCCCCCACGCGTTATCCGTGTATACACATTCATCTCTCGCGAGCGCCCCCTCCCCTCGACCCACGCCCTCGTGACGCGCTTCCGCCCCCACGCCCCCGCTCTCGCCCAAGCTCTCGCCCCCGCTCCCGCGCTCGCCCCCGCGCTCGCGCCCGCGCACGCGCCCGCGCACGCCCCCGCTCCCGCGCACCCGCTCACCCACGCCCACGCACCCGCTCTCCCCCGCCCCCGCTCCTACTCGCAGCTCACAAACACCCCACCCCCATCCGCGTCGCACGACGCGAACCGCGTCCCGTGCTGTCGCGAGCACACCCCGCCGCCGTCGACGCAGTCGCACGCGACACACCCCCGCACGGCGTCGCACGCGAACGCGCGCAGGCCCGCGGAGAACACGCACACCCCGCCGGGGAACACGCACTCGGTGACCGGGCCGCACTTGAAGGTCCCCGCGTCGGCGCACCCGTCGCAGCTCGACGCGTCACCACCGTCCGCGATGCCCGCGTCAGCGCCCGCGCCGTCCACAGCGCCGTCTGCGCCGCCCTCTTGGCCTTCGACCGGCTCCACGAAGGTCCAGTCGAGCGAGCACGCGCCGGCGGCGGCCGTGACGCCCAGCACCGCCGCGATGATCAGCGGACGACGCAACCGAGCCCTACGGGTAGCCGACCATCCGCTTCGCCGTCGGGTCCCAGAGCTTCTGGCGGAAGCACGCGACGATGTCCTTGAGGGCGAGCGACGTGGTGGGCGGGCTCTGCAGCTCGGGGATCTGCTCCATCGCCTCGGGCAGTCGGTAGAACGGGATCTGCTGGTTGAGGTGGTGCACGTGGTGGTAGCCGATGTTGCCCGTGAAATACCGCATGATCGGGCCCATCTTCATGTAGCTCGACGACTCGAGCGCGGCGCGGCTGTAGCTCCACTGCTCGCGCGGCTGGATGTACGCCTCGGGGAAGTTGTGCTGCGCGTAGAAGAGGTACGCGCCCGACGCGGTGGCGACCGCGAGCGGCAAGAAGTACCCGAAGAAGAACGTCTCGAAGCCCAAGAAGCGGATCGCGAGCCCCGTGATGGCGAAGTTCACGACCAGCGACAACATCGAGTCCCAGTTCTTCTTGGGGGACCGGAGGAACGGCGACAGGCACATCCCCAGCATGAAGATCGTGAAGTAGCCGAGCAGGATCGTGAGCGGGTGCCGCACCACGCGGTACATGAAGCGCTCGCGCGGCTTCATGCGGGCCCACATGCCCGTCGTCACCATCACGTACGAGCCGATGTGGCTGCCGATGATCTTGGCCGTGTTGGCGTGGTGATAGTTGTGCGTGTCGCGCCACACGTTGGGCGGCGTCATCACGAGCACGCCGTACGTGTAGAGGATGGCCTTGGCCAGGCGCGAGCGGCGCAGGATCGCGCCGTGCATGAAGTCGTGGTAGATGATGAAAAGCCGAACGATCGTGAGCCCTTGCACGACGGAGGCGACCACGCGGACCGGCCAGTACGGCGACAGGACGGCGATGGTGCCGAGGGCGAACGCGAGGGCGATCGTCGAGAGGAGCGCGAACCAGCTGCGGCCGCGGTCTTCTACGGCGTGGGCGCGCGCCGCGGCCATCAAGGCCTTGTCGGTACGCGGCTCGGGGGTCGCGGCGGCGTCGGGCGCGGGGCTGTCTACAAGTGCTTCGTCGGACATCTCGGCTCGTACTCCAGGGCGCCGGACCGGGACCCTGGCGCACCTTACCGCGCTTTGGTCCGACCGCCCAATCCGGCCGCGCAATTAGTCGAAAAGGCGAGCAGATTCAACTACTCGGCGTCGGCAAGCGCGGCCGTGGGCACGGAGAGCGGCGCCTCGGGCAGGAGCGGGGCTGCCGCGTCGGCAGCGGGCAGGTCCTTGATCCGGTTGGCGGCGCGCACGGCTGCCGGCGGGCTCTGCAGATCCCAGACGACGCCCACGACCGAGAGCGCGCGGAGGATGTAGAACGTGAGGTCGATCTCCCACCAGAAGAAGCCCTGCCGGGTCGACCGCTGGTAGTAGTGGTGGTTGTTGTGCCAGCCCTCGCCCATCGTCACGAGCGCGAGGATGAGGCTGTTCTTGCTGTCGTCCGAGGTCGCGTAGCGGCGGCGCCCCATCCAGTGCGACAGCGAGTTGATCGTGAACGTCCCGTGCCACAGGAGCGACGTCGACACGAACAGACCCCACAAGAGGGCGTGCCAGCCGCCGGCGAAGAAGAGCCCCACGCCGAGCAGCACGCCCGGGACGAGGTGGTACTTGTTGAGCCACATCAGCTCGGGGTAGCGCGCCAGGTCGGAGACGCGGCGCAGCTCGGTCTCCTCGGTGTCCTTGGAGAGGATCCAGCCGACGTGCGAGTACCAGAAGCCGTAGTCGCGGAACGAGTGCGGGTCCTTGGGCGTGTCGGAGTACTTGTGGTGGATGCGGTGATGCGCCGCCCACCAGAGCGCGCCCTTCTGGAAGCTCGACTGCGCGAGCCACGCGAGCACGAACTGGAAGAAGCGGCTCGTGCGGTAGGTGCGGTGGGAGAAGTAGCGGTGGTAGCCGCCGGTCACGCCGAACATGCGCAGGTAGTAGAGCCCGATGGCGAGGGCGAAGCCCTTCCACGACCAGCCGCTCATGGCGACGCCCACGACGGCGAGCACGTGCACCGCAAAGAACGGCCCGCTGGTGATCCACCCGAAGCGACGTGACTTCATGTCTTCGAGCGTAGTTCACGGTTCGTCACGGTTCGGTCAGGTCTTCCACACGGTTTGACGCCGGCGGCGGCATACGCGGGGGTCGAGCCGCGTCTTCCCGAAACCGTTGCGCGAAAGGCATCTCGAGCAGGCGCACACTTGGGAACGGCCGTTGCACATACCTCCGTCGCGGCCGCGCCTGTGGGCCGCGAGGAGGAAGCTGACGTGCGCTACGCGTTGACATGTGCAGTGGGGCTGTTCGTGGTGGGCTGCGGCGGCGAGGTCGGCTCGGCGGGCGACGTGGGCGGTGAGCCCCCGCTCCAAGGCCCTGCGATCGCCGAAGACCCCATCGATGACGGGCCCGCGCGCCCGGCGACGCCTCCGTCCTCGCGCGGTCCGTCGGCCTCCGAAGACTCTCCGTTGCCCAGCGGCGCGCTGAGGACCCGCTGCACCACCGTCGTGGATCAACCGGGCGGATCGCGGATCGCCACCGTCGACCTCGACAGCGGGCGCACCGAGCTCGGGGCCACGGTGACGTTGCCCGATCCGATCAACCTCTCGTCGCTCGGCGCGCGCGGTCGCAAGCTCTTCGCGTGCGGGGGCTCGGGCGTCGTGCGCGTCGACATGAAGACCGGCGCCGTCGACGAGGCGAAGACGCCGTGTGACGCGGTGTCCGCAGACGCCACGGGCATCTGGGTGCTCGACCACGCTCGACGCGGCCTGCGACGCTACGTCGACTGGGCCGCCTTGCGCGCCGACGCGCCCGCCGAGCTCGCGCCCGCGCCCGACGACGCCGCGCGCGTCGCGATCCGCGGGACGACGCTCGTGGCCTCCGCCTACTCGGGCAACGTCGTGACCGTCATGGAGAGCGGCGCCGCGCCGCGCGCCGTGGGCCTCGAGGCGTTCTACGGATCCATCGCCGGCATGGACGTCGCCGCCGACGGCAGACGTCTCCTGCTCACCTCGTCCGACGCCGGGTACGCCGGAGTCATGGTGTTCGACATGAAGACCGGCGCGTTCTTGTCGTCGCTCTCGTCGACCGTCGACTCGCCCACGGGCCTGCACGGCCTCGCGTGCGAGACGGTCGAGTAGGGCTCAGCCGAGAGAGCCGCGAAGGGCTCAGCCGACGGCCGCGAGACGGCGCGCAGTAGGGCTCAGCCGACGGCAGCGACGAGGCGACGCTTGCTGTTGGCGGCCTTGGGCGGAACCTGGCCGAGGCGCTCCTGGAAGTCGCGGTACGTCGCCGCGACGCCGTCCTCGAGCGGCACGCGCGGCTCGAAGCCGAGCATCTTGCGCGCGAGCGTGATGTCGGGGCAGCGCCGCCGCGGATCGTCGGACGGGAGCGGCCGCCGCACGACCTCGACGCGCTTGTCGGCGACCTTCATCACGGTCTCGGCGAGCTCGTGCATCGTGAGCTCTCGCGGGTTGCCCAGGTTGACGATGGGGTGCTCGGCCTGCGGGAGCATGCCCATCTTGACGATGCCGTCGACGAGATCGCTCACGTAGCAGAACGACCGCGACTGCGAGCCGTCGCCGTACACCGTGATGGGCTCGTCCTCGATGACCTGGCGGATGAAGTTCGACACGACGCGCCCGTCGTTGAGCGCCATGCGCGGACCGTACGTGTTGAAGATGCGCACGAGGCGCGTGTCTGCGCCGTGCAGCCTGCGCGCGTCCATCAGGATGGTCTCGGCGACGCGCTTGCCCTCGTCGTAGCAGGCGCGCTCGCCCACCGGGTTGACGTGGCCCCAGTACGTCTCCTTCTGCGGGTGCTCGAGCGGGTCGCCGTACACCTCGGACGTGCTCGCGTGCACGATGCGCACCTTGCGGGTGCGCGCGTGCTCGAGCAGGCGCATCGCGCCCAGCATGCTGGTCGTGAGCGTCGCGTGGGGATCCGACTGGTAGTGGATCGGCGACGCGGGGCACGCGAAGTTGAAGATGATCTCGGCGTAGACCGGCAAGCGGTCGCGGACGTCGCCGATCTCGAGGTGAAAGTGCGGATCGCGCTCTACCCCTCGCAGGTTCGCCAGGTCTCCCGTCATGAGGTTGTCGAGACCGACCACCTCGTACCCTTCATCCAACAGGCGCTCGGCCAAGTGCGAACCGAGAAACCCTGCCGCCCCCGTGATGAGCACCGTACGACGCGTCGAGCCTAGCCCCATGACCTCTCCCGCTGAGTGTGCGAACTGACGATGATGGGTGCTTGGACGGACCGGATCAAGATTCGAAATGCCCGAACTGACACATTTTTTTTCGAGCGAGCATTTTTGATTACCGAGCGCGCATGCCCGTCTAACGCGCGCCGAAGGGTCTCGATGTGGCGAGCTCCAGTGGCGAGGCCGGGACCCAGGTGTAGGCGTCACCTATCTCGGTGCGGTGCGGGATGCGACGCGGGGCTCCGGCCGCGTCACCCCGTCGGGTGACTTCCTTTCGCGAGCGTCTCTCGTTATCGTCGCTGGCCCTCGCGGCGGCCCGAGCAAGGTCCGCCCCTCGACGCACGGAGCGGATTAGATGAACGGCAAGATCCTCGTCACCGGCGGAGCCGGATTCGTCGGCTGCAACCTCGTCGACGCGCTGCTCCGCGAAGGCCTCGACGTCACGGTGTTCGACTCACTCGTCCGCAAGGGCACCGAGAAGAACCTCGAGTGGCTCCAGGGCGAGGCCCGCGGCGGCAAGCTCACCTTCGTCAAAGGAGACGTCCGCGACGCCGACGCCGTCGCCAAGGTCACCGCCGACGCCGAGGTCATCTACCACCTCGCCGGTCAGGTCGCCGTCACGACGTCGGTGGTCGACCCGCGCACCGACTTCGAGGTCAACGCGCTCGGCACGCTCAACGTGCTCGAGGGGGCGCGCGCGTCGGGCAAGAAGCCCGCGATCGTGTTCACGTCGACCAACAAGGTCTACGGCGAGTGCGAAGAGATCCCCGTCGTCGAGCAGGCCACGCGCCACGCCTACAAGAGCGCGCCCCACGGCATCGACGAGAGTCAGCCGCTCGACTTCCACTCGCCCTACGGCTGCAGCAAGGGCGCCGCCGACCAGTACATCCGCGACTACGGGCGCATCTACGATCTGCCCACGGTCGTCTTTCGCATGTCGTGCATCTACGGTCCGCGCCAGTTCGGCAACGAGGACCAGGGCTGGGTCGCGCACTTCTTGATCGCGGCCGCGCTCGGGCGCCCCATCACCATCTACGGCGACGGCAAGCAGGTGCGCGACATCCTCTTCGTCGAGGACCTCGTGCGCGCGTTCCGCACGGCCGTCGAGAAGATCGACGTCACGCGCGGCCGCATCTACAACATCGGCGGCGGCCCCTCCAACACGCTCAGCGTGTGGTCCGAGTTCGGCGAGCTGCTGGGCAAGCTCAAGGGCGAGCCCGTCCCGGCCAAGCTCGACACGTGGCGCCCCGGCGACCAGAAGGTGTACGTGAGCGACATCCGCAAGGCCGAAAAAGAGATGGGCTGGAAGCCCCAGGTCGACAAGGAGACGGGGATCCGTCGGCTGTGGGACTGGGTGCTCGCGAGCCGCGCGCTCTTCCCGGCGCCCGAGGCCAAGTGAGCATGGAATTCCAGCGCGGCTCCGACGCGCCCGCGTGGGGTGGGGCCCCGCCGAATTCACTTCGGCGGGGCGGGGCGGCGCGTGCCGCCCCGACCAGAAAGGAGCAGAGGTCGTGAGACCTCTGCGTGTCCTCATCACCGGCGGCGCGGGCTTCATCGGCTCGCACCTCGGCGACAGGCTCCTCGCCGACGGACACGAGGTCGTCGTCATCGACAACCTCGCCACGGGCAAGCGCGAGGACGTGCCCGCCAAGGCGAAGTTCGTGTCGGGCGACGTGTCCAAGGTCGCCGAGCTCGAGCCCGCGTTCGAGCAGCACGGCCCCATCGACGCCGTGTGCCACATCGCCGGCCAGGTCTCGCTCATCAAGTCGTTCACCGACCCGACGCTCGATCTGCGCACCAACGTCGAGGGCACGGTCAACGTGCTGATGCAGTGCGTGAAGCGAAAGGTCTCGCGCGTGCTCTACGCGAGCTCGATGACGGTGTACGGCGGCTCCGACGCCGTGCGCCCGCCCGAGGACGGCCCGTGCTGGCCCATCTCGTACTACGGCATCACCAAGCTCGCCGGCGAGCGCTACGCGCACGTCACGTCCGAGCGGAGCGACCTCACGCACCCGCTCAACGTCACGTCGTTCCGCATGTACAACGTGTACGGGCCGCGCCAGGCGCTCGACAACCCGTACCAGGGCGTGCTCGGCATCTTCCTGGGCAACCTCGCCCGCGGCGAGAAGGTGAAGATCTTCGGCGACGGCGAGCAGTCGCGTGACTTCGTCTACGTGGGCGACGTCGTCGACGCGTGGGCGCGCGCCCTCGGCGACGAGCGCGCGTACGGGCAGGTGTTCAACCTGGGCAGCGGCAAGCGTATGTCGATCAACGCGCTCGCCGACGTGGCCGCGCGCGCCTTCGACCAGACGAAGGCCGACGTCGTGGTGCACGAGCCCGCGCGCCCGGGCGAGCAGAGGCAGGTCGAGGCCGACACCACGAAGATCGAGCGCGTGCTCGGGTGGCGCGCCAAGACGAGCTTCGAGGACGGCTTCGGCGAGACCGTGCGGTGGGCGCGCGGCGCCAAGAATTGACGCGATGAAGATCTTGCTCGTGTCGCGGATCGGCCAAGAGCGCCGCGCCCCGTATTCGATGCGCTGGAGGAACGGAATGAGGCTTCTCTTCGTGGGCAAGGTGGACGCGTCGGCCTACGGCGCCGCGACGTTCGAGCGGTACGTGAGCGCGGGCAAGGAGCTCGGTCACGAGGTCGTCATGTTCGGCGAGCGGCCGAACGACTTCTGGAACCTCCCGTTCACGACCGAGACCAAAGGCTTCGACGCCGTGGTCTTCGTCGTCTACCAGACGACCGACTTCCCCGATCTGCCCTACCTCGCCCAGCTGCTCGACAACGTGCCGAAGGACCGGCGCGTGGTGATCGACCCGACGGGTCGCTTCAACGAGACGATCCGCGTCGACGACGACTTCAACCACCTCGAGAAGCTCGACGGCCACCAAGGCTGGGAGTGGATCGACGCGATGCGCGCGGTCAGCACGCGCATCTACCAGCCGACGCTGAAGCCGCGCCACGAGGAGGCGCGGAGCTTCCTCTTCTACGGTTACGACCCGAGCCACGTGGCGCCGCGGGGCTCGTGGGACAAGCCCTACGGCCTGGGCTACATCGGCAACAACTGGCAGCGCTGGGCGCAGATCAAGCGCGTCATCGAGGCGGCCGAGCCGATGAAGGCCGAGCTGGGCAAGATGCGCGTCGCGGGGTGGGACTGGGAGAAGACGCCCCAGTGGATCATCGACCTCGGCGTCCCCGGCATCCTCGTCGAGCGCGAGCTGCTCGAGCGCGTCCCGGTCGAGGCGTGGGGCCCCCTCCGCTACAACGAGCTCATCGGCTACCTGTCCGAGCACCGCTTCACGCCCGTGCTCCAGCGGCCGCTCTTCAACGAGCTCGGCCTCGTGACCAACCGCGTCTTCGAGACGTTCATGGCCGACACGATCCCCCTCGTGTCGATCCCCGAGGAGCTCGCCGTCTCGATCTACGGAGACGGCGTCAAGCCGCTGCTCGCGGGCGACGATCCGGGGCGCGTCGTGAAGGACGGCCTCGCGCACCCCGAGCGGGCGTTCGAGGCGGTGTCCAAGGTGCGCCAGCACCTCGCCGCCGAGCACTCGATGAAGAAGCGCTTCGCGCAGCTCGCCGAGATCCTCGAGGGCTGAGCGCCATGCGCATCCTCTTCGCCACCGACGCGCGCGTCGACGCCGGCAGCATCCAGGCGATCGCCGCGTACGTGCGCGCGGGCAAGGCGCTCGGTCATGACTTCGAGCTGTGGGGCAAAGAAGACAAGTCGTTCGTGGGCATCCCGTGGGCGCAGGATCCGACGTGGTTCCACCACGTCGTGTTCATCTACGAGTCCAAGCTCCGCTGGCTGCCGCCGATCGACCTGGTGCGCCTGATGCCGCGGGTGCCCAAGGCGCAGCGCGCGATCATCGACGCCGACGGGATGTACAACGACCGCATCGTCGTCGACGGCTACGACCGCACGCACTGGAAGCCCGACGAGCAGGCCGAGTGGGTCGCGCACATGGACGCCCTCGCCTCGCGCATCTTCCAGCCGAACCCCGAGCCGATGCGCTCCAAGGTGCGCCCCCTCGCCTTCTACGGCCACCCCGAGGCCATGGAGGTCCCCCGGGACAAGGCGCCCGCCAAGGAGCTCGACGTGATGCTCGTGGGCCACAACTGGTGGCGCTGGCGCGAGGTCTCGACGCTCATCCTGCCCGCGCTCGAGCGCCTCAAGGGCAAGGTCCACGGCGCGCAGTTCCTGGGGCGCTGGTGGGACGAGATGCACCCGTCGCTCGTCGGCACCGAGGTCGCGATCGCGTTCGAGTCGGACCCTGCGCTCTTCGCGCGCGCCGGCGTCGTCACCAAGCCGAGCGTGCCCTTCTCGGACGTCATGACCACGATGAGCAAGGCTCGCATCAACCTGATGACGCAGCGCCCGCTCTTCAAGCACCTCAAGCTCCTCACGTCGAAGTTCTTCGAGATCCTCTGCGCCGACACGATCCCGCTGTCGCTCATCGAGGCGGATCACGCCGAGGCCGTCTACGGCAAGGCGGGTCGCGAGCTCGCCCTCACGGGCGGACCGGAGCAGATCGCCGACAAGATCGCCGACGCTCTGGCGCGCCCCACCCACTACGCCGAGGTCGTCGACGAGGTGCGCAAGCACGTCCGCGTCCACCACGGCTACGACAAGCGCGTGCGCGACCTCGTCGCCGCGCTCGAGGAGACGAGGGAGACGGCCTGATGCGCATCATGCTCCTCTACTACCTGTACGAAGACGCCGGCAGCGCGCAGGACGTGCACTACTTCGTGCGCGCGGCCAAGGAGCTCGGGCACGAGATCGTCGTGTACGGTCCGCCCGACCCCAAGTCGCCCTTCCCTTGGTCGCTCGACGTCGCCTCGGCCGACGCCGTCGTCTTCATCTTCGAGTGGACCCAGATGATGCGACACGGCGACAAGCTCGACGTCGCGCGCATCCTCGGGCACGTGCCTCGCAATCGCAGGCTCGTCATCGACTGCGACGGCGCGCTCAACGCGCGCATCCAGGTACGGGGAGACTACAACCACAAGAGCGACGAAGAGAGCGAGGCGTGGATCCGCCACGCCGAGTGCCTGTCGGACAAGCTCTTCCAGCCGAGCTTCCGCCCGCGCCGCCCGAACGTGAAGACGTACTTCTTCCACGGCTACAGCCCCGAGTGGGAGCAGCCGCTCGACCTCGACAAGCGCGAGCTGGCCATGGCGTACGTGGGCCACTCCAAGTTCCGTTGGGGCCCGATGGAGCGCGTGCTCTCGGCCGTCGAGAAGATCCGGGGCGACGTCGGCCGCCTCGCGATCGTCGGCCACGGCTGGGACGTCATGCCCGAATGGGCGCCCCAGATGCAGATGGAGAGCGCGTACTACACCGACAAAGAGATGTTGAAGCGCCTCGGCGTCGAGATCGTGCCGCCGATCCCCTACAAGGAGGTCATCGGCTGGATGAGCAAGGCCGTGTTCAATCCGGTCATCTACCGGCCGCTCTTCGAGGAGCTCGGCTTCGTCACGTGCCGCACGTTCGAGACGCCTGCGGCAGGCACCATCCCGCTCTTCGGCCTCGGCTCCGAGTACGTCAAAGAGATCTTCGGCCCGGGCGCCGAGCGCCTCGTCCTCCCCGAGCACGAGCCCGAGGCGAAGCTCCTCGACATGATGAAGAACCCGCTCGAGTACGCCGAGATCATCCACGGCGTCCGCGCGCACATGCGCGAGCACCACGGCTACGAGGCACGCGTGAAGGAGCTCGTGCGCCTCATCGAGGCGTAGAGGTCGAGCGTGACGCACCCCGGCCTGCACCCGCGCAAGAACAAGCTCGTGTACGGCCTGAACCAGGCCGACGAGTGGTGGCCGTTCGCCGACCCGACGACGTCCGTCGTGCGCGACCGCGTGCGCCAGGTGCACCCCAAGATCCTTCGGATCTTCCTCTACGACAAGCACGGGCCCAACCCGCTCACCAACTGGCCCGACTATCGCTTGTATGTACAGACGGTTCTCGACGTCGGCGCCACGCCGATGATCACGTTCGCCAAGATGGACCGCCCGTACTTCGACGACCGCGCGCTCCGGTCGTGGGCAGAGCAGTGCGCGGACGTCGTCTGGCAGAGCATGCGTCACTGGGGCCCCGAGGCGGTCACCAAGTGGTACTGGGCCGTGTGGAACGAGCCCAACAGCACGCTGATCGGCGGCGGGCTCTCGTTCGAACAGTACGCACGGATCTACACGGCGGTCGCGCGGCGCTGCACGCGCTGGCTCGCGCCCTACCTCGGCGGCAAGCGCCCGCTCTTCGGAGGGCCCGGGATCGAGGCGTTCCAGCCCCTGTGGCTCGACTGGGCGTACCGCTTCTGCACCGAGATCGACCAGGACCTCCTCGGCTTCCTCGACTGGCACACCTACGGCGAGTGGCGCGAGGAGGGCGAGTACGGCTCCACCTCGAACGAAACCCACTTTCGCGAGCTGATGCTCTGGGTCACGCACGACTACGAGGCGCGGGCTCGGATGATGGGGCGCCTCGCGCGCGCGCACAAGATGCTCAACATCTGCGGCGAGCACAACGCGAACTCCCACCAGAGCGCCGAGGTGCGTCGCCGCTTCAACAACACGCG
>JAGQJA010000405.1 GCA_020430845.1 Myxococcales bacterium
CCGCCAGCGGCGAAAGCGAGTCTCCGTAGGGCCGTCGTCCAACCCCGGCGCCCGCGCTCCGGACGATGCTCGCGCGCGGGGCTCGCGATGAAGTACGCTCCCCTCGATCTTGTCCGTGCGAGACCGAGGGGCAGACGGAGCGCCAGTGGCACCGGGCGCGGGACGTGGCGTGCGCGCGTGCGTGCGCGTCGCGGGGCTCGCGCTCGGCCTCGTGCTCTCGGCGGGCGGCGCGTCGGCGGGCGACGTCGACAAGGCGCGCGCGCTCTTCGCCGAGGGCAACCGCATGGTCGAGGCCGGTGACTACGAGGGCGCGCGACGCGCGTTCCTCGCGGCCGACGCGGAGCACCACGCGCCCGCGATCATCTACAACCTCGGGCTCGCCGAAGAGCGGCTCGGGCACCCGCAGGCGGCGGTCGACGCGTACGAGGCGTACATCGCCGAGGCCGGCGCGGGCGCAGAGCTCACCGAGGCGGCGACGCTCGCGATCGCCCAGCTCAAGGGGCGGTCGACGCGGCTGCGCGTCGAGACCGTGCCTCCGGGGCAGCGCGTGTTCGTCGACGGCGCGCCGCTCCGTGAGCCTTCGCCCGTCAGCCTGCTCGTGCCGGCCGGACATCACGTGGTCGTCGCCCAAGGCGCCGCGTGGCGCTCCGAGCAGGACGTGGAGGTCAAAGGCGCGGGAGACGCCCTCACGATCACCCTGCGGCCTCCCGGTACCGACACGCCGCTCTCGGAGCACGCCGGCCCGAGCGCGATCGCGGCGCCGGCCCCTGGGCGAGGCCCCGCGGCCGACAGACCCCCGCCGGCGCCCGCCCCCGCCGAGCCCGCCGAGCCCGACGGATTTGTGTATGGTGCATCTTTCGCCGTCGCGCCGTATTGCCTGCTCGGGACCAAGACGGCGGGCGCGTCGAACGAGAACGCCGCGGGCCCGTCGGTCGTCGCTGGGGCGCTCGTCGACGTCGGCGTCGCCCTCACGGAGCGCGTGGAGCTGTTGTTCCACGGGTACGCCGCGCTCGGACCGGACGGCAAGCCGACCTACGCGTACATGGGCGGGCCGGGCCTGTCCGTGCGCATCGCCGAGCCCGTGTGGGTCGGCGCCACGTTCATCGGCGGCCGCCTCGAGACCCTGGTGAAGGGCACGCCGTACGGCACCGACCTGGTCTTCGGCGCGATGACCCACGTCGGCGTCGTGCTCCTGCGAAAGCCCTACGGGCAGTGGATCGCCTGGGCCGAGCCGAGCTTCTTGCTGACAGAGCTACGCAACGACAACACCGCGCTCTTCGTGCCGTTCGGTTTTGGCTTCCGTTCTTTTTGACGCGCAGCGTCGCCACACACACCAATGATGTCGGCGTGTTGGATCACGCCTGCCGCACGGGCCGCGCGCGATCCTGGCTGACAGATGGCGTATGAGGCCTGATTGCCGTGCACATCAGTCGGCACGTGCTATGCGTACGTCCACCTACATGAGCACCCTACGTTCCCTATTCGCTGTGCCCGTGTCGGTCCTCGTGGTGCTCGCTGCTCAGGCGTGTACGGCTGAGGGCGGCGCAGGCGACGCTCCCGAAGACACCAGCAACGCACCCGACGCGACGTCCACGTTGCCGCCGCAGGGCCAAGCGCCCGAGGGGGGGCCCACTCCCCCCAAGAGCGACTCTGGGGGTGGAGGCGGTGGAGACGCCGCTGTGGACGCCGGTCCTCCGCCGCCGGCGCCGGGCTCGCCGTGCCCGACGGCGAACGTGATCTTCAAGAAGCAGTGCGGCGCGTGCGGCACCCAAGAGGCCGTGTGCCTCGCCGGCGGCGACGCGGGCGGCGGCACCGTGAGCGACTACGGCCCGTGCGGCAACGAGGTCGCGGGCGGCTGCATCCCCGGCACGACCGAGAACGCGGCGTGCGGCAACTGCGGCTCGCGCGTGCGCACGTGCAACCAGTACTGCCTCTGGAACCAGACGGCGTGCGCCGGCGAGAAGACGGGCGCGACCGCCTGCCACAAGGGCAGCACGAACCTGTCGAACGCGGGCTGCGCGGTGCCCGGCACGTACCGCGAGCAGACCTGCAGCTCGACGTGCACCTGGGGCAACTTCGACGCGTGCACCACGCCGCCCAACACGGGCACGCTCGAGGTGAGCGACATCCAAGACGGTGTCGTCTCGGGCCTCTACTACATGAGCGCGGCGCAGCAGGGCAAGCGCATGACCGGCACCTGCGTGACGTCGACGCCCACGCTCTCGACCACGACCGACCACCCGTACCTCTGGGTGGTGATCAACAACAACACCGGCAAGACGGCGACCGTCACCGTGTACAACTCGGGCCCGGCGGGCGCCCCGCAGATCAACACGTACATGGCCGCGTACGACACGACGGTCGACCCGACCGACGACGCGTCGATGCAGGCGTGCAAGGTCGGTGTCGGGTCGTCGTGCACCACCGCGCTCTGCGGCTACTCGAGCTACGCGAGCCTGACGACGACGCGCGCGCTCGTCATCCCGCCCGGCGGCTCGATGGGCGTGAAGGCCATGAGCTACTACGCCGTGAGCTACACCCCGGTGAAGCCCACCGAGGGGCTCATGTACGTCAACCTCCGCACCGACAAGCTCGAGTAGAGCGCGTCACACGTGCAACCGAACGAGGCCGGCGCGAGCGATCGCGTCGGCTTCGTCGTTTTGTGCGGCGCGCGTGCTGTGGATGCGGCGCGCGTCGTGCGGCGCGTGCTCCGCCCGCCTACTTTGCGTCGGCCTTCGAGCCGCCGTGACACGGCGGCGACACGTGCGCGACGGGCGCGCTCGACCACTCGCCGGGCGTGCGTGACGTGATGGCGAGCGCGTGCACGCCGCGCTCCTTCTTGAGCTCCGCGTCGAGCACGCCGTAGACGAGCTTGTGCCGCGCGACGGCCGAGAGCCCCTCGAACTCGCGCGAGACGACGACGACCTTGAAGTGCGTCTCGGAGCCCGGCGCCACCGAGTGCATGTGGCTCTCGTTGATCACCTCGAGGTGGCTCGGCGAGAGCGCGTCCCGGAGCTTCTGTTCGATGATGTCCTGCGTGCTCACGGGCCGCACTCTACCACGCGCCGCGCGAGGCTCGCGCGGGCCGTCAGCCGCCGCCCGAGATGTACGTCTTGAGCTTGCGGTGCTGCGAGGGCAGGCGCAGCTTGCGGAGCGCCTTGGTCTCGATCTGACGGATGCGCTCGCGGGTGAGGCTGAACGACTCGCCGACCTCTTCGAGCGTGTGGTCGCGCGGCTCGTCGATGCCGAAGCGCATGCGGAGGATCTTCTCTTCGCGCGGGGTGAGCGTCTTGAGCAGCTGGCGCGTCTGCTCGCAGAAGCGCATCTGCGCGAACGCGTCGTCGGGCGACACGCCCGAGTCGTCGGGGATGAACTCGCCGACGTGCGACTCGCCGTCGCTGCCCACGGGCGTCTCGAGGCTGATGGGCTCGCGCGCGATCTTCATGACGGCGCGCACCTTCTCGACGGGGATGCCCGTGGTCTCGGCCAGCTCTTCGGGCGTGGGCTCGCGGCCGTACTCCTGGAGCAACGAGCGGCTCGTGCGCGTGAGCTTCTGCAAGCTCTCGTACATGTGCACGGGCACGCGGATGGTGCGGCCCTGGTCGGCGATGGCGCGCGAGATGGACTGGCGCACCCACCACGTGGCGTACGTGGAGAACTTGTAGCCGCGCTTGTAGTCGAACTTGTCGACCGCGCGCATGAGCCCGATGTTGCCCTCTTGGATGAGGTCGAGCAGCTGGAGGCCGCGGTTGACGTGCTTCTTGGCGAGCGACACCACGAGGCGCAGATTGGCCTCGACGAGGTCGGCCTTGGCGCGATCGGCCATGCGTCGGCCCTCGGCGATGGCGGCGAGGCTCTTGGACGTGAGCTTGCGGGCGGTGGCGCTCTGCTGGCCCTCGATGCGCAGTCGCTTCTGCACGCGGTCGACGACGGCGCGATCGAGCCGCAGCGCCTCGAGCTCGGCGAGGATCTTGTCGCGGTTGGCGAGGTAGCGCTTCTCGGCGGGCGTGGGCGCCTTGGGCTTGGCCTTCTTGCCCTTGGGCGGCGGGGCCGGCTTCTTGGCGCGCGGACCGTGCAGCTCCTTGAGCGGGCGCTCGAGCAGGCGGGCGACCTCGAGCATCTTGGCCTCGTCGAACGCCTCTTCGTCGTCGACGTTGCGCACCACGTCGCGCACCTTGAGCTTGCCCTTGTAGAGCACCTGGCTCACGTGGCCGAGCTCGACGCAGCCGATCTCGGAGTCGACGATCGCCTCGAGGACCATCCGCTCGCCCTGCTCGATGTGACGCGCGAGGTCGACCTCGCCTTCACGGGTGAGCAGGGAGACCTGCGCCATCTTGCGGAAGTACATGTCGACCGCTTCTTCGGCTTCTGCCGGCGGCCGCGTGTTCGCGATGGGAGGGCTGGACAAAGAGACGGACTTCTTCAAGGGACGCTCCACTCTCGTGGCATGAGGGACCTCGGCCGCGCGACGTTCCACGCTTGAACGCGCGGCGCGAGCATGAACTTTCATAAGCACGTTCGACGACGGCGCTCGATCTTTCTCAGGGACGAATACGTGTCGATACGATCGATACGCGCGCTCTTGTTGAGTCTGGCACGTCCAGGATGGATGGGCCAAAGTCGGACCTTTCCATACAGGCCGCACACGACCCGCCGCGTGTCAAGCGATAGCTCAGCCGAGGGGCCGCGTGGGGGTCTCGACGGCGAGCGTAAGCCGCTGAAGATACTCGGATCTTTGTATCTCGACGCACCCCAGCGAGAGCAGGTGCGGGTTCTGCACCTGGACGTCGAAAAGCACATATCCGCAAGAACGCAAGCGCTCGACGAGGGCGGCAAAAGCGATCTTCGACGCGTCTGTGCGCGCGTGGAACATGGATTCGCCGGCGAACAAACCGCCGATCGACACTCCGTAGATCCCGCCCACGAGCTCGCGCTCCGGCCCGCGCGCGTCCCAGACCTCGACGCTGTGAGCCCAGCCGAGCGCATGTAGATGCACGTATCCGGCGACGAGCTCGGGGATGATCCACGTGCCGCCCTCGCGCTGTCGCGCGCACGCGAGCATCACCTGCTCGAACGCCTGGTCGACCGTGATCTCGTACGGGTGATGGCGCAGCGTCCGGCGCAGGCTGCGCGACCAGTGCGGCTCGCGCTCGATCGGGAAGATGCACCTCGGGTCGGGCGAGAACCAGAGCACGAGCGGCCCGCCGCGGCGGTCCTTGCCGTGCGGCCAGGGGAAGATGCCCGAGCGATACGCGAGCACGAGCGTGCTCGCCGAGAAGTCGCAGCCGGCCGCCACGATGTCGTCGGCGTCGGCGTCGGACGGATCCGGGAAGACGACGCGCGCCGGGCCGGGATCGATCGGCGGGAACGGGACAGGGGGCGCCACGCTCACGCGGGCATCCTACATGCGCGCGGTCAGGCCTTGAAGTGTGTCAGGTCCTTGCCGAAGTCGACGACCAGCTCGCCCGACTCCTTGACGACGGTGACGCTCGTGACGATGCCTTGCTTGACCAGGTCGAGGTGGGCCACCACCTTGGGGTTGGTGATGCTCGTCGCGGCCGACGCGACGAGCGCCTCGCCCGTCTGCACGAGCTTGCCGATCTTGTTGGCGATCTCGGGGATGATCACGGCGAGCACCTGCCCGATCTGGGCGAGCTCCTTCATGTCGGAGATGATCTCTCCGTCGACCTTGCCCTCGAGCGCGAGCGTCTTGTCGACGGCGGCGCGAAGGTCGGCCTTGGCGTCGTACTTGGTGTCGAGCGCCTTGGCGCTGAGCTTGCGGATCTGGCTCGTGACCTGCGTGGCCTCGTACACCAGGGCGTGGAGCTCCTGCGCCGTCTTGAAGAACTCGTCGTACTGCGGCACGCCGAGCCGCACGTACTCGAACTTCATCGGCTTGCCGTCGTGACCCTTGGCCGAGACGAGGAAGTCGGCGCCGCGCTTGCCCTCGAACTTGGCGAGCTCGGGGTTGAGGTCCTTGAGGTGCACCGTGCCGGGCGGCGGGACGTCGGTGAGCTCCTTGCCGAGCTTGGCCGTGACCTCGCCCAGCTCCTTGCCCGCCTTGCCGAGCTGCTCGGGCAGCTGGTCGAGCGTGCCCTCCCAGTCGCTCGACTTGTGCTCGACGGTGCCGTCGGCGTGCTGCACGTGCGTCTCGGTGTGCATGTGCACGGGGATGGCCGCGCACCCGACCGACAGGGTGGCGAGGACGACGAGGGGACCGAACGCGTGACGAACAGGGGACGGGATGTGGCGCATGACGGCAAGACCTCCGGGCAGGCGAGGATACGCGCCCGCCGCGACGATCTCCCCTCCTTCGACGCAGCTCGATGGCGCCGAGCCGGCGCTCAGGGCCGGAACGTGTTGTCTTCTTCGCCCGTGACCGCCTGGAAGCCGCTCTGGTCGAACTTGCCCAGGATGTCCTGGTACTTCTCGGGCGCGTCGAGCTTGGCCAGGGAGCGCACGAGCACCATCGTGTTGTTGGGCAGCGAGTCCCAGTTGGGCGGCATGGAGTTGGTGATGATCTCCATGTACTTCGTGCCGGTCGGGTCGTCGGGGTTGAGGCGCCCGCGCGACTCGGCGAGGTAGCCGTCGACGTACGCGAAGGTGTCGCAGCCGTTCATGTAGATGATCTGGTACTTGCCGCGCTTGAACTGGCCCATGCGCGCCAGCGCGCGCACGTTGGAGCCGAGGCCCGCGTGGCCGTTGTACACGATGAGGTCGGCGTTGCCCGACAGCTCGGTGTAGCGGCGCTCGAAGGCGGCGCCGCCTTGGCGAACGTTGTCGACGAGCAGGCTCGTGAGGCGGATCTTACGGCCGTCGGGCAGCGTGCTCTCGAGGGTGACGTCGGGCGTCTCGATGCCCGGCATGGCGGGCAGCACCTCGGGCGTGGTCTTCACGTTCGGCAGCTCGCGCTTCATCGTGTTGACGAAGTGCGCGTGGCTCCAGATGCCGCGGTCGGCGTGCGTCGTCGCGCCGTCCTCGACCTTGCCGTAGATCGCCACCACGTCGAGCACGCCGTCGTCCCAGATGCGGTCGTACTCGGGGTACTTGTCGGTCGTGTTCTCGGCGCTCACCTTCACGCTCGCGCGCACGTCGAGGACGTCGGCGGCGTCGAGCTCGCAGCGCGGCTGAGCGGGCCGGTAGTAGTACCAGTAGATTCCGGCGTCGTTGTCGTGCGCCCACGGGTCGGTGCACGTGCGCTCGTACTTGCGAAAGAACGCCTCTTGTCCGGCGCTGTCGACGCGGCGCGGGAGGTGGAGCGTGTACCAACGGCCGGTGCGCTTGTCCTTGGAGAGCGAGACGGGGAGCGTCGCGCGGTAGGTCACCTTCTGCAGGCCGTCGGCCGCGGGCGCGCTCGTCACGTCGCGGAGCGTGAGCTTGTCGAGCCGACCCACGCCCACGTCGCCGTTGAGCTGGCCGATCGTGAAGAGCATCTGATCGCGCACCGCCTGTTCGGCGTTCGCGAAGCGCGACGTGACGAGCTCCCCGCGGAAGCTCATCTCGAGCAGGCGAGAGGTGGCGCTCGTGTATTCGCCCTCGTCGGCCTCGACGGGCTCGTCGGCCGGGGCCGCGCAGGCGGCAGAGAGGGCGGCGACGAAGAGGGGCGCGAGCGCCAGGGCGCGGAGCTTCATGGCTTCGGTCTAGCGCACGTTTGACTACATGCAACCACCCTGCAAAAAGCCGATTCTTTTCAGATGGATGCGTCGCCTTCGGGGCGACGGCCCGCCCATCGGATCGCGCGTCCCTGGGCGCGTGTGTACGCTCGCGCCCATGCGCATCGCGTGTGTCCTCGGGCTCCTCCTCTGTGTCGCCGCGTGCGACAAGTCGCGCACGCCGGCCCCGGCCGATCCCGCGTCGACCGCGTCTCACACGGCCGCGCCCACCGCCCCGGCCGTGACTGCGACCGACGCGCCCACGCCCGCGGCCGACGCGCCCGCGCCGCCCCGGCCGCCCGAGGGTGACGTGCAGGTCGTCGCGCGCTCGAGCAACGCGTTCGGCGTCGAGCTCTTCGGCCGGGCGGCCAAGCCCGGCAACTTCGTCTTCTCGCCGGCGAGCCTGTCGGTCGCGTTCGCGATGGCGTGGCCGGGCGCGCGGGGCGAGACGTCCGCGCAGATGAAGAAGGTCCTCCACTTCGAGTCGACGCCCGAGGCGACGGCGGCCACGTGGGGAAAGCTCTCGGCGTCGCTCACCGCGCGCGGTCGTCCGGTGACGCTGCGCATCGCCAACCGGCTCTTCGGAGAGAAGACGTACGCGTTCGAGAAGGGTTACCTCGACGCGACGCGGGCGAGCTTCGGAGCGCCGCTCGAGCTCGTCGACTTCAAGAAGAGCGCCGACGCCGAACGCCTGAAGATCAACACCTGGGTCGCGCGGCAGACCGAGGATCGCATCAAGGACCTGCTGGCGCCGAGATCACTCGACGACCTCACGCGCCTCGTGATCGTCAACGCCATCTACTTCTTGGGCACGTGGGACACGCCGTTCGAGGCCGATCTCACCGCGCCGGGGCGCTTTCGTACGAGCGCGTCGGCCGGGAAGGACGTGCCGATGATGCACGTGACCGACCACTACGATCTCGCCGCGGCCGACGGCGTGAAGGTGCTCGCGCTCCCGTACAAGGGCAAGGACACGGCGATGTACGTCGTGCTGCCCGACGCCGTCGACGGCCTGCCCGCGGTCGAGCGCGCGCTCACCGCCGGCAAGCTCGACGCGTGGCGCGCGGCGGCGAAGTCGACGATGGTCGACGTGGCGCTCCCGCGCTTCGAGCTCAGCCCGCCGGCGCTGTCGCTGCGCGACGAGCTCGAGAAGATGGGCATGGCGCTCGCCTTCGATCGCGACCGCGCCGACCTGACGGGCATCGCGAAGCCGAGCGACCCACGCGAGCGCTTGCACGTGGCCAAGGTGTTCCACAAGGCGTTCGTCAAGGTCGACGAGAAGGGGACCGAGGCGGCGGCCGCGACCGCGATCGTGGCCGCCGCGGGCGGGGGAATGCCGCCCAAGCCCGTGGCGTTCCACGCCGACCACCCGTTCTTGTTCGTCATCGTCGACAAGGCGAGCGGGCTCGTGTTGTTCATGGGCCGCGTGGCCGACCCCTCGGCCAAGTGACCGCGACGCGCGTCGTGTAGCGCGGCGGCGACGAAGCGGATCCGGCACGCCCCACGGGCCGGCACGCGCGCGGCACGCGAGCACACGTCGCGTCCGCTCGCGCTGCGCATTTTCGACGCTGGCGCAACGGTTGCAGTCCGGGCGGCCACCTACCCAGTCCGCACGCGCCCTGCGTGCAGGAGAAGAACCATGAGCACTCCAGGAGTCAGCGGTCTGTCCCTCTACGTCCCCAAGCTGCGCGTCCCGCTCTCGGAGTGGGCGGCGTGGACGGGTGCCCCGGCCGAGAAGGTCGAGGCCATCGTCGGGCGCAGCTTTCGCGTGTGCGGGCCGGGCCAGAGCGTGTACACGATGGCGGCCGCCGCGGTGCTCGACCTCATCGTGCGCTACGACGTCGACCCGCGCGACGTGGGGTTCCTCGGGTTCGGCACCGAGTCGAGCACCGACAACGCCGCCGGGGCCGTGCTCATCCGCGGCATGATCGACGACGCGCTCTTCGAGATGGGCCGCCCGCCGCTCGCGCGCTCGTGCGAGGTGCCCGAGTTCAAGCACGCGTGCCTCGGCGGCGTGTACGGCCTCAAGGCCGCGGCGCGTTACCTGGCGTACGACGGGCGTGGCCGGCGCGCCATCGTGGTCAGCGCCGACATCGCGGAGTACGAGCGCGGCTCGACGGGCGAGCAGACCCAGGGCGCGGGCGCGGTGGCGATGCTCCTCGACGCCAAGCCCGAGATGTTCACCCTCGAGCTCGACCAGGCCGGCAGCTCGTCGGCCTACCGCGGCGTCGACTTTCGCAAGCCGTTCGCCCGACACCGCGCGCGCGGCTACGCGCCCAAGACCGAGCGCATGCACGACTTCCCGGTGTTCAACGGAAAGTACTCCACCGTCTGCTACGTGGACGCGACCGTGCACGCCCTCGACCACATGTTCCGGCGCATCGGCGGGTCACGCACGGCGTTCTTCGACGAGGTCGCGATGGTGGTGTGCCATCGCCCGTACCATCACATGCCGCAGCAGGCGATGGCCGCATCGATGGTGTGGACCATGGCGCGCGAGCTCGAAGAGCAAGGCGAGCTGGTCTTGATGTGCGAAGAGGCGGGCATCGACCCTCGCGCGGTGCTCGCCGAGGTCGGAGGCAGCCCCGACTTGTTCAGCAACGTGCGCGAGAGCGGCGTCGACCTCGAGCCGTACCCGGCGGCGATGAGGCTCTCGCGCCACGTACGCAAGACGGCCGCGTTCAGGCGCTTCTTGGCCACCAAGATGCACCTCGGCGAGTCGATCGTACGTGACCTCGGCAACCTCTACACGGCGTCGCTGCCCGCGTGGCTGGGCGCGGCGCTCGAGGACGCGTTCGCGACGGGCGAGGACCTCACGGGCAAGACTGTGCTCGCGATCGGCTACGGCAGCGGCGACGCGGCCGAGGCGATCCCGCTCACGGTCGTACCGGGGTGGGAGCGCGCCGCGGCCAAGCTCGGCTTCGCAGAGGCCCTCCGCGAGGCGATCGACCTCGACCGCGAGCAGTACGAGGCCCTGCACGACGGGCGCCCCACGCCCGACCTGCCTCGCGTCGAGTCGGACCCGTTCGTGATCGACCGCGTCGGCGAGAGCACCGACGCGGAGTTCCAGGACGTGGGCATCGAGTACTACCGCTTTGCAGGCATGCGCGAGGCGGGCTGACGGCCCACGCCGGTCCGTCGCGTCGTCATCTCCGTCGCGTCGTCGTCGGCGTGCGGCGATTGGGGGCTCGGCACGGCCGGAATTGGGATTACATTCGAGGGCATGGAGGCCGCCGTCCTCGACGAGAAACGATCGAAGCTCGCGCGCGGCGCCTTCTACATCGCGGCTGGCGTGGGCCTCCTCGTCTCTCTCTTCTTCAAGGACAGCCTGCCGCCCGACGTGCCCGGCATGCTCGCGCTCGCCTCCACGACGGTGGGCTTCCTCGCGCCGGTCCTCCCCAAACGGAGGAAGTTCCGCAAGGCGCAGCTCGAGATCACGCCCGGTCGGGTGCGTGTGCGCCGCAAGAAGGCGCTCCGCCCGTTCGACGTGAAGGCGCGCGACGTCGTCGGCGCCACGACCGCCCTGACGCCCGAGGGGGAGCTCACGGTCGTGCTCTCGCTCAAGGGGCGGCCGTACGCCCCCGTGATCCTCCGCGTCGCCAACGAGAAAGAGGCGACCGAGGTCCGGCGCGCGCTCGGCCTCGGGCACGACGGCACCGGCGCGGTCGGCTTCGAGGTGCGTGCGTCGCAGGGGCGAATCGCCGGGAGCTGGCTCAACGCGCTCGGGGCGCTCGGCACCGTGCTGATCGCGCTCGCCGCGTTCGACGTGGTCGGCGGCGGCGCCATCGCGCTCGGCGTGATGGCCATGATGGCCGCGCTCTTCGTCGGGCTGCCGGTGTTCCTGGGGGGCGGCGTCGGCGACGCGGTCGCGTTGCAGGCCGACGGCGTGCACATCCTGGGCACCTCTCACCACGCGCAGGCCGGCATGGGCGGAACGCGCTACCGCATGGTCGCGTGGAGCTCGATCAAGAGCGTCCTGCGCGAGGGCGACGTGCTCGACCTGCTGCTCGTGAGCGGCGAGGTCGTGCGCATCGTGCCCAAGAGCTGGTACGGCCCCACCAAAGAGACGGCCGACGCGCTCGCGCTCACCCTCGAGGACGCCGTGCGGCGCGCCAACGGGCTCGCGCCGCAGAAGGAGCTGACCGCCGAGGCCCTCGACACGCTCCGCCGCGCGCAGCACGAGCGCCGCGGCGACTGGCTCGCGCGCCTCGACGCGGTGGGCCGCACCCTCACGGTGGGGGCGGGGTATCGCGGCAGCGCGTTCGACGAGGCCGACCTCTGGCGCGTCGTCGAGGATCCCGATGCCGACGCCGACCTGAGGATCGCCGCCGCGCGCGCTCTCTCTGTCGCGCGCCGCGAAGAGAGCACCAAGACGCGGATCGACGCCGCCGTCGCGGCAGCCGCGCGCGATGGCTACCTGGAGCAGCGCTTTCGCATCGCGCTCGACACGCCCGACGTCGAGCGCGCGGGCGCCCAGCTCGACGAGCTCGAGGCGGCGCGCGAGGGCGCGGCCGTGCGGCGCGCCGTCGGGCTCATGCGCTGATTCGGCGCGTCACTCGAGCGTGGGCACGCGCGCCTGCTCGGCCGAGAGGCGGTCCCAGTCGCGCTCGGTCTGCTCGCGGTGGGCCTTCCACGCGGCGCGCGCCGCGCCGAGCAGACGCTCGAACGAGAGGGTGGGGCGACCGGAGCGCCGCTCCGCGGAGGTCTTGGACATGTGAGGGCTCCTTTCTCGGGGAGGGCGCAGACGCGCAGACGTCCTCCAGAGATAGGGAACCCGTACGATTCGTCTATTAGGAAATAATGCGCGCTACGATTCGGTAAAAACAAATTGTGGGAGAAAGCCGGCGTTTCTGAGCCCTCCCACCCCGGCGGCTGCGGCGTCAGGTCCCAGGCGTGTCGCGCCGGCTCCGTGAGAAGAGCACGCCGCGCGCTGCGCTCGAGATCGCCATGACCGCCGGGCTGCGGATGCGGCGCTCGAGCGAGATCGCGAAGAAACGCTCCGTCACCTCGTCGGTCGCGCCGATGGGGACGACGCCGTACATCTCCTTGACCTCGTGCGCGACGGGCGTCGGCGCGCAGAACACACCCCGCCCGGCAGCGCCGAACGCCTTGAGCAGCGCGCTGTCCTCGAACTCGGCGACGACCCTCGGCACCAGGCCGTGCGCGTCGAACCAGACCTCGAGATCGCGTCGGAGCGCCGACCCCGGCAGCGGCAAGAGCATCGGCGCGTCGTGCAGGCTCGCCGGAAAACGGCGCTGGTAGCCGCGGGCGTGGCGCGCGAGCGCAAAGAACGTGACCCCGCACGACCCGAGCTCGTGGTTGAAGGCGCGCACGCCGCTCCCCGCCGCCAGCGGAATGTCGGCGAGCACCACGTCGAGCGTGTGTGCCGCGAGCGCGCGCGTGAGCACGTCGACCGTCCCCTCGTGGCAGAGGATCTTGGGGGCCGGGTCGAGCGCCAACACGGGCTCGAGCAGCTCGTGCACCACCATCTTGGGCAGCACCATCGCGACGCCGACGTGCAGCGTCGAGCTCGGGACGAGCACCTCCGACGAGAGCACCTCGGACAGCTCGCGGCCCAGCGAGAAGATCTGGTCGGCGTAGCGGTAGACGGTCTGCCCCACGTCGGTCAGGACGAGGCGCCGGCCCGACTTACGGAAGAGCTCGTGGCCCACCGTGTCCTCCAAGGTGCGTATCTGGCCGCTGAGGGTGGGCGGCGACAGGCGAAGCAGCCGCGAGGCCGGCGCCAGGCCGCCTTCGCGCGCGACCATCCAGAAGTACATGAGGTGGTGGTAGTTCAGCCGTTGCATCGTGCGACGGATACTATTTGGCTTTTACGAACAAATGGGCACAAACTTCCTCATTGTCGAATCAAGTGGGGATGCGCATAACTAGTGCCTCGCCATGGTCCTCTATCGCCCCGACCAGCTCGTGTCCCTCCGCAACCTGCGGAGCTGGGCGCTGCTCGCGTTCGGCGCGGGCGCGGTCAACGCCGGCGCGCTGCTCGCGTGTCAGCGCTTCGTGTCGCACGTCACCGGCACCGTCACGCGCATCGGCGTCGACGCGGGCCAGCTCCTCGCGCTCGAGTACTTCCTCATCCTGTTCTGCTTCATCGCAGGCGCGGGGGCGGCAGTCTTGCTCGCGCGCCGCGGAGAGGCGGTCCACACGCCTCGCTACGCGCGACCGCTCTTGCTCGTCTCGGCCATCCTCGTGGGCGTGGCGCTGCTGGGACAGGCCGGCGCGCTCGGCCCGTTCGGTGGAACGGTCGAGAGCGCGCGCGACTTCGTCTTCTTGGGCGTGCTCAGCTTCGCCATGGGCATGCAGAACGCCGCCGTGGCCGTGAGCACGGCGATGGCCGTCCGCACCACGCACATGACCGGCCCCGCGACCGACATCGGCATCGCCCTCGCGCTCCTCGCCTCTGGCACGCGCGCCGAGCGCTCCGAGGCCCGCCGCTCGATCGTGCTGCGGGTCACCAAGCTCTTCGCGTTCATCTCGGGCGGCGCCGCGATGGTCCCCCTCTGCGCGCGCTTCGGCTTCGCGGCCTTCGTCGTGCCCGCCGTCACCTGCGCGCTCGCCACCATGTGGACGTACGCGTCGGCGCCGGCGACCGCGGCCGACGGCGTCAGTCGAGCTTGATCGAGTAGACGAAGCTCGGCTTGGGCGCGCGCAGCATGCGCTCGGTGATGGCGTCTCGGACCGCCTTCTTCTCGCCCTTCTTGTCGCTGGCGAGGTCGACGAGCTCCTTGACGAGCTTGTCGGCGCGCGCGCGATCACCCTTGCTCTTGATCTGCGCGACCTCGGTGACGATCGCCTTGGCGGCCGCCGGGAACTTGGCGAGGTCGACCGAGAAGCAGCCCGCGTCCTTGTCGTTGGCCGCCTTCTCGTCGGCCTTCCACGCGAGCGCGCCCTGCTCCATGAGCCGCGCGACCTGGATGGCCGCGAGGTGGCTGTAGTTCTTGGGGCGCTTGTCCTCGGAGTACATGCCGCGCGAGATGTGGCCGAACGCCCAGAACACGTCGCGCACGTGGGCCTTGTCGGCCTCTTCGCGGGTGATCTTCTCTTTTTCGACGAGCCAGTCGGTGAAGTAGAGCGCGGACGACTGCGCCTTGAGCTCTTCGAGCGTGCTCGCGAGCGGACCGCCGAACTGATCGCGGTCGATGCGGCCGCCGACCTTGTACTGGTGCGCGGGGCCCAGGTTGTGCGCGGCCTCGTGCAGCACGGTGCTCATGAGCTGCGGCGCCGGGTCGGTGGTGAACTTCGCCATCGTGTCTTTGCAGAAGAGCGACTCGGCTGCGGCCTTGGTGGCCTTGAGGCTGTCGGGGTCGGTGTAGAAGTTGGTCATCGCGACCGTGCGACCGCGCCCGCCGTTGGCGACGGGGCCGAAGTTCGGCAGCGACTGTCCGATCGTCGCGCCGAAGGCCTTGCGCGAGTCGCCTGCGTTCAGGGCGATGTCGACGAAGTCGGGGAGGCTGAACGCCACCTCGCGTGCCTTGTACGGGCCGCCCGCGAGATCGGCCAGCGCCTTCTCCATGTCGCCCTTGAGCGGGTCGAGCTTCTGCTGCCACGCGAGCGAGGCCTGGTTGATCCTGCCGAAGCTCACGTGGAACAGCGCCTTCGTCGAGCACGGCTCGTCGTAGACCTCGTCGGGCGCGATGCGGAGGTAGAACTTGGAGTTCTTGCCGTCCATCTTGGCCCACGCCTCGTCGGCGGTGAACCAGTCGTCGTCGGTGAACGCCTGGGCGGCGGCGAGCAGGTAGGCCTTGAGCGCGGGCTCGGTCTCGCCGAGCGCCTCGGCCGCGCCCTTGAGCTGGGTGCTCACGGCCTGCATCTCGCTCGCGTACACCTCGCTGTACTTCTTGGCCTCGAGCTTGTCTTTCTCGCCCTTGACCACGACGGTGAACGGGTCGACGAGCGTCTTGTCCTTGCGCGACAGCTCCTCGCAGAACTTGGGCTTGTCGAGCAGCTCGGCCGGGTAGAGGCCGCTCAGCTTGCCGGTGGGCGCCGACGGGATCGCGGTGCACGCCGGGTTGCCCTGCGTGAGCGGCGCCTCGCAGCGCGGCCCCTGCCCACGGAAGAACAGCGTCTGGCTGGCCGCCTCGAGCGTGGAGAGGTCTTTGGCCATGCCGTCGACGCCCTGCTGCTTGGCGTAGATCTTCTCGATCGTCTCGGCGGCCTTGAGGATGAACGTGACGAAGCGCTTCTCTTCTTTGGTCGCCCCGGTGAAGTCGGTCTGCACGAGCGTGACGCGGCCTTGCGCCAGCTCCTTGAGCACGGCGTCTCGTCGCGCGATCTCTTTGGGGTCGAGGCCCGGCGGGTTGGTCGCGCCCTCGCGCTGTCGCTTGAAGATCGACTCGTAGTCGGTCGCGAACTTGTCGGTGAACGCGAGCTTGGCCGGGCCCGCGTCGACGGCGGCAGGCGCTGGCGCCGCGCCGTCTGCCACGGGCGGCGCCGCGACCTCCTTGGCGGCCACGTACTGGCCCAGGACGGCGCTGCCGAGCCCCCAGTAGACGGCGAGCTCCTCGGGGTCGAGCGACTTGTTGTCGTTCGCGTCGGCGATCCAGAACATGGGGAGCGCGAGCTCGGCGGCGATGCGGTTGAAGTCGGCGCGCTGGATCTTGTCGTACTTGGGCGGCGGAGGGGGAGGCGCGGCGGTCGTGCTCGCCGAGGCGGCCGCGGGCGTCTCCTCTTTCTTGGAGCAAGCGCCGACGAAGACGGTCGCAAGGACGAGCGGAACGATGATCGTACGCTTCAACGCGTGCCTCCCTCTGTGTGCGCGGACCGCGCAGAGCGCCGCCGGACGACGGCGCCGGGCCCTTTTTCGCGACGAAACAGCGCGCTGTCAAGTCGCGCGGTCCGACGCGCCGTGCGCCCCGCCGACGCCGTCGTACGTCGTCGGGCGCTCGTGATACCTTCGCGGCGTGCTGCCCGTCGACCCGGCCGTCCGCGATCGTATCGAGCGCCTCGAGATCCCGTTCAACGCGTTCGGCATCGACCCGTACGGCGCCTCCAAGAAGGAGATGGGCGTCTTCTTCTCGATGCTCAAGCTGATGTACGAGAAGTACTTCAGCGTCGAGGCGCACGGGCTGCACCACGTCCCGCCGCGCGGACGCGTGATGCTCGTGGGCAACCACTCCGGTGGCGTCGCGCTCGACGGCGCGATGGTCATCGCGTCGATGTTCCTGGAGATGGACCCGCCGCGCCTCGCGCAGGGCATGGTCGAGAAGTTCATCAACAAGATGCCGTTCGGCTCTCAGTGGTCGACGCGGTGCGGTCAGCTCACGGGCCTGCCCGAGCACGCCGAGCGCCTGCTCCGAGACGATCGCATGCTCATGGTCTTCCCCGAGGGGGCGCGCGGCACGGCCAAGCTCTTCAAGGAGCGCTACACGCTGGTGCAGTTCGGCACGGGCTTCGTCCGCCTCGCGATGCGCACCAAGACGCCCATCGTGCCGTTCGCGTTCCTGGGCGGCGGAGAGGCGGTGCCCACCATCGCCAATGCGTACACGCTCGGCAAGATGCTCGGCGTGCCTTACGTGCCCATCACCCCGTGGGGCGTGGCGCTGCCGCTGCCCGCCAAGCTCGAGGTCCACTACACCGCCCCGATGCTCTTCGAGGGCACGGGCTCCGAGGAGGACGACGTGGTCTTCGGCTATGTGGAGCGCGTCAAGTCGCGCATCGCCGAGACGATGGAGCTCGGGCGCCGACGCCGAAAGGGGGAGTCGTGAAGGTCTGCGTCCCCGGCATCAGCGGCAAGCTCGGTCGCCTGCTCGCCGAGCGGCTCCTCGAGCAGGGCCACGAGGTCATCGGCATCGACAAGCGCCCGTTCAAGGACGCGCCCAAGGAGCTGCTCGCGCGCATCGAGATGCACGAGGTCGACATCCGCAAGCGCGCCGCCGAGGACGTCTTCAGGCGCGTGCGCCCGCAGGCCGTGATCCACATGGCGACGGTGACGCACCTGGTCGTGCGGAGCGAGGAGCGTTACCGCATCAACCTCGGCGGCACGCGCGCGGTGTTCGATCACGCCAAGACGTACGGCGTCGAGCACGTCGTGTTCGTCGGGCGTCACACGTACTACGGCGCCGCGGCCGACTCGCCGCTCTACCACTCGGAGGACGAGCCGCCGATGGCGCTCCAGCACTTCCCCGAGCTGGCCGACCTCGTCGCCGCCGATCTCTTCGCGGGCACGATGCTCTGGCGCCATCCGGCGCTCGTCACGAGCGTCTTGCGCATGGTCTACACGCTCGGTCCGACCGGGCACGGCACGCTGGGCACGTTCCTCCGCGGTCCGCGCGTCCCCACGCTCTTCGGCTACGACCCGCTGTTCCAGTTCATGCACGAGGACGATGTGGTCAAGGCGCTCATCGCGACGCTCGACGAGCGCCCACGCGGCGTCTTCAACGTCGCCGGGCCGCCGCCCGTGCCGCTCAGCACCATCATCCGCGAGACCGGGCGCACCGAGATGAAGCTGCCCGAGGTCGTCTTCCGCGGCGCGCTCGGGCGCTTCGGGCTGCCGCGCCTGCCTGCCGGTGCGCTCGAGCACATCAAGTACTCGGTCACGGTCGACGACGCCGCGTTCCGCGCCGCCACGGGCTTCGCGCCTGACGTCGACGAGCGCACCGCGATGCACGCCTACGCGGCCGCATTTCCCGTGCAGTCTCGCTGAAATCCTGCGTCCAGGTCGTACCTGTAGGACCCTTGCCCTGATGGACAACGGCATCAGCGCGCTCGGCGCCAACTGGATCGCTCGACCCCCAGGTACGGCCGTCCACCACCCGATAGCAGAGTAATTCCGTCACCCACCACCCCAGGGGAGCTTGGCACCCCGCGTGCACCTGGACAGGCCCAGGAAGGAACGCGCCCGTGCTGCCCTACGCCAAACGAGCCCACACACCCGAAGCCACGCCGCTGCGATCCGGCGACTTCGAGGTTGTCCGCGATACGCGCCTCGGAGCGCCCCGCGCGCCGAAGGCGGCGCCCGTCTTCCACCGCTCCGCCCCCGCGCCGCTCATGCAGGCGCAGCCCGCTCCGCGCTACGGCTACGCGCAGCCCACGCACTCCAACGTCGTGCTCGCGCCCGATGTCCGCGCCGACGTGCGCGCCGCGGCCGTGCCCCCCGCGCCCTACAGCGTCGCGCCCTCTTCGATCGCGCCGGTCGCGATGAGCGCGCCCGCTTCCCCGTCGTACCCGCGTTACGTGCACCACACGGGCTCCGGCTCGCTGTCGGCGAGCACGGTCGGCCCCGGCAAGCCCACCATGAAGTGGGGGCTCGGCATCCTCGCGGGCGGCGCGCTCGTGGGCGCGCTGCTCGGCATCGGCCTCAACCAGCGCGACACCACCGGCGCTGCCTCGGCGCAGATGACCGATCCCGAGCCCGCCGTCGTCGTCGCTCCCGCGACGCCCGCGCAGGCCGTGCCGCAGACCGCCACCGTCGCGCAGGGCACCGTCGCGTTCCCGGCCGGCTACCAGGCGCAGGCGCCCGCGCAGCCTGCTGCTGTGCAGCCCGCCGCCGTGCAGCCTGCTGCTGCTCCTCAGCCCGCGGTCGTCGCCACCACCGCCGTGCCCGCCGCGCCCGGCGCCGCCGGCTACGTGACGGCCGCGCCCGCCCCGGTGGCCGCCGCACCCGTGAACGTCATCCCGCCGCAGCAGCCCGTCGTCGTGGCGCCGGCGCCCCGCCCCGCGCCCAAGACGGTGGCCAAGCACCACGGCAAGCGTCACGTCGCGCACCGCGCTCCCGCGCCCCGCGTCACGGTCGCCGCGAAGATGCCCGCCGCGCCGAAGGCCGAGAAGGCCGAGAAGGTCGAGAAGGCCGAGAAGGTCGAGAAGGCCGAGCCCAAGAAGCGCTCCACGCGCAACGCGGACGCCGACGCGATCCTCCAGGACGCGATCAAGAACACGACGAACACGCTCGGCGGCACCTGAGCCGCGCGAGCCACGTCATCATCGACGGCATCGCGACCGCGGTGCGCGTCAGGGCTTGTCGCCGACCTCGACCGAGTACGTGAGGTAGCCGATCGCCTCGCCCACGGGCATGGGCAGCGGCACGCCGAGCGGCGCGATGGGCTGCGCGCGGTTCTCGACGACGATGAAGTACTCGCCCTTGGGGACGACCGCGACGAAGCTCGACTCGCCCATCGGCAGCGCGCCTTGCGAGATGAGCGCGCCCGGTGGCGGGCCCAGAGGCTGCGCGGCCTCGTAGCTCGCGCGCCAGGTGTCTCCGGTCGATCGCACCATGACGGCGTACACGAGCGGCGCGCCCGTGACATTGGCCTTCACGTAGAGCGCCGCGCCCTGATCGTCGACGGTGAACGGGCCCAAGAACTCGCGCGTCCCTCCCTGGAGCTGCGTGATGTCGCTCGCGAGCACCTGGCGGTCCTCGCCCGCCTTGAAGTGCCGCTTCGGCTTGTCTGGCGGGTTGAGGATGCCGAGCGCGAAGTCGTCGCCGTCGTCCTGGCGCACGACGGTGAAGCCCTTGACGATCTCGCTCGTGACGACGCCCTGGCCGATCACGGTGGCGACGTCGCCCGCGGGCGTCCGCGTCGCCAGGTTCACCACGGGGTTCTCGACGCCGATGATGCGCAGGTCGGGAGGCGCCAAGAGGCGACTGAACTTGCCCCACACGTAGGTCGCGTCCGACTCGAGCCGGAAGTCGGGGAGGTACTCGACCTGGATCCCGCAGTAGAAGCCGATGCGCCGCGTGACGGGCAGCGACGCGTAGCCGGTGCCCGACGCGGTCACGACGATCGCGTGGCGCTGGTCGTCGACGTCGACGCGGCAGTCGCGGGGAAAGAACCGGCCGACCGACGCGGCGCCGAGCGACGCGAGCTTGAGCGGCACGCCGCGCTTCTTCATCTCGGGGCAGACCTTCGAGGCGCCGAAGTTGGAGAAGAGCCACCAGCGCAGGTCGGGGCTCGCGTTCACCGCGCCGCGCACGCACGGGCAGCCGACGCCGGCGCAGGCGAGCGCGAGCACGATGACGACGAGGAGCGCGGGAGCGCGGACGCGGGCGGCGGGGTCGGGGCGATCCAAGGTGGCCGCAGCCTACCTCCATCTCCCGCGGCGCGGACCGCCGCTGTCAGCGCGGCGGCTCTGTGGGCGCGCACGTCGACACGCCCGCCCCCACGATGGTGAAGCCGACGTCTTGCTTCACCACGCCGATCGAGCGATCGGAGCTCGTCTTGAGGCGCGTCACGCTCGAGGTGGACGAGCCGTCGGAGGTGTAGAACCAGAAGTCGCCGCCCCAGAACGAGAACGCCCACGCGACGCCGGTGCTCACGCCCGAGAGGGTGCGATCCTCGCTCGTCGCGCCCCGCGCGGCGTCGATCGCGGCGAGCGTGGCGCTCGGCTTCGTGGTGAAGAAGCCGAAGAGGCGCCCGTCGCCCGTGCCGGTGAGCTCCGCGCCTCGGCCGGTGAGCACGCCCGAGAAGTCGCCGATGGTCGAGAGCGTCATCGTCGACAGGTCGATCTTCGCGAGCCCTTTGCCCCGGTCGCCGGTGTCGATGCCCACGACGTAGAGCGTCTCGTCGCGTGAGCCCGACCCGTTGGTGGCGAACGCCATCCCGAACTTCACGAAGCCGCCTTGGCCGGCCTTGTAGCTCGTCGCCTCGCAGCGCGCGTCCTTGGTGCTCACCTTGAAGAGCGAGCCGTCGCTGTAGTTCACCCACGCGGTGCCGCTGCGGTCGACGGCCATCGAGTTGGGGGTGGCCGCGCCCGCGGGGCACGCCAGCTTGCCCACGGGGTCGAAGCGCGCCTCGCTCGGCCTGAACGCGTAGAGCGTGTCGGCGTCGGACACGACGTACACGAGACGCGCGGCCTCCGCGCAGCCGTCTGCGCCCACGCCCGGCGTGCCCGTGCCGAGGCCCGGGTCCTTGGGCGTGCCGAAGCTGCCGACGTTCGGATCGTTCTTGCCGTCGTCGAACCTGCCGCCCGGGGCCGGCGCCGAGCAAGCCGCGAGTCCGAGCAACAACGAGAGAGAGAGGCGTGCGCGCATCTGCTCGGGCGAAGGTGCAAACTTCGCGCTCACGCCGCAGAGGCGGGTGTCCCCTCGGATCCCTTGAGAAATCAGGCGTCTGCGGGGAACGGATCGAGATAAGCCACATTTCCCCACGTGGGAAACGCGGCCACCGGGCGATCCACGCCTGTCGTCCAAACGGGTCCTGACGAGACGCCGCCGCCGCGTGTACCCTCCTCTGCTCAGGAGGTCGGGATGATGCGAAAAGGACTCTTGGCAGTGACGATGTTGTGCACGCTCTCTCTCTTCGGGTGCAAGAAGCAGGTGCCCACGAACATCGTTCAGCGCTCGCTCAAGAACGCCCTACGCCACGCACCGCTCACCGCATCGGGCATGTGCGGCGCGACGGTCAAGGGGCTCCCCAACGCGACGATCACCATCGCGAAGCGCGGCGCGAACAACACGGGCGTCGCGCACGTCGTCGGCGCGCCGTGGATGGCGCCCGGCGCTCCGTCCAAGTGCGAGGGCGACGTCGAGTTCGCCTACAGCTACAACACCAAGCGCACGGGCTACCGCGGTCGCAACAAGACCACGACGTGGTACCTCGATCACCTCAAGCTCGTGGCTGTGCAGACGCCCGGCGTGGCGTTCAAGGCGGTCGACGAGTCGAACGTCGACGACGACGACGATTGACCGAGCTCGCAGCGCGCGCAGGCGCGTCGGCCATGAGCATCTCGCGTAGCTTGGCTGCGGCGGGGGGCAAGAGGTCGACGCCCTTGTGCGCGATGCAGAGCGGACGCGCGATCGGCGTGCCGGGCGCGCGCACGTCGACGAGCTGACCGCTCGCCAGATCTCGCTCCACCGCCCGCTCGCTCACGAGCGCCACGCCCACGCCCGCGCGCACGTTGCCCTTCACGGCCGCGATGCCGCCGAGCTCCATCGCCACGCGCGCGTCGGGGAAGTGTCGATCGAGCAGCGCGCGCGTCGTCGAGCCCTTGGGGAACGTCACGAACGGCGCGTCCTCGGTCGGCGTGCCCGGCGCCGCGACGACCACGAGCGCGTCCATGCGCCAGAGCTCGCCCACGCTGCGCCCCACGATCCCGAGATCGAGCTCACCCGCGTCGACCTCCGCAAGGATCGCCTCGTGCGGCGCCTCGCGCACCAGGATCTGGACGCCGGGGTAGGCGGCTCGAAAGCGCGCGAGCACCGCGGGCAGGTAATACGAGCACACGGTGGCGCCCGCGCCGACGCGCACGCTCCCCGCGGTGAGGCCCGACACCTCGGCCACCGCGCGTCGCCCGTCCTCGACCGCCGCGAGGGCGGCCCGGGCCCGCGGCAAGAGCGCCTCGCCCGCGGCCGTCAGGGTGCAGCCGCCGCGACCCCGCACGAAGAGGCGCGCGCCGAGCTCGCCCTCGAGGCGCTGGATCGCCGCGGTCAAGGCTGGCTGCGTCACGTGCGCGTGGCGCGCGGCCGCGGTGAACGTGCCGTGCGCGACGGCGAGGGTGAAGTAGCGGAACGCGTCAAACATAACGAAAGTTGATGTAAGGCATCATAAACTTCGATTGGAATGATGGCCAGCGCGGGCCCATGCTCTCGTCATGACGTGGACGATCGTGGGGCTGGGGTTGGTGGCCGGGGCGCTGACGACGCTGACGGGGCAGGGCGGTGGGCTGCTCCTCCTGCTGGCGCTCTCGCCGGTGGTCGGCCCGCACGCGGCGCTCGCGCTCAC
>JAGQJA010000406.1:0-2648 GCA_020430845.1 Myxococcales bacterium
GGTCGGCCCGCCTCGCCGGCAGATCTGTCGCGCCATCGGATCCTCGGCTGGCGTCGTCCGGGCGCCGATCCCGCTGTGTGGCCGCTCCTGGACGGTGGGACGGTGACCGTCGAGCCCCTGGTCGTCTCCGACAACGGGCAGTTCGTGCACCGGGCGGCGCAGGAGGGCGTGGGCATCCTCCTCGGCAATCCCGAAGGCGCGTTCCTCGAGGGACCCACCCAGCTCGTGCCCACCCTCGACGACGTCATCGGCGTCGAAGAGACCATCCGTGTGCTGTCTCCCGTGCCCGCGAGCTCGGACCCGCGCGTCGCCGCAGTCCTCGCGGGCATCCACGCGCTGCTCGACGGCATCGCGTCCTGAGGCGGTGCTCGGCGACGCCGAGTCTCGTGCGGCGGAGTTGGCCTCCAGGTGGCCAGCGGCTGGCCCAGATGCGGCCACCATCTCGCCTTGGTCGAGCTGCTACCGTGAACCATGCTTGGCGCGCCGCAACCGCGCCCGGGGGAAGGAAGCGTGACCACGCAAGCGAGCAACGCGCGCGCAGGCGGCCCGACCGGTATCGAGCGCTTCGCCTACGATCCCGACGACGGCGTCGAGGCTCGACGCAAGAAGAACGCGATTTTCGTCGTCGCCGGCGGTTGCACGATCGCGGGCGGCGTGTGGACGGCCATGTACGCGCTCGTCTTCGGGTGGGGGCTGACGGCGGCTCTCCCGCTCTCGTTCTCCGCCATCGTCGGCTCGGCGCTCGCGGTCTCACACGCCAAGAGGACGCACACCTACGCCGTCTACGCGCAGATCCTCTGCATCCTGTACATCACGGCGTTCATCCAGTGGAGCATCGGCGACGTCTTCGCGTCTGGCTTCGTCCTCGTGTGGTCGTTCATCGCGCCCGTGACCGCGCTCGCGTTCTTTCCCCTCCGCAAGGCGTCGCTCTGGTTTCTGCTCTACCTCGTCAACCTTGCCGTCACGCTCGCTTTCGACGACACCTTCCGGCGCCACGGGCTCGCGGTCGAAGGGCAGACGCGGATCGTGTTCTTTGCGATGAACCTCGGCGTGTCGTCGCTCGTGGTCTTCTTCTTCGCGAGCCACTTCGCGCAGAGCGCCGAGACGCTCCGGGCACGCGCGGAGCAGCTCGAGGAGAGCCTCGAGCAAGAGAAGGCGAAGCAGCTCGGGCCCTACACGCTCGAGGGCAAGCTCGGGTCCGGCGGCATGGGCGTCGTGTACCGCGCGCGGCACGCGCTCCTCCGCCGGCCGACCGCGGTGAAGATGATCCAGGTCGAGCGCGTGGGCGAGGAGAGCCTGCTCCGCTTCGAGCGCGAGGTGCAGCTCACCGCGAAGCTGAGTCACCCGAGCACCGTGGCCATCCACGACTACGGCAGGACGACCGACGGCGTCTTCTACTACGCGATGGAGTGCCTCGACGGCGTCGACCTGGAGACGCTCGTGCGTCGCGCGGGCGCGCTGCCGGCGTCGCGCGTCGTCTGCGTGCTCGAGCAGGTGTGCGGCGCCCTCGAGGAGGCGCACCACCACGGGCTCGTCCACCGGGACATCAAGCCAGCGAACATCATGCTCTGCCGACTCGGCAACCGACCCGACGTCGCCAAGGTGCTCGACTTCGGGCTCGTCAAGGAGCTGGCGAGCGACGACAAGGTGACGCGCGACGACGTCATCGCTGGCACTCCCGCCTATCTTGCGCCCGAGGCCATCACGGATCCTTCGACGGTCGGTCCACGCGCCGACCTCTACGCGCTCGGGGCGGTCGCGTACTGGCTCCTGACGGGGCGGACGGTCTTCAGCGGGAGCACCGTCGTCGAGGTGCTCGCCCACCACCTGCACACGGCGCCCGATCCGCCGTCCTCCCACGTCGACGGAATACCCGAAGAGCTCGACCGCCTGATCCTCACGTGCCTCGCCAAGCAGCCGTCGGAGCGCCCCGCGACCGTCAGAGCGCTGCGGCGACTGCTCCTCGATGTGTCGCTCGACGAGGGGTGGACAGAGGAGGCCGCGCACGCGTGGTGGGACTCGTTCGAGGACAGCCGACTGCGAGACGAGGCGCCGCCGAGCTCTGGCTTCTCGCAGACGCTGGACGTCGACTGGAAGAACCGCGAGGACGTCGCCGCGGCGTCCGCCGTTCGTCGAACGCACGTCGATGCGCGTCGCGCGGCCGACAAGCGGCGTCGGTGACACCGCCGCCGGCCGCTCTGCCCTCGTCGGCCTCGCGTCGCGGGTCGGCGTCTAGCGCGCGCCACCCGCGTACAGCTCGCCGAGCACGATCTTGGCGATCTCGATCGCGGGCGGCTTGCCGTCGGGCGCGGCGTCGAGCGGAGTCCACACGATGAGCGTCACGTCCTGGACGGGGTCGTGACCCATGAAGGTGTTGAAGCCCGGGAGCTCGCCGGTGTGCCCGAACATCGGACCGAGCTTTCCGATCCCGAGGCCGTACAGCGCGGTCTCGGGGTTGGACGGCTCGTTGGGCGTGACGCTCGCGAGGCGCTGCTCGTGCATCGCGGGCCCGAGCAGCTCTCCGGTGGCGAGCGCGCGCGCGTAGCGGCCGAGCTCGGGCGCGGTCGAGATCGCGGCGCCCGCGGCCCAACCCCACGACGGGTTCATCGTCGTCGCGTCGTGGGGTAGGAGCGTGCCCGCGCGCGCCC
>JAGQJA010000406.1:2756-3396 GCA_020430845.1 Myxococcales bacterium
GCGTCAGGTCGAGCTTGTCGAAGATGCGCGCCTTCATCTCGTCGGCCAGCGGGCGCCCGGTGATCTGCTCGACGATGCGGCCGAGCAGCACGGTGTTCGTGTTCGAGTACGCGTACGCCGCGCCGGGGGCGAAGAGCGCCGGGCGCGAGAGACCGATCGCGATGAGCTCCTCGGGCTGCCACGCGCGGCCCGGGTCCTCGTCGAGCGCGCGGTTCACCTCGAGCGACTCACTGTAGTTGTAGAGCCCGCTGCGCATGCTCAAGAGGTGCGCGATCGTGATCGCGTCGTCCTTCACGTCGGGTCGATACTTCGACACCGGATCGTCGAGGCGGAGCTTGCCCTCTTCGACGAGCTGGAGCACCACGGTGCCCGTCATCGTCTTCGTGTTGCTGCCGATGCGGACGTGGTCGTCCACGGTGAGCTTGTCGTCGCCGCGGTACGTGCGCGCGCCGAACGCCTCGGCCCAGTCGCCGAGCCTCGGGGCGTGCACCCAGACGACCGCTCCCGGCGCGAGGGTCTCCGCGAGGCTCGCCTCGATCTTGGGGCGGGCCGCGTCGGCGTATGCCGGGGACGCTTTCGCTGGCGCGCTCGCGGCGGGCGGCGCTTCGCTGTGTAGGCCGCACGCCGGCGTGGAGGCGAG
>JAGQJA010000406.1:3517-4687 GCA_020430845.1 Myxococcales bacterium
TCGTCCGGGCGAGTCGCGTCGACACGGCCTCCGTCTACGTGTGCTCCGGCGCGCACGCGCGATGGATGACCCGCCCACATCGGTCACACGCGTCTGGGGCGACGTGACGTCCGCGACGCGCTCCTCTTGCGTCGCGGGGAGTGTTAGACCCTCCGCATGGGACTCCTGACCTNNCGGCCTCAACGTCACCCTCGACGGCTGCGTCGACCATCGAGAGGGCATCGCGGACGACGAGACGCACGCCTTCTTCACGGAGCTCATGGACGAAGGCGGGGCGATGCTGTGGGGGCGCGTCACCTACGAGATGATGGAGAGCTACTGGCCGGCCGTCGCCCGCGGCGAGGTGGACGCGCCGCCGGCGCTCCGCGAGTGGGCCGTGAAGCTCGAGGCGAAGCCGAAGTACGTGGTGTCGACGACGCGGACGGACTTCCCGTGGACGAACAGCCAGGCGATCGTCGGCGACCTGCGCGCCGGCGTGCAGGCGCTCAAGGACGCGACCCCCGCGGGCGTGCTCCTCGGCAGCGGCAAGCTCGCGGCCGAGCTCGACGCGATGGATCTGATCGACGAGTACAGGCTCCTCGTCCACCCCCGAATCGTCGGCCATGGTCCGACTCTGTACGAGCGCGGGCTCCCCGCCACCCGACGGCTCGAGCTCGTCTCTGCGAAGGCGCTTCGCAACGGCGCCGTCGCCATGCACTACCGACGCGCGCGCTGATCCTCGTCGCGGCCGCCCCAATCTCCACGCACGGGACGCCGGCAGAAGTGCGGGGCGAATCGGAGGCTCGGTTCAACCGGTCTCGCGGCTAGGGGGCACCCCGAACTTGCGGGCGTACTCGCGGCTGAACTGGCTCGGGCTCTCGTAGCCGACGTCGAACGCGGCGGTCGTCACCGAAGCGCCGTTCGTCCTCAAGAGCCGTCGCGCCTCGAGCAGTCGAAGCTCCTTCTGGTACTGGAGCGGCGTCGTCGAGGTGATCGTCTTGAAGTGCTTGTGGAACGACGACGTGCTCATGCCGACGCGCCTGGCGAGATCGGGCACGGCGATGGGCGAACGGAGGTCGTCACGGATGTGACCGATCGCGCGAGCGACGGCGCTCGCGATGCTGTCGTGCCGGATGAGGCGGCGCAGCATGCCGCCGAAGGGCGCCACGAGGAGCCGGTAGTGGATCTCCG
>JAGQJA010000407.1 GCA_020430845.1 Myxococcales bacterium
CAGACGGGCTCGGGCGCGGGCGCACCCGCAGCGGCGCTGACGTCGTCACGCGTGCGCGCGACCTTGTCGGGGGAACGCCCGTGCACGACGACGCGCGCGCCGCGTCGCGCGAGCTCGAGCGCCGTCGCGCGACCTATCCCGTCGGTCGCACCCGTCACCAACACCAAAGGCCCTCGCTCGCTCATCGATCCTCCGCGCTCAGCCTACGATGTCGGAGGCCGCCGATCGATCTCGCCCCGGCGCGCCGCCGGAGGGGCGCTTCGACGCTCACGCCGCCGAGGACGCCCGACCACCGCCACGGCCAGGAGCGCCGTCGAGCACCCCGCGCACCCCTTCTTGGTCGGCTCGCTCGGCGTGGTCGCGGCGGGTGGATCGGGCGCGGTCGCCGTCGCGCCCGCCTCTGGGATGGGCGCCGCGGCCGCGTCGGGGCGCGGGGGCAGGCGGAACACGAGCGGCGGCGGCTCGCCGGCGTCCGCGAGCACGCGCGAGATAGATGTACGTACATCTTTTTCGCGTTCCGCCGGCTCCGCGCGCATGACGGTCCACGTCTCGGCGCGCGTGTTGGTGCTCGTGAAGAAGATCCACCGCTGGCCGGCGCGGATCTCTCGCTCGCGGCCGGAGCCCGGGAGCGCGACCGACGGCGCCGTGGCGACCTCGGTGGGCGACGCCGTCGTCTCGACCACCGGGATGACCTCGGTGTAGTCGACGCCGCGGAGCCCGGGCGCGATCTCGCCTCGGATGGCCTTCACGTCGTCGACGAGCATCTCGCGGCGCAGCTCCCCCTTGCGCGGGGGCTCGCGCACCTCGAGCACCTTCGCCGAGAAGACGCGGACCTCGGGCTGCAAGATCTCGTCGAGCGGTCGATACGTGACCTGCGACGCGTGCGCCCACCTCACGGCGAGCATGACCGTCGCGACGCAGGCGACCGTGAGGGCGCGACGCAGCGCCGACGTCGTCACGGCTTGCCTCGCAGGCGCGCGTCGGTAGGGCCCGCATCGGGCGCGCCGCCCTCTGCGCCGCCGTCTTGCTTCCACAAGATGATGCCGGCGTCGGCGTGGGCAGCTCCCATGAAGTTGATGATCCCGATGTCGCGCTGCGACTGCACCTTCTTCATCTTGTTCGCCAGCGTGCGCGGCTCGATGATCGCGAGCTTCTGCTCGACGATGGCGCGCACCTTGGGTGGAGAGACCTTTGCCCCGAGGCGCAGCGCGGCCTCGGTGGCGCGCCAGAGTGACATCGCGCCTTCGGCCGCGCGGAACGTACCGAAGCCGTAGCCCGGCCCGGGGCCGTCGCGCCGAGAGAGATCGTGCTGCACGCAGGCCGCGTGGTCGGGCTCGAGCGCCGCCGGCAGCTTGGAGGCCGGCGTGTCGCCGATGTGGTGGTACGTGGGGCACGCGCCGGGGATGGCGCTGGCGATCGCCTTCGCGAGCTCCGCGGCGGCTGCCTCGTCATCGATCTCGCGCCCCACCTTGGGCGCGACGTCGGCCATGCGCGTGGCCGTCGCGATGCGCAGGCTGCTCGGCCCCGGACCCTCGCCACCGCGCAGCATCCCGAGCCATACGTCGCTCTCGCCGAGCACGTCGCCCCGCTTGTCGCGCGCGAGCACGATGGCGGCCGCGGCGTTCGCCGACTGGTCGGGCGGCTTCGGCGCGTAGCCCTTGCGTGAGCCGAGCGCGGTCGCGATGTCGGGCAGACAGCCCTTCGACGGAGAGAGGCCGTCGAGCGCGCGCTCGAGCGGGGGCATCTCACACTTGGGATACTCCGCGAGGGTCTTCGCGAGCGCGGCGTCGTCGCCGGCCACGAGCGCCTGCTCGAGCCCGTCGAGCTTGGCCATCGGGTCGCGCTTGGCGCCGCAGCTCGAGCAGCCGGCCTGCGCGAGGCACAAGGTCGGCGCGCACGCGAGGGCGAGGCTGACGGCGAGACCGCGGGCGGAGGCGACGCGCATGTCGCTTGAAGTAGCCCATTTTTTGCGACGCCGTCCAGAGCGCGGGCGAGGGGGCAAAGGCGGAGTATGCTCACGCGCATGATTCGCCGCGCCGTTGTCCTCGCCCTCGCTCTCCTCCCCGCCGTCGCGTGTGGGGGCGAGACGCCCGAGCCCGTCCGTCCCGCGCCGCCGCCGCCCGTCGCGTCGTCTCCGCGGCCGCCCGCGCTCCCCGACGAGCCGCCCAACCCCTACGGCTACCCCCACACGCGCGTCGCCGAGGTGACGGACGTGGTGCACGGCGTGAAGATCGTCGACAAGTACCGGTGGCTCGAGGACGAGAAGAGCCCCGAGGTCAAGGCGTGGCTCGCGGAGCAGGACGCGTTCGCGCGCGCCCGCCTCGCCAAGCTCCCCGACCGTGACGCCATCGCGGCGCGGCTGCGCGAGGTCTACTACGTCGAGGGCCACGGCACGCCCGAGCGCGGCGGCAAGCGCATGTTCTACTCCAAGCGCGCGGCGACGAGCGAGAAGTGGGTCGTCTACTGGCGCGAGGGCAAGGTCAAGCCGGGCTCGACCGACGGCGAGAAGGTGCTCCTCGACCCGAACGCGTGGTCCAAGGACGGCAGCGTCTCGCTCGGGGGCTGGGAGCCGTCGCACGACGGTCAGCGCGTCGCGTACTCGGTCAAGCAGAACAACTCCGACGAGGCGACGCTCCACGTGATGGACGTCGCGACGGGGAAGAAGTCGGACATCGACGTGATCGAGGGCGCCAAGTACGCGCACGCCTCGTGGACGCCCCGCGGCGACGGCTTCGTCTACACGTGGCTGCCCACCGACCCCAAGATCCCCACCTCCGAGCGGCCGGGCTACGCCGAGGTGCGCTTTCACAAGCTCGGGACCGACCCCAAGAAGGACGTGGTCCTGCACCCCAAGCTCGGCGATCCCAAGACGTTCCTGCACGGGGAGCTCTCGCGCGACGGTCGGTACCTGCTCGTGCAGATCTCGCACGGGTGGGCGAGCACCGACGTGTACTTCCGCGACCTCGGAAAGACGCCGCTCTCGTCGCCCAAGACCGGCGACGCGGCGCGCGAGACGTACACGCCGCTCGTCGTCGGCAAGCCCTTCAAATATTCGGTCGGCGCCCACAAGGGCCGCTTCTACGTCAAGACCGACGACGGCGCTCCGCTCGGGCACATCTTCCGCGTCGACCCGGCCAAGCCTGCGCGTGACGCGTGGCAAGAGATCGTTCCCGAGTCGAAGGCCACGCTCGAGGCGTTCAGCATCGTGGGCAACCGCCTCTCGCTCGAGTACCTCGAGGACGTGAAGTCGAAGCTCGAGGTGCGTGAGCTCGACGGCAAGATGGTGCGCGAGATCCCGTTGCCCGCGCCCGGGACCGCGTCGGTGGTGTCGGGGCACGAAGAGGACGACGTGGGGTACTACTCGTTCACGTCGCTCGCGCACCCCTACGAGATCCACGAGATCTCGATGCGCACCGGCAAGACGAGCCTGTTCTACCGGACGCAGCTGCCCGTCGACACGTCCAAGCTCGAGGTCGAGCAGCGCTTCGCCAGCTCCAAGGACGGCACGCGCGTGCCGTTCTTCTTGGTCAAGCCCAAGGGCCTCGTGCTCGACGGGCGCGCCAAGACCCTCGTGTGGGGCTACGGCGGGTTCATGGGCACGCAGAAGTCCCGATTCACGAACACGATCGTGCCGTGGATCGAGCGGGGAGGCGTGTACGTGGTGGCCAACATGCGCGGCGGCGCCGAGTACGGCGAGCCGTGGCACCAGGCGGGCATGCGCCACAAGAAGCAGAACGTGTTCGACGACTTCTACGCGGTGCTCGAGCAGCTCGTGAAAGACCGCGTCACGACGCCTGCGAACATCGCCATCCGCGGTGGCTCGAACGGGGGCCTGCTCGTCGCGGCGGCCATCACGCAGCGGCCCGAGCTCTTTCGCGTGGGGCTGTGCGGCGTGCCGCTCGTCGACATGGTGCGCTACCACATGTTCGGATCCGGAAAGACGTGGATCGAGGAGTACGGCTCTGCCGACGACGCCGAAGACTTCAAGGCGATCCACGCCTACTCGCCCTACCAACACGTCACGCCGGGGAAGAAGTACCCGTCGCTGCTCGTACTATCCGCCGACAACGACGACCGGGTGCACCCGCTGCACGCGTGGAAGTTCGCCGCGCTCATGCAGGCGAGCTCCGCCGGAGGCCCTGTGCTCCTGCGCATCGAGAAGAACAGCGGACACGGCGGCGCAGATCTCGTGCGCGCCACGGTCGAAAAGCTCGCCGACGAGCTTGCGTTCGCGCTCGGCGAGATGAAAAAAGAAGATCGGCCATGAACCCTTACCCCTACGGTCCGCAGCCCGGCTTCTCCCCGTACGCGCCTCCCGCGCCGCCGTACCCGCAGCAGGCCGCGGGCGCGTTCTATCGTGACGTGGGGGCGAGCGCGCCGCTGGCGCCGCTGGGCTCTGGGGCGCGGATGGTGCACGTCGTGGCCTCGGCCATCGGCACGTTGGGGTTCTTCGGCGCCGTGGGGTGCATCACGGCCGCCATCATCGTCGACCCCGACCGACCCGACGAGACGCTCATGGTCGCGGGCGGCATCGGCATCGCGGTCGCCGTGCTGCTGGCGTACGTGCAGATCTTCGCTGGGCTCTTCTGGCTCTATCGCGCGTGGCAGTGGCTGCCCATGGAGCAGCGTTACACCAAGCACTGGAAGAGCATGATCACGCCGGGTCAGGCCGCGTGGATGATGCTCATCCCGTACTTTCACTACTACTGGATGTTCGTCGTCAACTGCGGGCTCTGCGACGCGCTCGACCGCATGCGCGTGCAGTACCCGACGCGCACGATCTTGCAGGCACCCAAGCAGCTCGCGATCGGTGCGTGCATCGCGCAGCTCGTCATCCCCGTACCCGTGGGCGCCATCATGTGGTCGCTCTTCATGCGCCGGGTCGAGCGCATGACCGCCGAGATGTCGGGAGCCTGATCGCTCGCCGCGCCGTTCGGATCGCAGCGCGCCCGCCCGCCCGCGCCCTCACGCCTTGAAGAACGCCGCCGTCGCCTCGAGCGCCGCGGCCAAGCTGCCGCACGCGTCGGCACCCTCTGCCTTCGCGGCGTCGCAGGGCTCGCCCGCGCCCACGCACGCGACGAAGAGGTGACGCGTCCCCGGGTGCGCGCGGAGACGGCCCACCGTCGCCGCGGTGGCGACCGGTCCGTCGAGCACCACGAGGAGCGCGTCTGCGTGCACGTCCTCGAGGCGCAGCAAGCACGTCACCGGATCGGCGTTGAGGACGAGCTCGAAGCGCCCTTTGAGCTTGCCCTCCACGTCGCCGCGCTCGGGCTCGGCCATGACGGCGAGGCGCGCCGGCGCGCTCGTCAGGGCCTCGGGCAGCGGATAGTCGTGCGCGCGCAGGAGGCGGAGCACGTCGGTGCGTGTGAAGCGACGGTGCCCGCCGGGCGTCAGCGCGTGCGCCACGAGACCGCGGGCGACCCACAGGTGGACCGTCTTGGGATCGACCTCGCAGAACCGCGCCACGTCGTGCGCGGTGTACAGGGTGCGCGCGCCGCTCAGCGCGGGGGGTCTTCGGAGCGCCATCGTTCGCCTCGCAGCACGTAGCGTGACGGACCGGCCACGCGGGCCTCGGGGACGTCGTGCTCGGGATCGCCGGGCAGCACCAGCGCGAGCGTGTCGCCCTGCGCGTCCTTGTGCGGCACGAGGCGCGGGCAGATGGGGGCGAGCGATGCGCGGAGCGCGGCTGCGATGGCGTCGTCGACCGACGCGTGCGCCGAGAGGACGGTCAACGTGCGGTGCGTGGGCGGTGCGAGCTGGACGCGCCCCTCGTCCCAGCGCGCGAGCACGTCACGCGGGGTCGCCCAGAAGCTCGACACGGTCTCGTGCTCGTCGTGCGCGCCGACCTGGCCCTCGGGCGCGCGTGCGACGAAGAACCGCGCGTCGAACCTCCGAGACTCGGCCACCGGCGTGACCCAGCGCGCGAACGGGACGAGCGCGCCCAGGTCGAGCCGGAGTCGACGCGCCTCGAGCGCGGCGCGGAGGGCGGTCGACCCTGCCGTGAGCGCCGACTGCAAGGCGCGGAGCCCGGCCTCGTCGAGCGCCCCGCCAGAAACAGGTAGTATGCATGCTTCTTCGAGGCTCTCGCGACACGCCGCGACCGTGAGCGCGCGCAGGTGGTCTTGGTCGTCTGCGAGGCCGGCTCCCGCGGCGTGCGGCGCCGTCGTGATCTGGCTCCACGCCGCGTCGGCGTCGAGCGCGTCGACCTTTCCGCCCGGGAACACGATCGCGCCGCCCATGAACGCGCTCTTCTTGTTTCGCTCGACGCAGAAGATCTCCGGCCCGCTGGGCCTGTCGCGCAGGAGCAGGAGCGTCGCGGCGTCTTTCGGCGGTACGGATTCGCGGGTCTCGTCGAGGTCGAGCACGTCGAGAGCGTACCGTGACCTCAGCCGCGCCGCACGCGTCGCGCCTCTTCTTCGGCGAAGGTGGCCATCCTGCGGCGCGCCTCGTCTTGTTCGACGAGCACCATCTTCTCGCGCTGCACCTCTTGTGAGCCGGCCAGCGTGAGCGCGAGCGCGCGCTCGGGCGTGATGGCCTCGTCCCCCCGCCCCGGCAGCTCGACGATGGCGCGCTTGGCGGCGAGTCCGTCGAGCGAACGCGCGACGCGGGCAAAAGCGGCGGCGAACGTCTCTTCTCCGAAGCTGCTGCGTGGACCGAGCCCCACCACGAGCAGCTTGTCGAACGGCAGCTTGGGCCGCGCGGGCACGAGCACCAGCTCGCCGATCGCGCCCACGATGAACCGCCGGCGCGCCAGCGCGCTGAGGAGGCCTGCGAGCCGCCAGTCGATGAGGCCGGCGAGGCCGCCCATGGGGCGCTGGTCTTCGTACACGCCGCACGCGATCACGTCGGCCCGCGCCAGGTCGAGCTGGCGCAGGTTCGGGTGCACGAAGCGCAGCTCGGTCATGCCGGCTCGGTGTCGATGCGCCCCAGATCCTCTGCGACACGATCGAGCACGCCGTTGACGAACGAGGGCGACTCCTCGGCCCCGTACGCCTTGGACAGCTCGACGGCCTCGTCGATGACGACGGCGCGCGGCACGCTGGTCTGGAACATCAGCTCCCACGCGCCGAGACGGAGCAGGTTGCGGTCGACGCGCGACATGCGCTCGAGGCGCCAGTTCTTGGAGGCGGCCGTGAGGCGCTCGTCGACCGAGGCGAGGTGCTCGGACACGCCGCGCACGATCTCTTCGGCGTAGCTGCGCCCCTCGGGGTCGGCCTCGAAGTTGCGCCAGAAGAGCGCGATGACGGTGTCGACCGTCGCGCCCGACGCCTCGAGCTGGAAGAGCATCTGCAGCGCGGCCTCACGGCCCGACCGCCTGGCACCGAGCCGCGCCACGGGTCAGAGGCCCGCGGCTTCGATGGCGCGCTCGAGCGAGACCATCTCGATCGCGGTGATCGCGGCGTCCCAGCCCTTGTTGCCCGCCTTGGTGCCGGCGCGCTCCACGGCCTGCTCGATGCTGTCGGTGGTGAGCACGCCGAACGAGATGGGCACGCCCGTGGCCATCGTCGCGCCCGCGATGCCCTTCGACACCTCGGCCGAGACGTAGTCGAAGTGCGGCGTGGACCCGCGGATGACGGCGGCGACCGCGATGATGGCGTCGACCTTTCCGCCGTTGGCGATGCGCTGCACGACCACGGGGATCTCCCAGGCGCCGGGCACGCGCACGAGCGAGACGTTCTTGGCCTCGGCGCCGTGGCGAGAGAGCCCGTCGAGCGCGCCCTCGACGAGTCGATCGACGATGAAGTGGTTGAAGCGGCTCGCCACGACGGCGAACTTGGCCCCCTTGGGAACGACGAGACCACCCTCTACGACGCGCGGATCGAAGCTCATGAGGCCTCCGCTGGTATCACCGCGCCGACTCGAGGGCAACGCGGTCCGTGATCTCGAGACCAAAGCCGGAGAGGCCGGCGATCTTGCGCGGGTTGTTGGTGAGCAGGCGGATCTTGTGCACGCCGAGGTCGGCGAGGATCTGCGCGCCCAGGCCGAACTCGCGCAGCGGGCTGTCTCCCGGATCGCGCGCGGGCTCGTCGGCGCCGCCCGCCGCCCGCTGCATCAGCTCGGTGAGCTCGGCGCCCGGCGTCTGCCGCGGCGGCAGGTACACCACGACGCCGCGGCCCTCCTTCTCGATGAGCGCGATGGCCTCGCGGAGGTTGCGACCGCCGTCGCGGGAGGTCGACGCGAACAGATCGCCCAGGATGGACCCCGAGTGCATGCGGCAGAGCGTCGGCGCGTCGCCCGACAGGTTGCCCTTGGTGAGGGCGATGAACTGGCGTCCGTCGGTCGTGGCCTCGTACACGGTCGCGGCCCACTCGGTCGCCGTCACGTCGAGCGTCATCTTGCCCGTCGACACGCGTCGCACGAGGCGCTCGGTCTGGAGGCGGTATTGGATGAGGTCGGCGATGGTGACGATGCGCAGGCCGTGCTCGGCCGCGAAGCGCTCGAGGTCGGGCATGCGCGCCATCGAGCCGTCGGGGTTCATGATCTCGCAGATGACACCCGCCGGGGTGACCCCCGCGAGCCGCGCGAGGTCGACCGAGCCCTCGGTCTGCCCGGTGCGCACCAGCACGCCGCCCTTGCGCGCGCGCAGCGGGAACACGTGGCCCGGCACCACGAGCTCGTCGGGGCGACAGTCGGGGTTGGCGGCGACCCGGATCGTGAGCGCGCGGTCGGCCGCGCTGATGCCCGTCGACACGCCGTGGCGCGCCTCGATGCTCACGGTGAAGGCGGTGC
>JAGQJA010000408.1:0-3036 GCA_020430845.1 Myxococcales bacterium
ACCGAGATCACGACGATCTCGCTCGAGCGCGCCGGCGACGTCCGCGGCATCCTCAAGGCGTCGACGCCCACGCTCGGGCGCGAGCTCGCCACGCTGCGCGACCACCTGGCCAAGCTCTTTCTCAAGGCGCACAGCCGCACGGTCAACCTCGACCGCGGCTCGCGCGGCGCGATCCCGTCGGAGATCGCGTTCACCATGGCCGCGCTCGTGGTGCACGGCTACGAGCCGATCACGATCCGCTACTTCGACTTCCAACCCGACGGGTCGCTGCGGTGGCTCACCGAGGCAGACCTGTCGGGCGCGGGCGGCAAGGACACCAAGGACCCATTCACGCACGCGGAGATCCGTTTTCGTAAGCCGGGCGGGCCCGTGCGGGTCTTTCGTCACGTCGCGTACGACCTGAGCGACGCGCACCTCAAGCGCAGCCCCGCGCTCATGAAGCACCTCGACGCCAAGGGCAAGGTCTCGACGATGACCAAGGCCGCGAGCCACCTCTTGTGGGACGACGGCTTCTCGACGCTGCGCAACTGGCTGCTCGCGCACACCGACTGGATGATCTCGGACACGACCGGTGTGCCGCCGCGTCACGCCAAGGCCGCGGGCTTCGTGCAGGAGACGTACGGCATGTACGTGTGGCCCGAGCCGTTCGGCACGGTGAACAACCGCGACGCGCGCGACTTCAAAGAGCTCTTCAAGGGCAACGCGCCGATCCCCTTCCGCTACGGCTACCCCGACAACCGGAGCCACGGCCACATCGTCGTGACCAAGCGCGCGGCCAAGGCTCCCTGACGGCGCCTCCGCGACGGGTCGCTTCGACGTCCGACGTTTTTTGACGCGGATCGCGTGCGCTCCGCGTCCGGGCGACTACAGTCGCCGCGCCATGAAGAAGGTGACTGTTCTGGGTGCGGGGCTCGTGGGTGGGCCGATGGCGGCGGATCTCGCCGCGGACTTCGACGTCACGCTCGTCGACCGGAGCCCCGCGGCCCTCGCCGCCGCGGCGCCGGGCGCTCGCGTGACGCGCGTAGAGGCAGACCTCTCCGGCGCGGCCGAGGTGCGGCGCGTCTCCGAAGGCGCCGACGTGGTGCTCTCGGCCGTTCCCGGGTTCATGGGGTACCGCACGCTGGCCACGCTCGTCGAGCTCGGCAAGCCCATCGTCGACATCGCGTTCTTCGGTGAGAACCCGCTCGACCTCGACGGCGCCGCCAAGAAGAGCGGCGCGGTCGCCGTCGTCGACATGGGCATCGCCCCCGGCCTGGGCAGCATCCTCGCCATGCACGGCACCAAGCGCCTCGACGAGACGCGCTCGATCGTCACGTACGTCGCGGGGCTGCCGCTCGTACGGCGCTGGCCCTACGAGTACGCGGCCGTCTTCTCGCCCGTCGACGTCATCGAGGAGTACGTGCGCCCGGCGCGGTACGTCGAGCGCGGCGAGCTCGTCACGCGCCCCGCCCTGAGCGATCCGGAGTACATCGACTTTCCCCTGGTGGGCACGCTCGAGGCGTTCAACACCGACGGGCTGCGCACGATGGCCCAGACGATGCGCGTGCCGAACATGAAAGAAAAGACGATGCGCTACCCCGGGCACATCGAGAAGATGGCGCTCCTGCGTGAGAGCGGCTTCTTCAGCGGCGATCCGATCGACGTCGGCGGGGTCACCGTGCGTCCCGTCGACGTGACGGCCAAGCTGCTCTTCCCGATGTGGAAGCTCGAGCCCGGCGCCGAGGACGTCACCGTGCTGCGCGTCGTCGTCGAGGGCACCAAGGACGGTCGCGACGTCACCATCACCTGGGACCTGCTCGACCGCTACGACGCGGCGACCGGCGTGCACTCGATGGCGCGCACGACCGGGTACACCGCGACGGCCGCGGTGCGCCTCTTCGCCGCCGGCAAGTACACGAAGGCGGGCGTCAGCGCGCCCGAGCACCTCGGGCAAGACGCCGACATCGTCGCCTTCTTCGAGCGCGAGCTCGCGGCGCGTGGCGTGCGCTACCAAGAGCGCGTCGCGGTGCGCTGACGATCGCGCCTCCCGCCGGGCGCTCGTCGCTGTTAGGCTCGCCGTCCCGCAAGGGAGTGGAGGTCAACATGGCGAATCCGTTCGTGCACATCGAGCTGAACACCGACGACGTCGGCGCGGCCAAGAAGTTCTACAAGAAGGTCTTCGACTGGAAGCTGCCGGACATGCCCATGGGGCCGGGCAAGTCGTACACGATGGTCGAGGTCGGCAAGAAGGGCACCGGCGGCGGCATGATGCAGAAGCCCATGCCGCACGCGCCCACGATGTGGCTGCCGTACGTCGAGGTCGACGACGTCCGCAAGACGCTCGCGAAGGCCAAGAAGGCCGGCGGGCACATCATTGTAGATTGCATGGATGTGGGGATGGGCACGCTCGGCGTCTTCGCGGATCCGCACGGCGGCACCATCGGCGTGTGGACGGGCGCGGCGCAGTCCAAGAAGAGCGACAAGAAGGCCGAGAAGAAGGCGGCCAAGAAGGCCGCCAAGAAGGCCGCCTCGGCGCCCAAGGCCGCCAAGCCCAAGAAGGCAGCCAAAGCCAAGGCCGCGAGCCCCAAGAAGGCCGCCAAGCCCGCCAAGAAGGCGCCCAAGGCGAAGAAGGCGAAGTGATCGAGGCGGCGCGCCGGCCCAGAAATTTCCGTCGCGACTGCCTATATCTTTGAATTCACTCGGGATTCAGTGGGGGCGCGGGACCGCACAGCTGCAGGTTCTCGCCCTCACTGCGGAGTGACGTCGCCCGGCGCGCTCAGCAGTTTCGCCCAGTTGGCGGCGCGTTCCGCTGGCGCGGGCGTTGCTCTACGCGCGTCCCATGAGAGGGATGATCGTAGCTGCGGGCGTGGCGTGTGTGCTGGGGCTCGTCGCGTGCGGGGGCGAGGACCCGACGGGGCTCCGTCGCGCGCCGAGGAGCGCTTCGGGCGCGCCGTCCTCGGCCGACGACGACGACGCCGTGGGCGATCCCTCGAGCGATCCCGGCGCGGCAACGGGCGGCGCGACCGGTGGCGCAGCGACGCCCCCAGCCGGCGGCTC
>JAGQJA010000408.1:3082-7773 GCA_020430845.1 Myxococcales bacterium
TGCGTCGACGCCATCAACGGCTTCCGCGCGCAGAAGGGGCTCGCGCCGCTCCAACGCTCGACCGCGATCGAGGCGTTCTCCGCCAAGGCCGCCGCGAGCGACGCGGCGAGCGGCAGGCCGCACGGCTACTTCTCGCAGACCCGCGGCGGCGGCGTCGCGTCGGCCGAGAACGAGGTCCCCGGGTGGCCCATGGGCGGCGGCATCCAGAAGGTCGTCGAGGACGGGGCGCGCATGATGTTCGACGAGGGGCCCGGAGGCGGTCACTACGAGAACATCGTCGGCCGCTACACGCAGGTCGGCTGCGGGATCGCCGTCACGCCGCAGGGCCGCGTGTGGGTCACGCAGGACTTTCGCTGAGGCGTAGCTCGCCCGCGGCCGGACCGGCGTGCGCGCGCGCGAGGTTGGCCGCGGCCTGACGCAGCACGCTCCGCGCGTGGTCGATGCGCGCGTCGTTGAGCTCTCCGCCCGCCCACTCGAGCGTCAGGTTGCCCGCCGCATAGGCGAGCTCGGCGGTGTCGCGCTGCAAGAACCCGAGCATCGCCCTCTCGAGCGCCGGGTCGAGCACGCGCGCCGCGAAGCCAGCGGGCTTCTCTTCGATGTCGCGCAGCCCGGTGATCTCGACGTCGCACCTCAGCTGACCGAGCAGCGCCTCGTGCGGCCGGACGACGAGGCGCGTACGAACGCCCTCGCCCGCGGGCACGGCCTCGAGCCGCCACGCCGCCTCGTCCTCCGTCCAGGCGACGCGCGGCAAGGAGCGGTTGGGCCACTCGCCCTTGGGCGGGACGAACTCGAGCGCGTGCGCGGCGGCGTAGTCGCTCCACGTCGACGACAGGACGTCGCGATCGCGGCTCTGGACGAGCCAGAAGATCACCAGGCCGATCACGCCGGAGACGAGACCGAAGATGCCGGCGGCGACGACGAGGATGTCGTATCCCACGAACGCATTCGTAGGCCACGCCCCAGAGGAGTCAAGCGAGGCGCGGTCGCCCGAGCCGTCAGGAGTACGGGTTCTTCGGCGTGGGAGGCGGCGTCGCCGGCTTCCACGCGGGCGGCTTGGGCTTGGGCACCGGCTTGAAGACGGGCTTGGGCGCGGGGGCGACGGCGGGCTTGGGCGCCGGGGCGACGGCGGGCTTGGGCGCGGGGGCGACGGTCGGGGGCGTCGCCGCGGCGGGCGCGGGCTTGGGCTCTGCGCTCGCCGACGTGGCCGGCGCGGTGGTCGCGCCGCCGTCGGCCCCGAGCCCCGGCAGATCGGAGATGTCGGGCATCGGCGGCGCGGCGCCCGCCGTCGCGGTGCTCGGAGGCAGGGCGCTCGTCGTCGGCGCGTTGGCCGGCGGCTCGGCGGCGCTCGCCGTCGTCGCGGCGCTCGCCGAGGGCTGCGCCCCCATGGGTGCATTCTGCACGCTCGTGAGGGGCGGGCCAGGCTCGACGCGGTGGACACGCTCGATCACGATCCACGCCACCGCTGCGCACGCGACCGCGGTGGCCAGGAGCGCCAGGACCATCCAAGCACGGCTCACGCCCGCCGCACGCGTCGGCGGCGGGATCGTCGCGCGCAACGCCGGCTCCGCCGCGAACGCCGGCGGCGGCGCGAGGCGAAGGTTGGGCTCGGACGCCGGCGCGGGCTGTTTGAAGCCACCGGGAGGCGGCGGCATGCGCATGGTCTGGTTGCGCCGGAACTCTTCGGACGGCGGCCCCACGGGCTCGGCCGCGAGGGCGTCGTGCGCGAGCGACTCGGGCAACGACATCTCGCGCGTCGCCGCGGCGTCCGGCGCCGAAGGGTCGACGTCGACGTAGATGTCCGCCGGTCGCGGGGCCTCGACCGTCTCGGTCTCGATCCTCCGCGGCGTGTCGGGCGCGGCATCGAACGCCCGCGCGGCGACCATGGGCGACGAGCTGCCCGGCCGCTCCTGCGTGCGCGCCATCATGGTGGGCGGCACGGGCTCCACGGGCTGAGCCGCGCGCATCGGGGCCGACGCACCCGGTACATCGGCGCCGTAGCCTGCGCGCATCGGGGCCGCCGCACCTGGCCTCGGGACGCGCGCCGCCGTCGGCATCGCGTCGGACGCAGGCGCCACCCCCGGCGCTCGCGAGCTCGACGGCGGTGAGTCGTAGTCGGTGTGGGGCGCGATGCCGAGCAGCGTCATCTTCTTGGCGCGCACGGGCCTCGGGTTGCGCGCGCCGGGCACGCTCGCGGGCGCGCGCTCGGCCGCTTCCATCATCGCGCGCGCGTCGAGGAGCGCGTCGGTCATCGGCCCGGCGTACGTGGGCACCTCGTCGTCGTCGTCGGGCCGCGCGGCGCCGGGCACGGGCGCGGGCGCGATGGCGGTAGGCGGGTCTTCGGTGGGATCGTCGCCGAGCGGGCTCGGCATCTGGTCGCTCGGGATCGGCGCGACCGCCGAGATCGTCGCCGGGTCTTCGAGCCCCATCATGGTCGGCGACTCTTCGCCGATGTGCGCGTCGAGCCCCGCGCGCGGTTGCACGAGGCGCGGCTGGATCGTCTGGGGCTCCTCGTCGGGGACGGTGCCGCGCGCGCGGGCGTGCGCCGCGAGGGCCTCGGGGCTGAGCTCGCCGGGCGTGAGCACGCTGCTGAACGGGGGACGATCGGCCATCGGGCGGGTGCGACCGCGCAACACGTCGCACCTACCATGTTACGCAAGATTCATCCGGGGACCCAAGGCCGCCGTGCCCCGCGGCGCGACCGGGCCGAAAATCGGGCGTCGGCGGGCGAGAAACGGGGGCTCACGTCGCGCCAGCGTGCCTGTAGGATTGTATGTATGAGCACACGACGGACGCGCCGTCCCGCGGCTACGCCGCGCACGCGGCACCGGAGCGGGTACCTGCACGGGTACTCCGCCGAGGAGCGCGAGCGTCTGCGGAGGCAGGCTCGCTTCCTCGAACCGATGGTCCACGATCGGCTCCCGTTCCACCGGCGGCGTCACCTGCTCGAGGTGGGCTCCGGTGTAGGGGCTCAGACCGAGATCTTGCTGCGGCGCTTCCCCGAGCTCGTCATCACGGGCGTCGAGGTCCACGACGCGCAGATCGCCGAAGCCAAGAAGTTCCTCGCCGGCGTGCCCTGGGCAAAGGGCAGGCACGCCATCGTCAAGGGCGACGCGTCGGAGCTCGAGTTCCCCACCGGGGCGTTCGACGCCGCGTTCTTGTGCTGGGTGCTCGAGCACGTCCGCGATCCGGCGCGCGTGCTGTCGGAGGTGCGTCGCGTGCTCTCACCCGGCAGCCCCGTCGTGTGCAGCGAGGTGCTCAACGCCACGCTCTTCATGCAGCCGTATTGCCCGTCGACGTTGCGCTTCTGGATGGCGTTCAACGATCGCCAGCTCGAGATGGGGGGCGATCCGTTCGTCGGCGCCAAGCTCGGCAACCTGCTCCAGGCGGTGGGGTTCCGCGACGTCGTCACCGAAGTGAAGACCTTCCACCTCGACAACCGCGCGCCGGGCGAGCGCAGTGAGATGCTCGCGTACTGGACGGAGCTCCTGCTGTCGGGCGCCCCGGCGCTGCTGCGCGCCGACAAGGTGTCCGAGAAGATCGTCGACGAGATGCGGCACGAGCTCGCCGAGGTCGCGCGCAGCCCCGACAGCGTCTTCTTCTACTCCTTCATCCAAGCGCGAGCGCGCGTGTGGTGAGCTAGGATGCAGCCGTGAGGGGAAGGAGGATCGTCGCGGTCGCGGGGGCGGCCGTCGTGCTCGCGGGAGGGTGCGCGGCCCTGCTCGACGAGGATCTGCCCTTCGCCGCCGGCGACGCCGGGGGCGACGCGCCCGGCGCGGTCGACGCGGGACCCTGCGCGCTCTTGCTCGACACCACCACGGTCGATCTGGGAGAGCAGCCGGTGGGGCTCACGTCGACGCCGGCGCGGCTCTCCGTGACCAACGACGGGGGCAGCGCCGTCTCGGTCACGCCGGAGACCGCGCCGGGATCGCGCTTCACCATGACCATCGCGGGCCCGATCGCGGCCGGCTCGAAGGCCGACGTGCTCGTCACGCTCACCGCGCCCGCGAGCCCCGAGGTCATCACCGAGGCCGCCGCGCTCAGCGCGCCCGGCTGCCGTTTCCCCATCACGTTGCGCGCCACCGCGACCGACGCGCCACTCCTGCTCGACACCGACCTCGTGACGTTCGGCGACGTCGCGTGCCGCTCGGGCATCCCCGGCGTTCCGGTGCGCTTTCGCGCGTCGCCCCGCGCGTCCGGGACGTGGAAGGCCTCGCTCGACGCCGACGCGGCGGCCGCGTTCGTCTTGCGCGGCGAGACGTCGGGTCCGATGCCGGCCGGCGGCATGGCCACGGTGCAGGTGGAGCCCTCCACCTTGGGGCGACTCCCAGGGCCGCGCACGGGAATGCTCGAGATCGCGCTCACCCCCGACGGCGGCGCCGCCATCACCCGCAAGGTCCGACTCGAAGAGACCATCGTCGGCCCGCTCGTCGCCGTCGCGCCGAGCATCACCAAGGTCGCGCGCGGCACGAACTTCGACGTGACCGTCCGCAACGGCGGGAACCGCCCGTTCGACGGCCTCGTCGCGGTCAACCCCATCGTCGCGAGCCCCGCGCCCTCCACGCTCAAGCTCGCCGTCGGTGAGCAGAAGACCGTCAACTTCTTTGCGGCGTCCACCGGGGCCGACGCCGGTGAGATGGGGTTCACCGCGCGCGCGGGCACCGACCCAGTCTGCGCGCGAGACGGCGGCACGA
>JAGQJA010000409.1 GCA_020430845.1 Myxococcales bacterium
GGGTCAAGTCGCCGAGCGGCGAGCCCTGTCGCCGGCCCGGCGCGCCGTAGACCCGGTCGCCTCTGGCGCCTCTGTTGCTCGGCCGGATGAGTCACCGGCGATCCATCCGAGCGCCCGTGAGGGCAGAAAATCACACCGCTTTTCGCGCGGCCCACACCTGCCTACATGGGCACACCTCCTGCATCGCCCTGAGCCATGGGCGCGACGGCACGGACGTGGTGGGGACGGATCGGGAGTGTCGTCTTGGCGGCGGGAGCCCTCGCGCTCGGCGCGTGCGCGGCTCCGCCGGGCGACGACGCTTCGAGCACCGCGGCCGCCGTCAGCGACGTGCACGAGACGTCGGTCAAGAAGCAGGTCATCGGCAACTGCTGGCTCTACTCCGTGACCGGCTGGGCCGAGGCGCTGCACAAGGGCGCGACCGGCGAGACGCTCGACCTCTCCGAGTCGTACCTCAGCTACTGGTACTGGTTCGATCAGCTGACCCAGCCCGGCGCGTGTGGCATCAAGTCTGTCGTCGAGGGCGGCACGTGGGACACGGCGCGCGATCTTGTGGCGCGCTACGGCATGATGCGCGAGGCGGACTTCGTCCCCGAAGAGGCCGCCGCCGAGAGCTCGACGCGTCAGGACGAGGCGCTCAAGGCGCTCAACGCGGCGCTCGCGTCCAAGAGCTCGCCGCTCCAGAAGGCGATCGCGACCGGCGATCGGGCGGCCATCCGCGCCGAGCTCACGAAGATCTGGAAGCTCGACGTCAAGGTCGCCGCCGAGCTCACGGCCGTGTTCGGCGCCGACGGCTCCCAGACGCTCGACAAGCACAGGCCGGCGCCCATCCCGTTGCGCGTGATCGCGCCGAGCGATCTCGCCGTGCGCATCCCCGTCGCCTCCGGCGCGCTGGAGACACGCACGCTCGCGGACGCCGTCGCCGGCAGCCGCGCGTGGACCGAGGTGCAGGCGCCCGGGTGGACGGGAGACGAATCGCCCGAGGCGCGACGCGCGTACGAGCGACGTATCCAGCGCGCGCTGCACGACGGACAGCCGGTGCTCGTCTCGTGGTGGGTCGACACGGACGCGCTCGACAACCGCGGCAACTTCACCACGCGGCAGGCGGCCGAGCCCTCCAAGGACGGCGGCGGTCACATGTCGATCATCACCGACTACCAGGTCTCGAACGTACCGGGCTTCGGCACGCTGGCGGCCGGCAAGGTCGAGACGCGCGCCAAGGCGCTTGAGGCGGCGCTCTCGGAGAGCGCGACGATCGAGTTCTTCCGCATCAAGAACTCGTGGGGCTCCGCGCCCGACGCGTGGAAAGACCGTGCCGCGGCCGAGCGCGCCGCGGGAGGTCCGCCCGGCTACAACGATCTCTACACGGGCTACCTGTTCGAAGCGCGCGCCGCCGCGGTCGACTCGAGCATGCTCGTCGCTCCCGAAGCCCCCGCTCCGGGCGCCGACCCGTGCGCCTCCACCGGCGGTCCGACGGGCGAGTACGAATACGTAGGGCTCTACCCGATGCTCGGCGTCGTGCTCCCGCCCGGCTACTGAGCACGGTCGAGCGAGCGCACACCGCGCCGCGGCCGACGCGCGAACACCGGCCTCGGCGAGGTCGACCGCGTCGTCGCTGACGCGCACCGCATCGCCAAGTCCCCGAGATCACGGCACGTCTCGCCCGCCGGCGCAGGGCACGCCCGCTGCAATCCGGTGAGACATGAAGAACCTTCACCTTGGCGCTCTCTTCTCCTCCTTCGTCGTCCTCGCCGCGCTCTCGGGCGGATGCACCACCACCGTCGACGGCGGCAACGGCGGGGGCAACCCCGGCGGCGGTACCTCGAACGGCGGTGCCTCCAACGGCGGCACCTCGAACGGCGGCGCGTCGAACGGCGGGACGTCGGCCAGCCTCGACGGCTCCTACGCGGGCACGTACGCCGGCGACGACACCGGGCCGGTCTCGATGACCGTCACCGGCGACAAGGTCGATGTCGTCGTCAAGGTGGCCTCGAAGTCGTACGCGGGCAGCGGCGACATGAGCGGGTCGAGCATCGACTTCGGTGTCGGCACGGGAAACGGCGTGGTCGTGACGTTCGCGGGGAGCTTCGCCGACGGCCGCGGCTCGGGCACGTGGCGCTCGTCGGTCGGCGGCAAGGGCACCTGGTCCGTGTCGAAGTGATCTCGACGCGATCGCGCCGGCGCCCTCTCACCTCGCGAGCGTGACGTCGAACGCCGGCTGCAAGAGCGCCGTCGCGCCGTCGGCGGCTCTGGCGCGGACGCGCACGTAGTCGCCGGGCGAAGGCGCGAGGGAGAGCTCGAGCCGCGCGGCGTGCTCGCGACGGACCACGCGGCCACCTCGCCCGATCACGTCGAAGTCGACGGCGACGCCTGCGCGCGTGGCGACCTTCAGGTGCGCCGCGTCGGCCTCGAGCGTGTCGAGCACGAGCCCGGTCGAGCCGTAGAAGTCGCCGCGGGCGATCGCGGCGCGTATCGCGTCGGCGCGCTTGTCGGCGCGCACGACGACGAAGCCGAGGTCTCCCGTGAAGGGCCTCTCTCCACGGGCGCGTGCGGCCTCCGCGTCGTCGTAGCTGTGGGCGTCGTCGGTCACGGTCGCGAAGAGCCTCGCGCCGCGGCTGAGCGCGGAGTCCCAGATGGCCTCGGTCGAGGGGCGCGTCGCGTCGCCGGCGTTGTCGGCGTCCCACGACTGGTTGCCCACCTCGAGGAGCGTCAGGCCGCGCTTGCTCAGCTCGAGCACGATGTCGGCGTCGGCGCCGGACGCCATGTTCGGGTGGTTGAGCATCGCGATCCCGCCGAGCGCGCGCGCCACCCTCAGCTCGTCGGCGTAGATGTCCACGCGCGTGGCCGCGTCGGTGGTCGCGTACACGATCGCGCCCGCGTCGGGCCCCACGAAGAGCGCGTTCATGTGCAGCGCGCAGTGCTCACCGGGGGGTGCCGGAGGCGTGCAGTCTCGCGGGTTGCGCGTCAGCTCGGCGCCGGCGAACGTCAACGTCTCGGTGTCTGGGGTGTCCGTGATGGCGTTGTGGTCGGTGAAGACGACGAAGTCGTAACCGCGCGCCGCGTACCACCGCTGCACATCGACGGGCGCTGTCTCGCTGTCGGCGCTCGCGGAGGTGTGCGCATGCAGCTGACCGCGCAAGAACCCGCGCGGGAGCGGGGGCCTCGACGCGCGCGTCGTCACCCGCGGCGCGGGCGGAGGGAGGGGCGGGGACGGCGCGGCTTGCTTGCGCTTGCACGACGTCGCGAGCGTGAGCACGACGGCGAGCCATGGCGCCGCGGCGCACGCTGCGCGTCCCCATCCCATGCGGGTACCTGTATCAGAGATCCCGCCGCGCCCCCTTGCGTCCGATCTGGAGCACGTCCACGTCGGGATC
>JAGQJA010000033.1 GCA_020430845.1 Myxococcales bacterium
CTGCTCCTGCTCCTGCGCCTGCGCCCGCGCCTGCACCTGCGCCCGCGCCCGCGCCCGGCGGCACCACCCCGGCGCCCACGCAGGGCCCGCAGTCGCTCCTCGACGTGAGCCCCAGCTCGCTGCGCATCGGCGTGCCCGTGCCCGAGGTCCGGCCCGTCTTGTCGCTGCGCGAGCGCAACCAGCTCAACGCGCAGGCGTCCGGCAGCGAGCTCCGCTTCCCGCTGCTCCGCCTCGCGTTCTGAGGGCCACCTGCGGCGCGCGTCGAGCGCCTCGAAGGCCCTTTCACTAGCCGTTTCAACACTGTACGCTGCTTGCTGATTGAGCTGACCTCGACCATCCGAGGGGCCTCACGCAGGAGCGCCAGGTGAACTCGTCTCGCAATCCGAAGCACCAGGACCCGATGCTCGGCCGCGTCGTCGCAGGCCGCTACCGCCTGGAAGCGCGCGCGGGTGAGGGCGGCATGGGCGTCGTCTACCGGGCGCGCCACGTCCTCATCGATCGCGTCGTGGCGCTCAAGCTCATTCGCCCCGACCTGCGCGGCGAGACCCACCTGCGCGCGTGGATGCTCCGCGAAGCGCGCGCGGCCAACCGCGTCGACCACGCGCACATCATCGACATCCACGACATCGGCGAGACCGAAGAGGGCGAGCTCTACCTCGTCATGGAATATCTGGTGGGCACGTCGCTCTCGACCGAGCTCGCCCGCGGCCCGATGGTGCTCACGCGCAGCGTCGACATCCTCGAGCAGATGTGCGCCGCCCTCGCGCGCGCGCACGACCTCGGCGTGGTGCACCGCGATCTCAAGAGCGACAACATCTTGCTGAGCTCGCGCGGCGGCCGAAAGGACTTCGTCAAGATCCTCGACTTCGGGCTCGCGCACCTCGCGCTCGACCCACGCCTCGCCCCCAAGGGCGCCGTCTTCGGCACGCCCGAGTACATGTCGCCCGAGCAGGCGCGCGGCGAAGAGGCCGGCCCGCCGAGCGATCTCTACGCGCTCGGGGTGCTCTTCTTCGAGATGCTCACCGGTCAGCTCCCCTTTCGGTCGAACGACCGCGAGACGCTGCTCGAGATGCAGCGCACGGCGCCCCCGCCCAAGCCGACGGGCATCAAGCCCGACGTCGTGCCGCAGGCCGAGTCGATCGTGCTCAAGCTGCTCGAGAAGGATCGACGGCGCCGCTACCAAGACGCCCACCACCTTCACGAGGAGCTCAAGGCGCTCCAGCGCTCGCTCCCCAGCACCGGCTGGGAGGTCTCGGCGAGCCCCGAGAACCAGCAGCCCCCGCCCCCGCCGCCGCCGCAGTCGCCCGGCGTGATCGAGTGGGCCAACCGCGCGGCGCTGTTCGCGCGCATGGTGAGTCGCGTGTATCCTACAGGTAACGCCCCGCCGGAGATCCAGACGGCGCTGGTGCAGGCGTGGGACCTCGCGGCCCGCGCGAGCCGCCTCGAAGGCGAGGTCGCGAGCCACACGCGCAAGCTCGAGTCGCTCGAGCGGCGCGGCCGCGCGCTGCGCGCCGAGATCGGTCGAAAGGTCGAGGAGCTGGCGCACGAGGAGTCGCGCGCCCTGCGCGACGCAGCGGCCGACCACCAAGAGGCCGCGAAGCTGCGCGAGCAGGTGCAGGTGGCCGAGCGCGCCCTGGCCACCGCGCGCGCCCAGGCCGACCAGGCCGCGCAGCAGGGCGGCAACGCCACCACGCTGCGGACGATCTTCGAGCGCGCGGGCGCGGCGGCGGCCCTGCTCGATGCGCGGCGCGAGCTCTTGGGCGACCGAGAGCAGCGCGCGGGCGTCAAGGACGCGCAGGCCCGCGACCTACGCCGGCAGATCGAGGAGCTGCGCGCGCAGCTGTCGCGCTACGCCGAGGCGCTCGACGAGGACCTCTCTGCGGGGCGCGAGAAGGTCGCGTCGCGCACGCGCGAGGGGCTCGGCTTCGAGAAGGCGTACTCCGAGGTCTCGCTCCTGCTGCTCAACCACGTCAAGGCCAAGCCCGAGGCGCGCGAGCTGCTCCAAGAGCTGATGGCCCTCATGCACGGCGGCCGCGACAGCCAGAGCCAGAAGGCCGCGCAGCCGAGCGCGATGGCGCCCGAGAGCCGCGGCCCCGCGGTCTGAGGCCGCCGCGGCGGGCTCGCGCGTCGATCAGGCGAGCTTGGCGCTGAGGAACGCCTTGAGCTTGATGAGCGTCTTCACGTCCCGCGTGAAGCTCGGCACCTGGTACTCGGCCGCCCACGCCGAGACCTCGCTCAAGAACGCGCCGCGCACTGTGGTGTCGGTCATGATGTCCTCGACCGTGCGCCCGCGCGCTGCGCCCTTCTTGAGGCCGCGCACGTACGTCACGAGGCGGTCGTAGTCGTCGCCCAGGAACTCCTTCACCTCGGCGGCCTCGTCGGCCAGCTTTCCGAGCACGCCGTCCTTGGCCGCGGCGTTCTCCTCGACGGCGAGCGCGGCCGCGACCCGGATGACGAACGCGTCGTCGCAGAAGCCGAGGTCGTCGATGCCGTCGGGGATGAGGTCGAGCGACTTGAAGATGTAGTTGAGGCCTGCGGCGAGGAAGCTGCGGACCTCGTCGGGCGCGTCGGACCCGACGACGCCTCCGAGCGCGCCCGCGTCCTCTCCGAGGGTGCGCAGCCACTCCGGAAAGACGTCGAGGTAGCGAGCGAGGGCAGCCGTGTCGGTCGTCATCAGGCACTCCGTGGTGAACAGAAGGGGCCCAGGCTACCAACCTCGAATCCACGCGGCAATGACGCCGTGCGGGGCGGCCGCGCCGGCCTCAGACGACGCGAGAGACGGCGAAACCGAGCAAGAAGCCCGCGGCCAGGGCGCCCAACACCAACACGATGACGATCGCGAGCGGCACACCGCGCCGCGAGCCCGCGGCCGCGAGCATGGGGAGGTTCTCGGACGGGAGCGTGCCGCCGTTGGGCACGATGACGACCTGCGGCGGGGGCTCCGACACCGACGCGCCGTGACGGCTGGCGAGCGTCCCGCTCGGTCCGGTGCTGGCGGGCGCGCCCGTCACCATGATCGGCGTCTCGGGCGCGGCGTGCTGCACGATCGTCGCGGCGCCCTGGTTGGAGCCCGTGGGCGGCGGGAGGGGCGCATACAGGCTGGGCACGTCGGGCAGACGGCTCAGCGGGATCGCGGCGACGTTCTCGCCCATGGCGGCGCCGAGCGCGCGCGCCATCTCGAGCGCGGTCTGGTAGCGCTGCGTGCGGTCCTTGGTCATCCCCTTCTGCACGAGCGCGCTCAGCGGGGCGAGCGCGGGGTCGATCGACTCGAGCGGGGGCGGGTCGGTGTTGAGCACGGCCGCGAGGCGCGCGTACTCGGTGGGCGCGGGAAAGGCCACGCGCCCCGTGAGCATCTCGAAGAACATCACCGCGGCGCTCCAGAGGTCGGTGCGCACGTCGGTGTCCTTGGTGTTCTTGATCTGTTCGGGGCTCATGTACGCAGGCGTGCCCAGCATGATGCCCGTGCGCGTCTTGCTCCCCATGCCGCCCGCGAGGTCCATGACCTTGGCGATGCCGAAGTCGAGGATCTTGGCGCAGAACTGCCCGTTGGGCTCGCGCGCGAGGAAGACGTTCTCGGGCTTGAGGTCGCGGTGCACGATGCCCTGCGCGTGGGCCGCGGCCAACCCGGCCAAGATGCCCTGGAGGATGGTCGCCGCCTGCACGACGGGCACGCGACCGCCGGTGCGCGTGTATGCGCTGAGCGGCACGCCGTCGAGGTACTCCATGACGATGTACGGCGAGCCGTCCTCGGCCTCGCTCACCTCGAAGACCCGGACGATGTTCGGGTGGATGAGCCGCTGGCACATGCGCCCCTCTTCGATGAAGCGGGAGCGAACATCTGCATCTTGCATGTAATCGCTGGCGAGGACCTTGACCGCGACGGGCTTCTGCTCGTCGGGGTGGATCGACTCGTACACCGTCCCCATGCCGCCCGAGCCGATGACGCGTTTGAGCGCGTACCGGCGAGACAGGATGGCCCCCGTGAGGTCGAGGTGCGGTGTCGTGACCGCGTTCACGGCGTCATCCTACATCGGCGCCGTCGCGACGGAAACGGCGGCGACCTCACGCGCGCAGCCGCGCGCCGAAGCGCCCCTCGACCTCGCGGACCACGTTGGCGTGGGCGGCCTCGACCTCGGCGTCGGTGAGTGTGCGATCGGCCGCGCGATAGACGACGCGGAAGGCGAGGCTCGTGTGCCCCTCGGGGACCGCCCCGCCCGCGAAACGATCGAACAGCTCCACCGCCTCGGCAAAGGGCCCCGCGCTCGCGCGGACGGCGGCCTCGACCTCGCCGGCGCGCACGGCGTCCTCGACGACGACGGCCATGTCGCGCGTGCTCGCGGGGTACTTGGGGATGGGCGCGTAGGTGGGGACGCGAGCCGCGTCGGCGATGGGCGCGAGCTCGAGCTCCACCACGAGCGCAGGTCCGTCGAGCTCGAGCGCGTCCACCACGTCGGGGTGCAGCGGTCCCGCGCGGCCGACGCGCACGCCGCCCAGCTCGATGAACGCCGCGCCGCGAGGGTGCAGGTGGGCCGGGGCGGCGTCGCCCGGTGCGGGGACGACGGTGGCCGACGACGACGCGAGGCTCCGCACGATCGCCGACGCGGTGCCCGTCGCGTCCCACACGTCGAGCGGGCGCGGGCGCTCGAGGTACCCCGGGCGATCGCCGGCGAGCACAACCGCGAGGCACAGGCGCTCGTCGGGGAGCGCCGCGTCGGGACCTCCGCGCGCGCCCGGGTCGAGGAAGACGGGCCCGACCGTGAACACGCGCACGTCGCGGACGCCGTGGCGACGCGCGCGACCCACGACCTCGAGCAGGCCCGGCAAGAGGCTCGTGCGCATCACCGAGTGGTGCTCGGCGAGCGGGTTCTTGACGCGCACGAACGGCGCGGGCGCGCGGAGCGCCGTGAGCGACTGCTCGCGCGTGAAGCCGAACGTGATGGCCTCGGAGAGGCCCAGCGCCACGCACGCGGCGCGCGCTCGGCGGGCGAGCGCCTCGCGTCCACCCACGTCGCGCGAGCCGTGGATCGCCGGGATGATCGCGGGCACGCGATCGATGCCGTGGATGCGGACAATCTCCTCGACGAGATCGATCTCACGGTGCAGGTCGGGCCGGTGCGTCGGCGGGACGACGCTCGCGCGAGCCTCGCCGCGCTCGACGACGCGGCAGCCGAGCCGCTCGAGGATGCCGAGCGCGTCGGCCCAGGGGATCTCGAGGCCGAGGAGCGACTCGACGCGCGCGTGGCGCAGCGCGATGGCGGGACGCTGCGTGGGCGACGGCTCGGCCGAGACGGCGCCGCCTTGCACGTGCAGGCGGCCCTTGGCGAGCTTGCCGCCCGCGAGCGCCAACGTGAGCTCGCAGGCGCGGTCGAGGGCCCACGCGACGTCGTCGGTGTCGACGCCGCGCTCGAAGCGGTGGCTCGACTCGGTGTGGAGCCCATGACGCCGCGAGGCGCGTCGCACGCCGCGCGGATCGAACCACGCGCACTCGAAGAGCACGCGCGTCGTGTCGGCTTGGATCTCGCTCGACGCGCCGCCCATGACGCCCGCGAGGGCGACCCCGCCCTGCCCGTCGCAGATGAGCAGATCGTCGTCGGTGAGCTCGCGCTCGACGCCGTCGAGCGTGGTGAGCCGCTCGCCCGCCGCCGCGCGACGCACCACGATCTTCGCGCCGCGCACGCGGGCGAGGTCGAAGCCGTGCATCGGGTGCGCGCACTCGAGCATCACCAGGTTGGTCACGTCGACCACGTTGGAGATCGAGCGCACGCCGAGCGCCTGCAGGCGCCAGCGCACCGAGAGCGGCGACGGGCCCACCTTCACGTCGACGACGGCCGACGCGCCGTAGTGCGGGCAACGCTCGGCATCCGCGACCTCGATCGTGACGAGGCTCGCCACATCGGGTCCCTGGGCGGGCGGGAGCGCGGGCGCCTTGGGCGAGAACGCCACGCCGAGCACGGTGGCCAGATCGCGGGCGAGCCCGAGGTGACCGAGGCCGTCGGGGCGGTTGGGGGTGAGGCCGATCTCGAGCACCCAGTCGTGCGCGTTGGGCTCGGCGGCGGCGAGCGTGGTGCCCGGCTCGGCGAAGCCCGCCGGGAGCACGATGATGCCGTCGTGATCGTCGCCGAGGCCGAGCTCGGACTCGCTGCAGAGCATGCCCTCGCTCTCGACCCCGCCGATCGCGCGCTTGCCCACAGTGAGGCCGGCGGCGGGCAGGTGCGCGCCGAGCGGCGCGAGCACCACGAGCCCTCCCGGCTCGGGCACGTTGGGCGCGCCGCAGACCACCTCTTGCGAGGCGCCGCCGCGATCGACGGTGACGAGGCGCAGCCCGCTCTTGGTCGGGTGTGGCCGGACGGACTCGACCTTGGCCACGACGCACACCGTCGCGGCCGCGCCGACCTCGGTCATGCCCTCGACCTCGAGCCCCGCGCCGGTGAGCAGGCGCGCGATCTCGGTCGCGTCGTGGGTGAGCGCGGGGAGCAGCTCTCGTAGCCAGTTGCAGGATGCCTTCATGATGATGTCCCTGAGCTTGGATCGCCGACGTGCGGCCTAGAACTGCGCGACGAAGCGGGGGTCGCCCTCGAACATGAGCTTGATGTTCGGGATGCCGTACCGGAGCATCGCGATGCGCTCGATGCCCATCCCCAGCGCGAACCCCGACCACTGCTCGGGGTCGATACCGCAGCCCTCGAGCACGACGGGGTGGATGAGCCCGCAGCCGAGGATCTCGATCCAGCCGGTGTGCTTGCAGAGGCTGCAGCCGGGGCGGGTGCCGTCGGCCTGCTTGCAGAACACGCAGCCGATGTCGACCTCGGCCCCGGGCTCGACGAACGGAAAGTAGCTCGGGCGCAAGCGCACCGGCGTGCCCGGGCCGTAGAGGCGCTCGGCGAACTCCGCGAGCACGCCCTTGAGGTGCGCGAGCGAGACGCCTCGGTCGATCAAGAACGCCTCGATCTGGTGGAACACGGGCGAGTGCGTCGCGTCGTCGTCGCGCCGATAGACCGCGCCGGGCGCGATGAACGCCATGGGCGGCTCGAGCGCCTTCATCGCGCGCACCTGGATGTTGCTCGTGTGCGTGCGCAAGAGGTGGTTCGACGTCGTCCAGAAGCTGTCCTGCATGTCCGTCGCCGGGTGATCGGGCGGAAAGCCGAGCAGGGTGAAGTTGTTCTCTTCGTGCTCGACCTCGGGGCCGTCGAACACGCCGAAGCCGAGCCCGCGGAAGATGGCCACGACCTCGTCGCGCACGATCGAGATCGGGTGCGCGTGCCCCAGCGGCGCGGGCGCGCGGCCGGGCAACGTGAGGTCGAACGGCGGCGCGGTGAGCTCGGCCTGGCGCGCGGCGCGGTGCAACTCTGCGAGGCGCGCGGCAAAGGTCGCTTCGACCTGCTGCTTGACGGCGTTGACCTTCTCTCCGATGGCGCGCCGCGCATCGGCGGGGACCGCGCCCATCTGCTTGAGCACGGCCGTCAGCTCGCCCTTCTTGCCGAGGAGCTTGGCGTTCTCGTCGCGCAGGGCCTGCTCGGTCGCGGCCGACGCGAAGCGGGCGTCGAGCCCCTCGCGGAGCGCCTCGAGCGCGCGGTCGATCCCCTCAGAAAGCTCGGTGGGATTCGGCTTTTCCGACATGCGCCCTCAGTACCACAGTCGCGGGCGGGCGCGTGCGGCCTACATGTAAGGAGGCGAAGGGGTGGGTGGGGCACATCCGAATTGAGGCGCAATTGATACGCGCGGCGGCGCGACCGGACGCCCATGATTCCGCCGCGTCTGAGATTTTCTCGTCACTCGGTCGAGCGCTCTCAGAGGAGGAGGTCGGCATCATGATTCAGGTCACGCTTCGACGTCGCGCCGCGCTCGGCTCCGCGATGCTCGTGCTCCTGGCGGTGGCGTGCGGCGGGGGCTCCGGCAGGTCGGGCTTCGCCGAGGACGATCTCGCGGGCGATCCCGCGCAGTCGCAGGACCCGACCGAAGGCACGTCGGGCAGCTTCGGCGGCGGCGGCCCCCAGACGGGCGTGCGACTCGAGCCCAAGAACACGACCATCGTGATCGACACGGCCACCAACCCGGCGACGCCGGCGCAGCTCACCTACAAGGCGCTCTTCAAGGACTCGGGCGTCGACAAGGACGTGACCGCAGGCTCGTCGTTCACCTTGCGCGACGCCGCGTTCGGCTCTTTCGCCGGCGCGACGTTCACGTCGGTGGCCAAGCTCCCCGGCACCGCCCTCGGCGTGAGCACGATCGTCGAGGCCCGCACGCCCAACGGCAACGCGCTCGGCAGCCTCACCATCGTGCAGCTCCGCAAGACGGGCGCGCAGCGCGACTTCTTCTTCGTCGTCCCGTACAACGAGCCGCCCACGCCGCAGAGCGACGTGCTCACCTTCAGCACGAACATCAAGCAAGTCGACGTCGCGTTCGCGATGGACACGACGGCGTCGATGTCGGGCGCCATCAACAACCTCAAGAGCGCGCTGTCGGGCACGCTCATGAGCCAGCTCCAGGCCGCCATCCCCAACGTGGGTCTCTCGGTGGTCGACTACAAGGACTACCCCGTGGGCGACTACGGGAGCGGCAGCGACTTTCCCGTCAAGGTGCGGCAGGTCATCACCACCAACCTCTCGCAGGCGCAGAGCGCGGTGTCGGGCTACGCGGCGAGCGGCGGCAACGACGGCCCCGAGTCGCAGATCCCGGCGATGCAGCACATCCTCACGGGCGAGGCGCTCACGTGGAGCGGCGGCAGCGTCCCCAAGCACACGCCCGCGGCCGGCATGTGGGGCGGCGTCGACTTCCGGCCCGGCTCGGTGCCCGTCATCGTGAACATCACCGACATCAACTGGCACGGCGAGAACAACACGCCGTACAACTTCACGACGCCCACGATGGCGTCGCTCAAGGCCGCCTTCGCCGCGAAGAACGCGTTCTTCGTCAACGTGACCTCGGGGAGCGAGGCGCAGGCCGACGAGCTGAGCGACGCGACGAACAGCAACCTCCCTCCCGCCGCCTTCGCGGGCACGGCGGGCTGCGCCGCGGGCCAGTGCTGCACCAACACCAACGGCGCGGGCCGCGCCCCCACGGGCCCGGGCGGTCGCTGCCGCCTCAACTTCAAGCACTCCAACGGCAGCGGCGTGAGCACCGCGGTCGCCAAGGCGATCGAGGCCATCGCCGTCGGCAGCACGTTCGACGTCAAGGCCATCCCGTCGAACGACCCCGCCAACGCCAAGGGCGTCGACGCCACCAAGTTCATCAAGGCCCTGCGCGCCAAGGACGAGGGCGACGCGGCCAACGGCTGCCCGGCGCACCCTGCCAAGGACAGCGACGGCGACGGCGTGAAGGACACGTTCCTCGCCGTCAAGGTGGGCACGCCCGTGTGCTTCGAGGTCATCCCGCAGACGAACACCACGGTGCCGCCCGAGCAGATCGCGCAGTTCTACAACGCGTTCGTCGACGTCATCGGTGTGCAGGGGAACGTGAAGCTCGACCGCCGTACGGTCCTCTTCCTCGTCCCCCCGACCGACCCCGGCGTGAAGTGACCTGAGAAATCGAACTTCCCACGGCTCGCGCGCCCCCCACGGGCATTGAGCGGCGCGCGCGGGCCCAGTACGATGCTCCGCGCGATGCCCGGGGAAGATCTCGAGCCGGCGGAGGCGAGGAGCCGTCCACACCTGCGGTGGACGGACGCTTCGGGCCCACACACCTTCGAGGTCACCGACGTGCTGACCGCGGGCTCCGCGCCCGTGGTCGACCTGGTCGTGTCCGATCGCGCCGTATCGCGCGTGCACGCCGAGCTCGTGCCGCGTCACGACGGTCTGTGGGTCCACGACCTCGAGAGCCGCAACGGCACGTACGTGTCGGGGGTGAAGATCTCCGAAGCGCGCGTGCCCCAGGGCGGCATCCTCCGCCTGGGCACGACCGAGATCACCGTCACCTACGGGCAGACGGCGGCGCCCGAGCTCTGGCCCGAGTCGCACCTCGGTCCGCTCTTCGGCCGTTCGGCGGCGATGCGCGAGCTCTTTCGGCACATCGCGGGCAGCGCGCCGTCGGTCGCGTCGGTGCTGGTGAGCGGGGAGATCGGCACGGGCAAGGGCCTCGTGGCGCGGGCGCTGCACGATCTGTCCCCGCGCGCCGGCGGGCCGTTCGTCGTCGTCGACTGCGCGGCGCTCCCGCACGGCACGCTCGAGAACGAGCTCTACTACTACATGGAGACGTCCAACGGCGGGACGCTCTACCTGCAGGAGGTCGGCGAGCTGCCCCTGCCGTTGCAGCCGCGCCTCTTGCGCTTGCTCAAGTCGTACCGCGTGCGTCACGGCGACACGACGATGCGCTCGGCGCCCGTCGCCGACGCGTTCGACACGCGCCTCATCGTCTCGACGCACCGCGACCTGCGCGTGCTCGCGAACCGCGGCGCGTTCCGTGAGGACCTCTACTTCGAGATCGCGCAGGTGACGCTACGCGTGCCGCCGCTGCGCGACCGCATGGCCGACCTGCCGGCGCTGCTCGCGGAGTTCTTGGGCCCCGAAGGCACCGAGGCCCTGCACGACGAGCTGCTCGAAGAGCTGACCGATCTGCCGTGGCTCGGCAACGTGCGCGAGCTGCGCAACGTGGCCGAGCGCATGATCGGCGCCGGCGGATGGGGCAACAAGCCCCGCCCCGGTGTGCCCGACCCTCGCGCGCTCGCCGCGACCGCCGAGAACGTCATCGGTGGCATCGGCACGACGATGGATCTCACCGGCGTCGCGAGCGAGGCGCGCAAGATCGCCGATGCCAAGAAGGCGGGCGTCGGCGGCCCCTCCCTCGACACGTCCACGGCCGAGGTGCCGGCAGGTGCAGACGCTGGCGGCGCGGCGGTGCCCAGCTTGCCGGCGGGCTACGAGCACTGGTACGAGATCGGGTTCAAGGAGTTCCGAGACAAATGGACCGAGATCGGCGAGCGCGAGTACCTGCGGCGGCTGATGGCGCGCACGAACCGCTCGAGCTCGGCAGCGTCGCGCGAGGCGGGTCTCGAGCGCACGTACCTCTACCGCCTCCTCAAGAAGCACGGCTTCTGAGCGCGCGACGCGCGGCGCTCGCGGCGTGCGCGGCGTGTTTCGTCGCAGCGTGCGCGTTCGCGTGCAGCTCGTCGGACGGCCCCGCCGTCACGCCCGCGGGCGACGGAGGCCCGCAGACGGGCGACGGCGCCACCTCGCCTCCCACCGCCGGTGACGCGGCGGGCGACGGCGCGAGCGACGCGGGCTCGTCGTGCGACGGCCCTTGCGACGCCACGCGGATCGTCGTCACCTTCGGCGCCAAGAGCGTCACGCTGACGCGCGCGCAGTTCGGCTACAACGCGGCGCAAGACGGCAGCCCGCAGACGCTCCACATCGAGGCGTACGCCGGCGGCTCGCCCGAGTGTCCCACCAGTAGCTCACCGACGCCCGACCAGACGCTCATCCTCACGGGTGTGACGCCCACGGTCGGACCGTTCTCGAGCGCCGGCGGCGTGAGGGTCTCTCTGCTCGACTTCAAGGACACGTTCGGCTTCCCGGTCCCGAACGTCGCGGCGCTCGACGTCACCGGCAAGGTCACGTCGGTCGCGCCCGGCGACGCGGGCGCGCTGAGCGCCGAGATCACGGCGACGTTCGACGGCGGCACGTTGAGCGGCACGCTCGGCGCCGCGCGCTGCACGACGCTCGACGAGCTCTGAGCGCGACCGGCTACTTGCCGTCGCCGACGCGGCCGTCGAGCTTGCCGTCGAGCATGTCGAGGCGGTTGTGCACCTCTTGGAACTCGGCGCGCGTGAGGACCTTCTTCTCTTCGAGCAGCGTGAGGAGCGTGCGCGCGAAGAGCGCCATCGCGTCGAGATCACGCTGGAGGTCGGCCATGGTGGGCGCTTGCCCGGCGACGCCTTGGCCCGCGACGCCTTGGCCCGCGATGCCTTGGCCCGCGATGCCTTGGCCCGCGGCGGGCTGCCCCGAGACGCCGTACGTCGACGGCTGCGTCGGCGCGGGCTGGGGCGGCGGAGCGCCTCCGACCGGCGGCTGCCCGTAGGCCGCGGCCTGCTGCGCCGCGAACTGCTCCGGAGACACGAACGTCGACTGCTGCGCCGGCGCCCCCGGCTGGCCCTGCTGCGCGCCCGGTGGGAGCGCATAGGGGTTCATGACCTGCCCCGGTTGCGCGTACTGGTCCTGCCCGCCGATCAGCCCTTTGATGAAGTTCATCGCCATGCGCCGAGAGTGCCGGCTCGCAGCGACGCGCGCAAGGGTCGAAGCCCGCCGCACGTGCGCCTCGCTGTAACAGACGTGACAATTGGCGGTGTCACTCAGGTGTGACCGCCCACCCCGCCTGCGCCGTGGGATGCTCGTTTCATGCAGAGGCGTCACGCGTCGCCCAGGGGGGCGCCGTCGTTCACGAGGAGGCGAGCCCGTGCACGCAGCGCGGACCGGCTCCTCCGCGCCGCCGCGGGCCTCGGCGTGGCTGCCGCCTCGCTCCTCGGCGCGACGGGCGCGTCTGCCGACGACGTGACCGCGCGCCTCGACGCGCAGGACCGCGAGATCGCGCGCCTGCGAGAAGAGATCGCCCGCGAGCGCCGAGACCGCGAGGCAGAGGCCAAGCGCCCGCCGCCGATCACGGTCGGCGGCTACGCGCAGGTCGACTGGGTCGCGTACCGAGAGTCGTCGCAAGACGAGCTGTCCGCGGGCACGACGCGACAACCCCTCAACAGCGAGCGCTTCTTGCTCCGTCGCTCGCGCATCCGCGTCGTCAGTGAGCGCAGCATCTTCCACGGCGTGCTCGAGCTCGACGCCAACACCGTGCAGGGCCTGCAAGTGCGCCCCATCAACGCCGAGGCCTCGATCAAGTGGCCGACGAGCCATCGCTACCCGACGCCCGCGACCTCGTCGTTCGGCTCGTCCAAGGAGCCGTACATCATCGTCACCGCCGGGCTCTTCCGCACGCCGTTCGGCTTCGCCGTGGTCGAGGGATCGCGTGAGCGCACGTTCTTCGAGCGGAGCACGTTCGCGAGCGCGCTCTTTCCCGGGTCGTTCGATCTCGGCCTGCGCGTGCTCGGCGGCTACAAGCTCCTCAACTACGCTCTCGGCATCGTCAACGGCGCGCCGATCGGCGAGCGCGCGTTCCCGGGGCGAGACCCGAACAAGAGCAAGGACGTCGTGATGCGCGTGGGCACGTCGACCGACGTGGTGGGCGGCGTGCGCCTCGACGTGGGCGTGTCGGGGCTCACCGGCCGCGGCTTTCACGCGGGCGACGCGGGCACGAAGGCCGACGTGACGTGGCGCGACGCGAACGGTGACGCCGTCGTCCAGCCCTCCGAGATCGTGGGCGTCCCTGGCACCCCCGGAGCGCCCTCTGGCAGCTTCTTGCGCTACGCGCTCGGCGCCGACGCGCGCGTCGTCGTGGCGGTGCCGGTGCTCGGGAGCCTTCAGCTGCGCGGCGAGGTGGTGCGCGGCAGGAACCTCGATCGCGGCCTCGTGCTGGCCGATCCCGTGGCTGCCGGTCGCAACCTGACCGAGCTCGGCTGGGCGGTGGGCGCGACCCAAGAGCTGACCCACTGGGCCGCGGCGGCCGTCCGCTACGACGAGTACCGGCCCGACGTGAACGCGCCGAGCCCGCCGCCCGGCGCCGCGCAGACCGACGTCGCCTTCTCGACGTGGACCTTCAGCGGCGGCGTGCGCCTCGACCGCTCGCGGCTGGTCGGCGAGTTCGCCCACCGCGACAACGCGACGGGCGTGTCTCCCGCCGGCGTGCCCCAAGCGCTCGCGGACGATTCGTTCACGATGCGCGCCGAGGTGGGGTTCTGACCGACGGCCTCGACGGGCTCGGGGGCGCCCGCCGTCGCGTGAGTCGACGGCGACGCGCGCTCACATGTACGTGAGGCACGTCTCGAAGCGGCACGTCTCGGTGATGCACGAGATGAACTTCTGGCGCTTGCCCGTCGCGACGCCCGACCACCCGGCCTCGCAAGCCTCCGCGGTCATCTTGCGGTAGCGGCCGTTCGGCGCGCCGCACTTGGCCATCACGCGCTGACACGGCGCGCGGGCGCCGGGGTCGAGGCACGCCGACGTGAGCGCCTCGTACGCGCAGATGCTGCTCACGTTGAACGTGCAGATCTCTTCCGTGCCGCTCTTGCGGTTGAGGCACGCGATCGCCGCGGCCGCGACGCGCGGCTGCAACAGCTGGCTCATGGTCGGGCACTCGCTCACCGTGTCCTGGAAGCTCTCGCACGTGGGGCCGGGCGCACGGAGCGAGCACGCGGGTGCGGCGCCGACCTTGTTGAGGGACGGCGCGCACGCGTCGGCGTGGATGGGTGTGCCTTGATAGGGGTTGGGCGCGACCATGGTGGTGCGCGGTGCGTCGGGCGCGGCGCTGGGCGGAGGCGCGGGCGCCGGAGGCGGAGGCGCGAGGGGCGGCGGCGAGGGCGGAGGAGAGGCGGGCTGAGCGGGGATCGCGACGATCTCCCGCGGCTCCGCGCCGGGCCCCTCGGCGGGTCGCGGCGTGCAGGCCGGCGCGACCGCGGCCGTGCCGGCGAGCGTAGAGACGAGCAGCCGGAAGACGTCGCGATCGATCTTCATGCGCGTATGACCGCACATGCACGCGCTCGCTTCAACCGGAGCGGGCGCCGTGCCGCACACGCACGACAAAACACGAAGAGCCCGCCACCCCGAGAGGGCGCGGGCTCGACGCGATCACGCGCGGAACGTCAGGCCTTGGCCGTGGCGTTCGACGTGATCTTCTTGAAGGCCGCCGGATCCGCCACGGCGAGATCGCTGAGGATCTTGCGGTCGATGGCGATGTTGGCGCCCTTGAGGCCGTGCATCAGGCGCGAGTACGTCGTGCCGTTGGTGCGCGCGGCCGCGTTGATGCGGGCGATCCAGAGGCGACGGAAGTCGCGCTTCTTGAGGCGGCGGTGCCGATAGGCGTAGACCCAGGCCTTCATCACCACCTCCTTCGCGTACGCGAAGAGGCGTGAACGGGCGCTGTGGAAACCCTCAGCGTGCTTCAGGATGCGGTTGCGGCGGCGGCGCGCCTTGAATCCACGTTTTGCGCGGGGCATGGGCTCGTCTCCTTGTCAGCCGTAGGGCAACAGTCGCTTGATCTTCTTCTCGAGGACCTTGTCGACCATGTCGTTGTTGCGGAGACGGCGAACTCGCTTGCGCGACTTCTCCTGCATCCCGTGGTTTCCGCCCGCCTTGGGGCGCTTGACGCGTCCGGAACCGGTCACCTTGAACCGTTTCGCGGCCGTCCTGTTCGTCTTCATCTTGGGCATGGGGTGCCTTTCTTCCGCTCCCGCAAGGCCACCGGAAAACCCAGTGTTATCGATGCCCTACGCGATGCGAGCGGCCCCGGTGGGGGCCTGCCTCTTCTCACGGACGGGCCGAGAGACGAGGGGGCGCGGTTTATGGCGAAGATCCGGGGGGTTGTCAAGCGATCGCGCGCCGACCGCGGACGCACGGTCGGGCCCGGGATCGGCGGTGTGGGCGCCGGAGGATCCATCCCGAGGCACGCCGACCGCGACCACACGAGCTAGCTCGGCCGGAATGCGCGCGCAATCTCGGTGGAGCGCGCGCCTCACGTCCGTGGACGTCGCCTCGGCGGCGCGGCACGGTCCCTGCGTGGGGAGGGCCGGGGTGAGCGTGGGAGACCCATGCGCAAACGGACCGCTGCGTCGTTCGTCGTCCTCTTGATGTGGGGCGCGCTCGGCGCGTGCTCCGACAGCGAGCCCGAGTTCGGCCTCCCCTCTGCGATCAAAGGCAAGACGCCCGTGGGCGGCGCCGGCACGAGCCCCACGCCGACGCCGAGCGGCACGCCCGCCCCCACGGGGAGCCCAGGCGAGACCTTCTTTCTCGCGACCGTCGAGGCGCCCGTGAAGGCGCAATGCGGCGTGGGCTCGTGCCACGTGGACGCGGCGACGTTCGGCAAGTTCTTCGGCGCGACCCCGCAGGAGACGTACGGCCTCTTCAAGGGTCGGAGCTTTCACACGGCGCCGAACTTTCGCGACAAGGGCACGCCCGGCGCGCCCCCGCATCAAGGCGGCACGCTCTCCGACGACAACCGCGCCAAGATCTCCGAGTGGATGACCAAGGAGCAGGGTGGCGGCGCACCCCAGCCCGCCGACGCCGGCAGCGACGGCTGACGAAGCAGGCTACGGGGCGTCGGGCGCGGGCGCGGGCGGCTCTCCGAGGGCGCGCCTCACGTCGGCGAAGCGCTCGTTGGGGATGCTCAGGCTGAGCACGTAGTGCGCGATCTTGAGCGTGCCGCCCTCGCGCACGAGCACGCCCGAGCCGCGCGCCGGGCCCAGGCGCTCGGTCGCGAGGTCCTCGTCGAACCACACGACGTGGCCGCGCGACTCGACGGCGCGTCGCGTGGCGCGGAACGTCCATGCCTTGCCCTTGGCGAAGCGCGGGTGGGCGTACGCGCGGAACGCCGGCACGTCCCAACGCTCGGTGGCGTCGGTGCCGATGAACACGCCTCCGGTCGCGAAGGCGGAGAAGTACGCCTCCTCGTCGGCCCTCGCGGCCGCCGCGTGCCACGCGTCGAGCACCTGCGCGGCGTCGCGCCGGTCGTCTGCACGCGAAGGTGCGCTCCCGGTCGCGGCGATCGGGGGTGGGGGGCGGCTCGGCGCGCACGAGCACGCGAGGACGAACGCGACGGAGAGCGTGGCGATCCGCATGGCGCGCGAGGTCTACCACGGTCGCGCCCACCACCACGACGACGCGTCGCGCGCGCCCCGACCGCGATGGATCACCGATCCACGGGCGCGGGTGGGCCCATGAATACGTCACTGTTTTTTTCCACCCGAGAGCCCCGCGCGCGACCACGTGAGCGGCGACATCTACCTACACTGTACGGCAATGTCATGGAATGGCGCCTGCATTGGAAGTGGATGATGTTCCGACCCTTTCTACTCACCACCCTCGTCGCGCTCGCCGCGGCGGGAGGTATCGGATGCGCGGCCCCCAGCGACGAAGAGGAGGTGGGCTCCTCGGGCAGCGCCATCCGTGAGGACACCTCGCGCGAGCCGCAGACCGTCTGGGTGCCGGTTCGCTTCACGCGCAACTCGGTCGACGACGTGGGGTACGTCTTCAAGCACTCGTGGCTGCCGTTCACCGGCGTCGCGCGCGAGCAGCTCGACGGCTTCACCTGGGGCTACTGGACGCCTGGCATCGCGAAGAACATCTCGACCTGGTACCAGCCCGACGTCGCGGGCGCCGGCTACGCCACGGCGTGGTTCAAGGTGATGATCCCGTACAGCACCGAGGGCAAGATCGCCTACGAGCTCACGCGCGTGAAGCTCGACTCCGAGTTCCTCCGCACCGACATCGCGTGGCGCAACAGCACCACGTACTCGCCTCTCCGCGTGCGCGCCGGGAGCGATCAGCCGTGCGTGTCGATCACGATGAGCGGCGGGCTCGACGGCAAGTTCCGCTCGATGCCCCTGCCCTTCACCGACCAGGACTTCACCGAGCGCGACTGGAAGGAGGGCGACACCGACGCCTCGGGCCGCCCCATCAAGCGCGTCATCGTCGGGTCGCTGCACTTCGGCGCGGTGGCTTGGCCCGAGAACGTGGAGGGCAAGACGAACCTCGCCGGCGGCGTGGCGGCGGGCAACGCCTTTCTCATGGTCGACAAGTCCGACGGGCAGGCGCAGTCGGGCAGCGCCAAGATCCACGTGAACCTCGTCGAGAACGACCGCGGGCAGGTCTCGGTCGGCGCGACGTTCAGCACCAACGGCGGCGTGCTCAGCGAGCGTGAGGTCAGGCAGTTCGACGCCGCGGTGAAGAAGCACCGCGCGCGGTGGGACGCCGAGCGCAAACGCGGTGAGGACGCCTCGAACGAAGCGTGGGCGGCACAGGGCAATGCGCCGATCTTCTGAGCCCGCGCGCGCGACGCGCCGACGTCCGTTGCCGTCCCTCCTCGCCCTCCTCGCGGCGCTCTGCATCGCCGTCGGCGTCCTGCCCTCGTGCAGCGCGCCGATCTCCGAGGACGTGGGCGCCGTCGACCAGGCCGCGGGCCGACCGCGACGCCCGGTCGACTTCGTCGAGCGCTTCCCCGAGGCCGCGCACGTGCACCGCGCCATGGACTACTACGCGCGCGATCCCGCCGGCGCCCGCATGGAGCCGCCCATCAGCGTGGCCGAGTTCTTCGGCACCCAGGTCGCGAGCGCGAACCTCGCGCAGCTGCACATCGAGCGCCTGCGCCCCGACGCGCGATACCAGGGCAAGCCGCTCGCGTTCCTCAACGCGTACTTCCACGGGACCGACACGTACTGGAACAACCGGTACAAGGACGTGCAGCTCTCGAAGCTCTTCGACGCGATCGGCATCCGCTACGTGTTCCCCGAGGCCGTGCACGTCCCGCACGAGGGGCGCGCGCTCGTGCGCATCTGGACCGACTACACGCCGGTGAGCAAGGGTACCCCCGAGGGGCTGTCGGCCGAGGCGCTGCTCGGCGAGGTCGCGCGCATGCTCGTGTCGTCGTACGTGGCGGGCAACGTCGACGGCCCGGCGCACAACGGCAGCAACGGCGGGTTCGCCAAGTTCAGGGACGTGAGCGGCCGCGAGCTGTGGCGCGGCGTCTTGATCGACAACGGCGCTTCGTGGAACGCGCCGGGCGAGGCGCAGAAGCCGTGGAACACCAACGTGCTCGGGACCGGGCCCGTCAAGGCCGAGCACCTGCCCGTCGACGTGCGTGAGGGCCTCGTGCGCATGGCCCAGGCGACGCGCACGCAGCTCGCCGAGTGGTCACGCTTCGAGCGCATCGACGACGGCGCGCGCGCGATCGTCGAGGGCCAGCGCGCGCGGGCGCGGGAGATCCTCGAGCACTACGGCATCGGCTACACGCCGGGCCAGTGACGCCCCGACCGCGTACGCGGGCGCGCCTTGGCCGCTCCGCAGAAGTCCGGTACGCAGAGCCGGTGAGCCTCGCCGAGATCCGCACGTGGTTCGCGTCGACGTTCGGCGCGTCGATGCCCGAGGCGGCGTGCGCGCTGCTCGACGACGTGACGCTCGTACGCCCGGCCGAGCCGTGGTCGATCGACGGCGTGACGCCGTTGCCGTTCTGGACGACGCACCTCACGCCCGCGCTCACGCCCTCGACGCTCATGACGCCCGACTTCCCCGACGTCGGTCACGACTGGCTGGTGCTCGGTCATTGGGGTCACGGCATCTCGTCGCACGCGTTCTATTGGGCGAGCGTGCGGGGGCCGCACCGACACTTCTTTCGGCTGCCGTTCGGCGGAGCGTACGGCGACCGCGACGCAGACGGGCGCGAGGTCGCGCGCTTTCTCGAGGGCTACGCCGACTTCTGGGCGCGACGCGCCGACGTGCTCGGCGCGAGCGAGCTCGTGTGCTCGATGGGGCAGTGTCGCGGCGAGCTGTCGGTGACGGCGGGCGGCGCCGCGACGACCGTGCTCGACACCGGGCGACCGCGCGCGCCCGGCTCGGCCGACCCAGACCCCAGCACGTGGTGGCCGTGGCTCGACGCGCGCGTAGCCGAGGCGGCCCGCGCGGCGCGGTGAGGACTCCCTACCGATCGGTAGCCTGAGCCCTCGTCGTGTGCTACGCCGCAAGCATGTCGTGTGGGTCCGCGCCGAGCGACTGCCGAGCGAGCCGGGGTCCGTCGATCGCGGCGTGGGCGGCCCTCTCCTCTGGTCTCGCGCTCTGCTGTTGCACGGCCGCGACGTCGTTCGACGGCTTCTCGCGAAACGTGAGCGGCGCGGACGAGCCGACCGGCGCCCCGCCGCGCTTCGAGGTCGCCCCTGACACCGCCGACGCCGCCTGCGAGCTCCCTCTCGACGCGGTCTTCGGCGCGCCGCCTGCGCCGCCTTGGGCGCTCAGCGGCTTCGCGCGGTGGCGCGCGCCGGGCATCGAGCTCACCCCCGATCTCCCCAACGCGGCGGGGCTGCTCGTGTGGGAGCGCCCCATGACGTTCGATCGGTTCTCGGTCGACATCGCGTTCACGATCGAGGCCGGCACCGTCGGCTCCCAAGGTACGGGCGACGGCATCGGCGTCGCGTGGGTCGCGGGCTCGCGTCCTCCCGAGCGCCGCGGCGCGGGCGAGGACATGGGCCTCGAAGGGACGTCGGGCTTCAAGGTCATGATCGACACGTACAAGAACCCGACCGATCCCGACGCGCCGTACGTCGCGCTCGCGCGTACCGACGATCGTTCGCGGCTCGCGACGTCGACGCCGTTCACGCGGCTCACCGACGGGCGCGAGCACACGCTGCGCGTCGAGCTCGACGACGGCGTCGTCACCGCGGTGGTCGACGGCTGGCGCGCGTTCGAGCCCGCGCGCATCCGCGGCTACGAGCCGTTCTCGGGCTACCTCGTCATCGCCGCGGGCACCGGCGGAGCGACCGCGCTGCACACGATCCAGCGCGTGTCGATCCGCTCGGGCCGCGGAGGTCCGTGCGCTCCGTGAGCGCGCGCGTGGGGCTCACGGGGCGGGCGCGCGCGTAGGGCACTCGCCGTCCCCTTGGAAGTCGCCGAGCGTCTTGGCCTGCGAGAGCACGTAGTCGTAGACGCTGATCTTGCCGTCGCCGTCCTGATCCTCGATGCCCGCGAGCTCGTACGGGCCGCCCGGCTTCTGAGGGAGCGCCGTCGCCGCGTCGCACGCCTTGAGCTCCGCGAGCGTCAGCTCCTTGTCCTGGTCCTTGTCGCACGTCTTGATCCACTCGGCGCGGCGCTCGGTGATCTCGGCGCCCGCGGTCACGTTGGTGAAGAACCAGTGGTCGCCGTGGATGGTCGGCTTGACCTGCACGGTGCCGCCGGTGGGCACGGCGAAGCCCGGGGTCCCCTCGGACGTGGCGCACTCGGAGAAGGAGGTGCCCGCGGCGAAGCCCCACTTGAACCGGATCGTGTCGGGGCCCTTGGTGGCCGCGCCCTCGAAGTACACCGAGTACCCGCCTCGAGCCATGAAGCTCGCGTCGGCGTCGGTGGTCGGCGCGAGGGCCTTGGCGCCGGGCTTGGCGTTGGGCAGCGAGAAGCCGAAACGATCCCAGCGCGTCGCCGCCACGTCGGCGAAGGACTTCACCACGTAGCCGCTCTGCGGCGCGTTCTTGAGGTCGAGCACGTAGACGGTCGGATCGTCGAGGCGGTCGCCGCCGTCGGTGCGCGACGCCTTCAAGTCGCCGATCGTGACCAAGAAGCGCTCGTACGTGATGCGCCAGCCGTCTTTGACGTTCTCGTCGCCATCGCCGGGCTCGAGCCCCGCAGGCACCGTCTCTTCGGGCACGACGATGATCTGCACCGAGCCCTTGCCCGACGGGTCGGAGCCGCCGCTCGAGCACGCGGCGAGCGGCGCGAGGGCGAAGGTCGCGGCGAACATGAACAATTGCTCATATTTTGAAACGTACATGGTCCTCCTTGCGATGGTGAAGTGCGGCCCTTCAGGGCCCCCAGGTGAGCTTGGGCGGCGCGAGCGCCTTGATGGCGACGAGCATGGTGGCGTGCGCGGTCGACGTGGCGTCGAGCACGGCGGGCCTCTCGGGACGCGCGAGCGCTTCGTCGAAGTCGACCGAGGCCAGCCACCGCGTGACGTCGAACGTGACGTCGAGGCGCGCGTCGCCGGACGTGACGACGCCGCTCGCCTTCGTGGTGGGCACGGCGCGCTGGCCCTGGAACTGTGGCACCGCGTCGACGACCAAGCGGAACGGCACCGTGTCTGCCCCGCGCGTCGCGACGCCCTCGACGACGACCGAGTGCCCGTCGGGCGCTGCTGCGGCGGGCGTGGCCGATGTCTGCGTGTCGAACCACGTGATGCCCATGTCGTAGCCGGCGCTGCGGATCGGGCCCTCGAGCCCCCTCACCGCGCCGAGCGGCTGCTCGCCCGCGAGCGCGTCGACGCGCTGCACGCGCAAGATCTCCCCCACGGCCGTCTCGCACAGCGTGGCCGAGCCGCTCTGCGCGGCGCAGAGGTAGAGCGGCCCGAAGGCGACGTCGGCCCGCGAGACGCTCACGGTCCAGCCGTTCTGGGCGAGCAGTGTGCGCGCGAGGATCGGGCGCGCGTACGCCGGGTACGACACCTCGGCCTGCGAGCTCGTGACGCACGCGCCGAACGCGAGCGCGGCCGCGAGCAGCGCGGAGACACGCGAGAGCATGTGAGGGCGGGGCGGCGGCTTCATAGGTGCAGCGTCAGCGAGAGCAGGAGGGCGCGGGGCGGCCCCGCCGTGAGGTGACGTGAAGGCAGGCGCGAGGGCACGCCCGTCGGATCCCAGTTGGAGACGTACGCGAGCTCGGTCTGCGCCCAACGCGTGTCGAGCAGGTTGGTGGCCTCGAGCGACAGCTCGACGACGTCGCGGCGGACGCTCGCGAGCGCGTCGACGAGGAAGACCGCGGCGCTCGACTGTCCGTAGGGGAGCGGGCGCGGCGAGAGGAAGGTCGTGCCCCAGCCCAGGCGTCCGGTCACGTCCTTGTCGAAGAGCGAGAAGACGCGTCCGTGCAGGGCCACGTCTTGCCGCAGCACGAGCGGCGGGACGTACGGCAGCGACTGCCCGCTCACGTAGGGCGGCGTCGGGTTCTCGGGCGTGGGCGGCGGCGGAGAGTCGAGCGTCGCGTCGACGAACGTGGCCGAGAGCATCCCGTCGAGGAACGGCGTGGGCTTGCCTCGCAAGACGCCGACGACGCCCCGACGCGTGGTCGGTCCGATGCGCTCGAGGCGGCCCTCTTGCGGGTCGAACGCGAGATCGTACGAGAGGCGCGTCTCGTACACGGCGACGCTGCCCGACGCGAGGCCCTCGTCGTTGACCGTGACGCCGGCCTCGTAGCTCTTCACCTTGGCGAACGGCGCCTGCTCGCCCTCTTCGAGCTGGCGCGCCTGCGGAGATCGAAAGCCCTCGCCGTACGACACGGTCCCGAGCAGCCAGCGGGTGGGCTCGAGCTCGAGCGTGGCCCGCGGGCCCCAAGCCACGCCGGCGGCCGTCCGACGAAAGCCCACGATGTGCGTCTTCTTCTGGAAGCTCGGGATGAAGTTGCCGAGCCGATCGTCGACGTCGAAGAAGAGCGCGTCGGCGCGGAGACCGCCGCGGAGGCGCGCGAGTCGTTTGTACGAGAGCAGCCCGTCGGCGAACACGCCGATGTCGGTGACGCGCGCGGCGGCGTCGACGCGCTGGTCCCACGTCTCGTTCTGCGGGGCGCGCAGCAGGTTCTGCGCTTGGTCGATGCCCGACGTCTTGGCCTCGGAGCCGACCTCGAGCTGACCGCGCAGCAGGCCGAGGATGCGCGGGCGCGGCGAGCGGTAAGACGCGCGCGCGCCGAACGTAGTGTCGGCGTTCGACTGCTCGATGAGATCGCCGCGACCGACCCACGCGGGCTCGATGCGCGATCGCTGCGTGTAGCCGGTGTAGTTGAGGCGGCTGCGGAAGTCGGACTGCGCGAACCACACCGCGGCCTCGACGCGCGCCTGCTCCGCGAGGCGACGCTCGAACGAGACGCCGACCTGCACGCGCGACGCCGCCGCCGACTGCGCGCGCGCGCTCGGGTCGGCGTACGCGGAGTAGAAGTCGACCTTGCCGGCCGACACGTCGTCACGCCGCAGCACGCCCGCCACGTTGGCGCGTGCGCCGTACGCAGCCGCGTGGAGGAGCAGGTGCTCGGCGCGCCCGAGGCGCAGCTTGTACTGCACGTTGGTGGCGCCCGAGAGCCCCCCGCGCAGCCCCGGACCGAAGCCGTCGGTGCTGCGCACGGAGACCGCGCCGAACGTCTCGGCCGCCTGACCGCGCGGCGCCCAGATGGCGAGGAAACGATCGGTGGCGAACGAGCCGCGCCCGTACTTGAGCAAGAGCCCGCGCTCCTCGACGCCCAGGTCGAACTCGGCGCTGCCGGCGACGGCAAAGTCGCCCTGGCGCGGATCGTAGACACCCTCGACGACGCGCAGCCGGCGCACGACCTCGGGGACGATGATGCCGAGGTCGGCGTAGCCCTGCCCGTGCACGTGCGACGACTGGTTGAGCGGGATGCCCGACACGCGCAGCTCGACGTCTTGACCGTGATCGGCGTCGAAGCCGCGCAGGTAGATGCGGTGGGCGACGGCGTCGCCCTCGGGCTTGGCCACGTACACGCCGGGCGCCGAGGCGAGCATGTCCCCCGCGTTCGCGCGAGGCGCGGCGCCGAGGATCGACGTGTCGAGCCTGAAGTCCGACGCGGCGCGCGACGGTTTGCGCGCGACGCCGGCGACCTCGACCTCCTCGACCTGAGGCTCGCCGCCGCTCTCTCGCTCTTCGTCCGGGGCGACGTCGGCGTCGGCCTTGGCGTCGGCGGGTGACGCGGGCGGCGCCGGCCTCTTCTGCGCGGGCACGGGGGCCTTGGCGGCGAGCGGAGGGCGAGCGGCCTGGCGGGTGGGTGACACGGGCGGGGCCAGCGGTACCGCCGTGCGCGCAGCGATGACGAACGGCACGCGGATGCGCGAGCGCACCGGCTGCCCGTCGCGCGTCGCGGGCTCGAAGACCCACTTGCGCACGGCGTCGACCACGGCGCGGTCGATGTCGGCCCCCGCGGACGCGACGACGGAGACCTCGCTCACCTCTCCGCTCGCTTCGACGAGGACCGCGAGCTCGACCCGACCCGCGGGCCGAGGGCCGTCGGGCAGCGAGGGCTCCACGCGCGTGCGCACCGCCGGAGGACGGGTCGAAGCGTCCGGCGGCTGCGCACCCGCCCGCGCCGCGCCGGAGACGAGCGCAAGCGCGACGAGCGCGGAGCGGAGAGTGCGTGCAGACATCACGTACGATTCAACGATTGATGGATAGATGAAATAACTTAGTAATTTCGAACACTTGAATTGGCACCACCCCTCGCCCGGGTCAAGCCCTTTCGCCGCCCACGCCCGCGCCCGCGCACGCAAGCGCAGGCGCACACGCAAACGCGAACGCACACGCAGGCGCACACGCAAACGCGCACGCCCCCGCCCACGCTCCGCGCACGCCCCCGCCCACGCTCACGCGCACGCACTCGCCCACGCGCACGCGCACGCGCCCGCGCACGCACCCGCCCACGCTCCCGCCAACGCGCACGCCCCCGCCCACGCTCACGCGCACGCACTCGCTCCCGCGCACGCGCACGCTCTCGCGCACGCTCTCGCGCACGCGCCCGCGCCCGCCCACGCGCCCTAACGCGAGCGTGCCCCCTTCAGCGGCAGGGCTGGCAGCCGCCAGCGCCCGCGACCATGCACGGGAGTCCGTCGACCTTGATCGCCTGCGAAGCGTTCGGGTGATCCTTGCAGTAGC
>JAGQJA010000410.1 GCA_020430845.1 Myxococcales bacterium
GCCGGCACCAAGTGGAACTTCCTCAAGTTCCGTCCGGGCCTCGTCGGCGGTCACTGCATCGGCGTCGACCCGTACTACCTCACGATGAAGGCCCAGCAGCTCGGCTACCAGCCCGAGGTCATCCTCGCCGGCCGCCGCATCAACGACGGCATGGGCGTCTTCATCGCGCAGCGCTTGGTCAAGCTGCTCGCCCACGCCGACCGCCCCATCAAGGGCGCCAAGGTCGGCGTGCTGGGTCTCACGTTCAAAGAGGACGTGAGCGATCTGCGAAACAGCAAGGTGCCCGACATCATCCGCGAGCTCGGCGACTTCGGCATGAACGTGCTCGTGCACGATCCGGTCGCGCGCGGCGGCGAGGCCGAGCACGAGTACGGCCTCTCGCTCTCGCCCCTCGAGGCCCTGACGGATCTCGACGCGCTCGTGCTGGCCGTCGGTCACCGGGCCTACGCCGACCTGGGCATCGCCGACCTCGCCGCGCGTGTCTCGCCCGGCGGCGCGTTCGTCGACGTCAAGGCGCTCTTCGAGCCTGCCCTGCCGGCCCTCCGCGCGCGCGATCTCCGCTACTGGAGCCTCTGACCGCCACGCGGCCCGATCGGCCGGAAGAGCTCGCCAGAAAAGGCGCGTGGCGCGGTCCGTGCTATACGCTAGCCGCTCGTTGGACTTGCCCGCGCTGCGGGCTCTGGCTCTTCCGCTTCGATGTCGACCAACACTCCGGAATCACGTGGTTTTTTGCGGCGTCACGCCGCGAAGCTCGTCGCCTCGACCGTCATCACAGCGGGCCTGGTGTTCACGCTCCAGAAGGGGGGTCTGACACTGTGGCCAGAGGGGGGCGACTTTGCCCACGTGCGCTGGTGGACGCTTCCGGCGTACCTCGTGACGCTCGCGGCGATGAGCTACTTCCGCGCGGTCCGCTGGCGCTTCTTGCTCCGCTCGTTCGCCGACGTCCCACGCAAGCGCGTGCTGGCCGTCTCGTGGATCGGCTTCGCGGCGATCCTGCTCATGCCCTTCCGCATCGGCGAGATCGTCCGCCCGTACATGATCCGCGACAAAGGCCGGGTGTCGATGTCGTCGGCGACGGGCACCGTCGTGGCCGAGCGCGTGGTCGACGGCCTCTACCTGAGCGTCGTGCTCGCCGTCGCGCTCATCTTCGTGCCGACGATCGATCCCCTGCCCGCGCAGGTCATCGGCCTTCCCGTCAGCGTGCAGCAGGTGCGCACGAGCGGCTTCGTCATGCTCGGCATCTTCGTCGCCGCGTTCATCACGATCGCCGTCTTCTACTTTGCGCGCGACTTCGCGCGGCGCGCCACGCTCGCCGTCTTCGGCATCGTGTCGCGTCGTCTCGGCGAGAAGCTCGCCGAGATGGCCGAGAAGCTCGCGAACGGCCTGCACTTCCTCGGTCGCGGCCGCGACGCCGGGCCGTTCTTGCTCGAGACCACCGCCTACTGGGGCCTCAACGCCCTCGGCATGTGGCTGCTCGCGTGGGGCTGCGGCGTCGTGCACGCCGACGGCTCGGCCATCACGCTCGGCGAGACGTGCGCGCTCATGGGCATGCTCGGCGTCACGATCCTCATCCCGGGCCCGCCCGGCCTGCTCGGCGTCTTCCAGGCCGGCATCTACGCCGGCATGACGATGTACTTCCCGACCTCGGTGGTGACGGGCGCGGGCTCGGCGTACGTGTTCCTGCTCTACGGCATCCAGGTGCTGTGGACCGTGGCGGCCGCGGGCTTCTTCCTCGTCGGCAACCGCGGCGCGTTCAAGGCGCTGAGCGAGCCGCTCCCGCCCATGGTGAGCGAGCCGCCGCCGCCGCCGTCGATGGGCGAGCGCGAGAGCACGCTGAGCGCGAGCTGAGCGCGGGGCTCACGGCTCGCCGTCGGCGCCCGCGTCCGAGGGCGGAGGCTGCCCCGACGGGTCCTGCTTGCGACGCGCGGGGGGATCGCCGTACTCCGCGCGGAGCTTGCGCGTGAGGTGATCGACGAGCACCTGCTCGTGGTAGCGCGGCATCTGCGGGATCTGCACGAGCACCTTCACCGAGCCGTCCTTGGAGCGGATGAACTCCATCGACCCGGGCACCGCCTTGGAGCCGCCCTCCGACGACTTGTAGTCGAAGAGCAGGTAGCCGTTGGTCTCGTCCTTCTCGGTGACCTTGAGCGCGAGGTCGACGCGCACGAGGCGTAGCCCCGCGGTCCACGTGCGGTCGTAGCCGTAGGTCGACTCGTACGCGCTCTTGGCGCGCGCGTCGGGCGACGTGGCCGTGATGGCGAGCACGACGCCGATGGCCGTCACCGCGCCGAGCGCGGGCGCGGCGGTCGGTACGAGACGCGACGACGCGAGGACTAGGGCGCGAGCTGCGCCGCGGACGACGGCACGAAGCGGCATGCCCCAGGGGTACGCCGCGCGGTGAGGCGCGGCCAAATTTCTTGCAGACGTGCCCTCAGGTGCCCGTGAGCGAGCTGGGCGCGACCTGCGCGGGGGCCGCGGCGCCAGGGCCCGAGCCGCCCGCCGGCTTGGCGACCGCGTCCTTGGGCGCATCGGCGCAGCAGCGGAAGCCGATCTGGTAGAACGCGAACTGCTCGTTGTGCGCGGTGGTCATGGGTCGGCAGCGCGTGCGCACCGGGCCCCAGTAGCCGCCCTTGAGGCCGCTCTTGAACGGCGCGCCGCTCTCGTTGACCACCCACTCGTCGACGTTGCCCGTCATGTCGTGCACGCCGTACGGGCTGACGCACGACTCACGCGAGCCGCTCGGCTCACCCTGCCAGAGGCGCGCGACCTCGGCGTCGCGCTTGAACGGGTTGGCGAGCGCCTTCTCGTCGACGTCCGGGTGCGGCTTGTCGATGTTGCACGCGTCGGCGTTGCGCGCGTAGCCGTACGGGTACGGCAGGCGGTCCTGCCCCTCGCACGCGAGCGTCCACTCGCTGTCACCGCAGAGGCGCTTGCCCTGCGCCGAGCACGCGTCGCGCGCCTCGAACCACGTCTTCATCACGACCGGCTTCTCGCCTGGCGTGTTGGGGTACTCGAAGCGATCCATGCAGAAGTGCTTGTGGATCGTCTTGCCGCCGCACTTGCCCGTCGGCGCGAACTCCGCGCAGCGCATCTTGGTGTCGGGGTCGAGGTAGCGCAGGCACTTCTGCTCGACCCAGGGGCAGTAGTCTCCCTCGACGTCGACCATGCCCTGCGGGCACTGCCCGGCGCTCGAGACGTCGGGCGTCGCGGTCGCCTTGAGGCCCGCGCTCGCGAAGGTCGTCGTCGCGCTCGCCGCCTTGGACGCGAGCTCCGCGTTGCCGTCGAGCGTGCAGCTCGGCGCGTCCGCGGCGATCCGGGCGTCGGCGTGCGCCACACCCTCGATCGCGGGGGCCGCGGGCATGGAGATCACCGCGAGCAACGAACCCACTCCGGCCAGAGATGCCCAAGTCGACCGCTTCATGTGATGCTCCGCCCGTCGGCGGCGTCTCCTTTCCTCGGCTCACCTGCGCGACCCGCCGCGTAGGTGTCAGAGGACTAAGCAAACGCCTGGCCAACGTCTCGTGCGCGTCTCGGGCGAGGACCGCCCAGCGTCCCAGCCCGTGCGCGCAGGAAAAGCGTACAATCACCGACTACAAAAGATCACATTTCCTGACATCGACCTTGTGCGGTTCCTGCAACGATCCGTTGATCCAGGTCCGCCGAGCGAGATCAGGCGATCACACCCCGCCGCCCGCACCCACCTGACCCTTCATCACTTGCGTTCAGCGTGCGCGCGCCGACACAGGATCTTGATGGAGCCGGAGGGGGGCCCCAGCTCGTCCATCACGCCGTCGTCTACGAGGGGCGCGGGCGACGCGCAGCCGAGCGCGCACACGCCGAGCACGCGCGGGTTGCCGCTCGGGCGATCGCACGCGGCAACGACGCCGTCGACGCAGCGCACGCCTGCCCACGCGCAGGGTCCGACCGACGGATCGCCCGGCAACGGCGCGCGAGAGAGCGCGTCGAGCGGTGACGGTTCGCACAGCTGCGCGGACGCGTCGGGCGCCGCCGCGAGCTCCACGTTCTCTGCGACGCACCCGCGGAGACAGCGCTCCCCCTCTTGCCACGGGCACGCGCACGCCGCGCCGGAGCACGGGTGCGGGACGAAGCCGGCGAGCGAGATCTCCACGACGCCCCGTGAGCAGCGCGCGAGCCCCGGCGAGCAGTCGGTGCCCGCGAGCCCACCCCCCGCCGCCGCGCCGCTGCCCTCGGGCGAGGGACCGACCCCACGACCGCGCAGGCCGGCCCCCCCACACGCGCGCTCGCAGGCCGAGAGCGCGAGGGCACAAAAGAGAAGGGCCCCGACCGAGCGCACGCGCGCCGATCGAGGCCCTCGCGTCGCGACCGTCTGCTCGGGGCGAGCGAGACGAGCGCGCGCCGTCATCAGTTCTCGATGAAGCTCTTGAGCTGCTTGCTGCGAGACGGGTGGCGCAGCTTGCGGAGCGCCTTCGCCTCGATCTGGCGGATACGCTCGCGCGTGACCTCGAAGTCCTGCCCGACCTCTTCGAGGGTGTGGTCGCTCTTCTCGCCGATGCCGAAGCGCATGCGGAGGACCTTCTCCTCACGCGGCGTCAGCGTCTTGAGGACGCGGCGGGTCT
>JAGQJA010000411.1 GCA_020430845.1 Myxococcales bacterium
AACGCAAGCGCAGGCGCAGTCGCAACCGCAACCGCAACCGCAATCGCCCCGACAAAACGGCAGACCGCGGCCACCCCGCCGACAACCTGACGCGCGCGCGCTCGCACCACGGCCCCGTCCCCTCTCACATCCCGGCGAATCCCCACGCCCAGCGCGCCTGCCGCGCATGGCACGCGGACTGCAATCGCGCCGACCGACACTCGAACTCACCTCCCCTCCCCTGGAGCCTTCACATGCGATTCGCCTTTCCCAAGCTCGCCCTCGCCACGCTCTCCCTCGCGGCGCTCGCGCCGTCGGCCTGTCACACGGCGCGCGCCGCCGATCCGCCGCGCGCGCTCACGCCGACGATCGACGTCACCATCGAGGACGCGGCGCCCAACAGTCCCGGCCACGAGGCCCGCTTCGCGCTCAGCGTCGTCGACGGACACGCGCAGCTCAAAGCGCACGACGGCGACGCCGACTACGCGCTCGCTGCGCACACCGCGCGTCCCGAGCCGAACGTCGCGCCACACTTCTCCCTCCACGTGAAGCGCAGCGGCAACGCGCGCGGCGCCGACCTCGACCTCGCGTCGGCGATCCCGCTCACGCCCGGAGCACGCGTCGTCATCGCCCGGGTCGAGCGCGCGGACGGACGGCGCACGTCGATCCTCGCCCAAGTGCGCTGACGTGAGCGACGGCCGTGGGGCCGAGCGGGCCGTGTGATATGTGCTCGACGACCCATGGCCGACCACCCGTTCGACGCGATCCGACTCGAGGAGCTCCGCGCCCGCAAGAGCGCCAAGTGGGCGTACTACGACGCGGACGTGTTGCCCGCGTGGGTCGCCGAGATGGACTACCCGCTCGCGGAGCCCATCTCGCGCGCGCTGCACGACGCGATCGATCGCCACGACGCCGGCTATGCGTTCGCCGGCGGGCTCGGGGAGGCGTTCGCGACGTGGGCCCACGAGACGTGGCAGTGGCAGGTCGCGCCGCGCGACGTGCACCTCGTCGCCGACGTGGTCACCGGCATCACCGAGCTGCTGCGCGTGGCCACGGAGCCGGGCGATGCTGTCGTGATCGATCCGCCGGTGTACCCGCCCTTCGCGTCGACCGTGCGGGCCACCGGGCGAACGCTGCTCGAGGCGCCGCTCGTGCGGTCGGGCGCCGGCTTCGCCATGGACCTCGACGCCGTCAAGGCCGCCTACGAGAAGGGCGCGCGCGTGCACGTCCTCTGCTCTCCCCACAACCCGGCCGGGTTCGTGCTCGACCGCGACACGCTCGTGGCTCTCGGCGATCTCGCGGAGCGCTACGGCGTGCTCGTCCTCTCCGACGAGATCCACGCTCCGCTCACCTTGCCCGGCGCCGTGCACACGCCGCTGCCGATGGCGTCGGAGGCGGCGGCGTCGCGCGCGATCGTGCTCACCTCGGCGTCGAAGAGCTGGAACCTCGCCGGGCTCAAGGCCGCCACGATGGTCGGCTGCGGGGAGGAGCCGCGGCGGGTCCTCGCGAGGTTGCCCGTCGAGACGCCGTTCCACGCCGGGCACATGGGCGTGATCGGCGCGTGCGCCGCGTTTCGCGAAGGCGGCGCGTGGCTCGCCCAGACGATCGCCATCCTCGATCGCAACCGCCACCTGCTCACCGACCTGCTCGCGGCCCACTTGCCCGGCGCGCGGTACGTGCCCCCGCAGGCCAGCTACCTTGCGTGGATCGATCTGCGCGAGCTCGGCCTGGGCGACGATCCTGCGGCGGCGATGTTGGAGCACGGTCGCGTCGCCCTCTCGCCGGGCCCGTCGTTCGGCGCCGGCGGCGCTGGCTACGCCCGCCTCAACATCGCTACGACCCGGGCCCTTCTCGAAGAGGCCGTGGCGCGCATGGCCGCGGGGGCGCGTGCCGCCAAGGCCCGATCTCCGGCGCGTCACCCGTTCGGATGACACGGATTCGGAGGAAGGTCACCCGTTCGTGCGAATGTAAGACGCGGCGGCGGCGCTACGTTGGAGCCCCATGGGACGCAGCGCTGCCATCTTCTTCTCGCTGATCATCGCCGTCGGGGTCTCGCTCGTCGCGGACTGCAGGAAGGCCTCCCGCGACGCCACCCACAGCTCGTCGTCGGCGCCGTCGAGCGCGCAGGTCGCCCCGGGCCGCGGCTGACCCGTCAGAACAGGCCGATGGCGAAGTTGATCGCGCCCGGCGCCTCGTAGCGCTTTCGCGTGATGTTGAAGCCGTAGTCGATGGCGAACGGCCCAACGGGCGTCTGGATGCGCAGGCCCGAGCCCACGGCCGCGCGCATGGGGAACTCGCCGCGGTCGAAGGGGTAACGCGGGTCGATCCAGAGGTTGCCGATGTCGGTGAAGACCACCGTCTCGAACACGCCGCGGATCGGGATGCGCAGCTCGATGCGCTCGTTGATCATCAAGTTGCCGCCGCGCACCGGGCGGCTCGTGTCCGTGAACTTGTCGGTGTTGGGGATCTCCGCGGGCTGCCCCGTCTGCGACGCGTTGGGGTTGGGCACCAGGTCGGGCTTGCCCTCGTCCGCCGTGATGCGGTCGATGTCGTCTTGCGGGATGAACGAGTTGAAGTTCCACCCGCGCATCGAGTCGACGCCGCCCATGAAGAAGAAGCGGTCGGGGTATGTCACGCTGTTCTGCGTGAGCTGCACGTTGGCGCCGACGCGCGTGAGGGCCGCGATGCGGAGCCCCTTGGGGAGCGGGATGTAACCGCCGAACGTCTCCGTGAACTTGAGGAAGTGGCTCTCTTGGGCCACGAGCGTCTGGTCGAAGTCGAACGGGTAGGCGTCGACGTGCTCGATGCCGCTCACGACGTACGTGCCGCGCGCGGCGTTGAACGCGTTGTCACGTCGATCCCACGTGACGAGCACGCGCTGCGAGATCGCGTAGCTCTTGCCGTCGGGGACGAGCAAGAGGCGCTGGAGGTCGGTCGTGCTGCGCCCCTGCGCCGCGAGGCTCGCGAGGTACGCGCTGATGTTGCCCTCGCGAAAGATCGAGACGTTGTTGTACTCGACGCTCTGGAAGAACGAGATCGCCACCTCTTTGATGGGCCGGTACGTGATGTTGGGGACGCCGGCGATCTTGGTGATGTAGAAGTCGCGCAGCAGATCGTGCACGTACAGGGCGTCGACGCCCGTGCGCACGAGCGGGCCGAGGCCGACCTCGGGAAAGATCATGCTCGTCGTGAAGCGCGCGCCCACCCGCTCTCGTGGGTCTTCGCTGTCGAGCTTGGAGTAGTTCTCGCGCGCGACGGGGTCGATGATGAACGCCGTCGGGATGTAGGCGAGCTGGAGGCGCACCGTGAGCGCGATGCCGTTGCCGGTGAGGTTACGGTGACCGTACTCGGTCGCGAGCCGAAAGCCCTCGCCCGTCGAGAAGCCCGGCTGCACCTCGGTGTACTGGCGCGGCAGCTCGATGACGGTGATGACGACGGTCTTGTTGCGGCTCGGCACGTAGGGGTTGTCGAGCGCCACGGTGACGCTCGCGAACGTGCCCAGCGTGGCGATCCGCTCCTCGGTCTTGCGGATGTCGCTCGCGCGATACGGCTGGCCGACCTCGAGGGCGATGCGGCGCTTGATGGCCGACGTGTTGGTGTGCACGTTGCCGCGGATGACGATGTCGCGCACGAACACCTGCTCGCTCTCGGCCACGATGAAGCGCACGCGCGCGCGCGTCCTGTCGGGCGAGAGCTCGAGGGCGTAGCGCACGTCGACGAAGGCGTACCCCTCTTCGCGGTAGGCGTCGGCCACGCGGCGGCGCGCCTCGTCGAGCTTCACGCCGTTGACGAACTCGCCGAGCTTCACGCCGGCGACCTCGGCGAGCTTCTTGGGCGTCGAGGAGCGGACGCCGCTGAACGCGACGTCGAAGAGCACGGTGCGCGGACCGAGCTGCACCGGGATGCGGAGCTGCACGGTGGGCTCGCAGGTCACGCCGTTGTCGGGGTCGGGCACGCACGACTGCGACGGGGGCAGCGGCGGAACGGATCGCGGCATGCCGCTGCGGTCGTACGCGCAGACGTCGGAGATGGGCTCGGTGGCCTCGAGCGGTCGACAGGTGCCCGGCGCGCTGCGCGGATCGCACCGGCGGCGGATGACCTGCACGGGCCCCACCTGCGCCGACAGAAAGCCCGCGGATCGGTAGATCTCCTGCACGTGCTGCACGGCGCGCTCGTACGTCTCGGGCGCGTACGCGCGTGTCGGCTCGAGGCGGACCGGATCGGGCCGCGCGCCGCGCCGGTCGTCGCCCGCGAGGAGTTGATCGACCCCGGACGCGGGCGGCAGGTAGAGCAGATCGTCGCCGGGCAGCTCCTCTTCGAGGTAGCTGTCGATCTCGCGCAAGATGTCCTTGCTCGTGGGCGGGCTGCCCTCCATCCGCTTGACCTCCTTCTCGTGGAGGCAAGGGAACTGCCACTGGCTGACGCGCACGCGGTCGTTCTCGCGCACGTGGAAGACGAGGTACGTGACCGGGTCGCCGGGCGTGCCGCGCTGCTCGAGGCGAACCTCGGCGTCGAGGTAGCCGTGCTTGACGTAGAAGTCGCGGACCTTCTCGGAGAGGTGTGACGGCGAGCGATCGGTCTCTTCTTCGAGCGCGAGGTGCTCGTCGAGGGTCGACGCGTCGTAGTGCGCGTTGCCGTCGTAGCGGACCTCGTAGCGCGTCCCGAAGTCGACGCGCACGCGGAGCGTCATGATGCCGCGGTGGACCACGACGTCGTGCGAGACCTCGGCGCGGTGGTAGCCCTTCTTGCGCAGGAGCAGCTCGAGCTCTGTGTCGGAGGCGACGAGCGCGGGCTCGTCGGCGCGATCGCCGGCCTGCACGGTGTACGCGCGTTGGAAGGGCGCGAGGTCGGCGGCGGTGCCGCGCACGGGGTAGAAGAGTCGTCGCTCGACGCGCAGCGGCGCGCCGGGGTCGGCGTCGACGAGGAGCACGACGCGGAGCGGGTCGTTGGTGCCGCGCGTCTGCAGGCGGACGATCGGGCTCGGGAACCCGTGCCGACGGAGCACGTTCTCGACGCGCGACTTGTAGACGTCCATGTCCTTCGCGACGAGCTCGGACTCCTCTTGCAGCTCGGTGACGCGGAGGAGGTCTGCGCCGTCGAGCGGGGCGCCGTGCAGATCGAGCTGTACCGACTCGACGAGCTTGCGCGGCATGAGGTGGACGACCACGCGCACGCCCTCGCCCGCGTCGTCGAGCTCGGCGCGCGCCCACGCAAAGTCGCCCGTCTTGAGCGCCTCTTGCATGAGCAGGCGGAGGTCGCCGGCCGTGACGGGATCTCCGTAGCGCACGCTCGAGAGCGACGGGACGCGCACGTCGGCCCAGCGCCGGTCGTCGACGACGACGTCGATCACGCGGACGGGGCGCCCGGCGAACCGGGCGACGTCGGCTGGGGCGAAGAGGGCCGGGACGGTGCTCGGCGGGCTCGGGGGAGGAGGCGGAGGGATGACGGTGACGTCGTCGGGGTCGGCCTTCGCGACGCTCTTGGCGCTCGCCTGGGCGCGCACGTCCGGGGCGAAGCCGAGCACGAGCGATACGAGCAGGGTGACGACCCAGCACCTCCACATTTCGCGCGCGATGATACGACGTGTCGGAGCGTGTCGGGTCACTCGAACTCGAGCCGCCACCGGAGACCGACGCCGAAATTGCCGATCGAGCCCGAGGAGACCGTGCTGATGTTGTCGTAGGAGCCCTGCACGCTGAGCGGGCGGCTGAGGCGCCACTCCACGTTGGAGCGGAGCTGGCGGTCCTCGCTCAGGCCGGTGGACACGGTGGCGCGCACGTTGTCGGTCACGCGCCGTCCGATGGTGACCTGCGGCTCCGTGCGGCCGGTGCGCGCAGAGTACGCGCTGCCGAAGCGGAAGTCGTCGATGACGGGGATGGCCGTCTTGACGGCGCGGTCGGCGCCGCTGACGGTGCCGAGGGCTTCGAACGCGGCGCTGGCGTACACGCTGCCCGCGCGGACCTGGTCGACCTCGGCCCGCGTGAGCCCGATGGTGAGGAGCAAGAAGATGTCCTCGCGGCTGAGGGGCGGGTCGCTCGTGAGGTCGACGTGGAGGTCCTCGGTGTCGCCGTAGGCGCGCAGCTGGATGCGCCACAGCCCGCCGCCGCGGCCGCCGCTCGAGACGCCGCCCGTCGTGGCGCTCGCGCCCCCTCCGGTGGTGGCGCCGGTGGCGCCGGTGGAGAGCGTGTTGGTGTAGCGGCGGTACTCCGTGACCGCGAGGATGTCGACGTGGGGCACGATGCGGGTCGGGTCCTCGAAGCGGATCGAGCCGCGCTGCACCTCGAAGTCGTTGGCGAAGACGCGAAAGCGTCCGCCGGGCAGCGTGGTGAGCTCGCCGCGCAGGCCCACGCGCTGGTTGGTGCCCGAGACGTGGATGCCCTGCTGCGCGATGGCGAGCTGCGCCTCGACGAGGTTGTTGCGGATGCGCATCGGCTGCGCCGAGAACACGTCGACGTCGAACGTGACGACGTCGAGCGTCGGGTCGTAGGTCTGCACGACCGTGCGCTTGGCGCCCGCGTTGAGGCCGGTGAGATCGAGCGTGACCGGACGCGTGTATTCTGCAGATGTCACGGTGACGGTGCCACCCACGTGGGGCAACGCCGCGGCGCCCGTCGCGCTCGTGGTCGGCGCCGCGGTGAGCTCGAGGTCTGCGTCGAGCGTCGCGTGCACGCCCTCGATCGGCGTGAGGCTGAGCTGGCGAGCCTCGAGGTTGGCCTCGGCGGTGCCGAACGAGCCTCCGCGGATGGGCACGCGGCCGGTGAGCGTGAGCTCGCCGCCCAAGAAGCGCCCGAAGCCACGCGTGATGCGCGCCTCGTTCTCGTCGGTGATGAGGTCGATCGACACCTCGCTGATGGCACCGGGCAGCCCGCGCACGGCGAACTCTCCGTTGCGGATGATCATCGCGCCGTCGTACTGCGGCTCGGCGAGCGTGCCTTGCACGTGCACCGCTCCCGAGATCTTGCCTCGCGCGCGCGTGAGGCGGGGCACGACGCCCACGAGCACGCCGAGATCGATCGGCGCGAGGTCGGCCGAGATGTCGAGCGCGGCGTCGCGCGACACGCGGTTGACTGCGCCGCCCATCTTGACCGTGCCCTCGAGGCCGCCGCGCGAGCTGAGGTCGAGCACGAGCGTCGGCAGGCTCACCCGATCACCCGCGAGGTCGATCACGCCCTTCGTCGGCCGGAGCACGGCGCGCTGCTCGCCGCGCGTCACCACGAGAGAGCGTGGACCAAAGCGCGCGCGCGCGTTCTGGATGTCGTTGGTGACCATGCGGTCGAGCGAGAGGTCGCCGCTGAGCTCGCCGCCGAACACCGGCCCCTCCGCCGCGTCTTGCGTGACGAGCTTGGCCACCGGCTTGAGGTCGAGCTTGTCGAGCGTGACGAGCCCGGTGATGACGGGTGCGTCTTGGCGCGTGACGACCACGTGCTGGAGCTTCACCTGGGAGTCGAAGAGCGCGCCGTCGACGACGAACTCGCCCTGAGACGATTTGTCTTTGAGATACGCGACTTTGTCGAACGCCGCCGCCATGGGGGCGCCGCACTTGGTGCGCCCGATGGGCTTGGCCGTCGAGGCCTTCTGCGTGACGCCGAGGCGGATGCTCGACGCGCCGAACGGCGCGCCCGCGATGCGGACCGGCGTGGTGTCGAGGTTGGCGTCGACCTCCCAGGCGCTGACAGTCCCGCCGAGCCGCGCGACGCCCGACACGTTGCCCTCGAGCTGCGAGGCGGCCTTGCCCAAGAGGTCGGCCCGCGCGAGCGGGTAGCCTTGCACCACGAGGCTGCCCCGTAGCGCCCCGCCGCGACGCACGTTGAGCGCGCCGAGCACCGTGCCCGACGTGCCTCGTCCTTCGCGCACGCTCTTCTCGAGCGTGAGGGAGCGGACGTCGATGTCGGCGCCGTCGAGCCCCGCGTCGCGATCGGCCCAGCGATACTCGAAGTCGGCGTGGCCGCGGTCGAACTTCTCGCCGTACAGCTCGAGCGCCTTGAGGTCCGTGGCCGCGTGGACCTCGAGGTAGCCCCCGCCGCACTTGTCCTCCGGCCCACCGAGCGCGACGTGCACGTCGGCCTTGGCGGCGATGGTCGCGGCCAGTCCGAGGAAGCGCGGGTCTTCTTCGAGCTTGAAGAGAGAGAAGAAGTCGCGGAGCAGGAGCGCGTCGGTGCGCACGTGCCCGTCGAGCTGCATCGTGGCGGCGCCGCCGAAGTCGAGGCGCCCGGTGGTCAGCTCGTAGGGGCTCTTGCCCTTCTGCGCCTTGACGTCCTTGAGCGTGACGACGAGCCCGTGGAGCGACACGTGCGCCTGCTGCACGTTGCCGAAGGGGATGTCGCCGAGCACGAAGTTCTCGATGGAGGCGTCGCCGGCCACGCGCGGATCGCTGAAGCCCCCCGTGACGCTCGCCTTCACGTCGGCGATGCCCGACACCGGGATCGCGCCGAGCGGCGAGATGTCGGAGAGGTCGACGTGGCCCTGAGGGACGTCGACGCGCAAGATCTCCTTGAAGCCGATCGAGACGAAGACCCCGGCGAACTGGCTCTTGCCGGTGTTCACCGCCGTCTCGTGGAACTCGAGGCCCCACGGCCGGATGGCCACCTTGCCGTTGATCGTCGCGTCACGCACGCCCACCGCGCGCGAGCGGCCGGGGTCGTCGGTGGGCGCGTCGTACACGGCGAAGTTGTGCGTGCCGGCGAAGAGGTCGCCGTCGAGGTGCAGCGGGTCGGCCGTGCCGCGGAAGCCCCGCACGCGCACTTGCTCGAGGTCCCACGTGACGTGGGGGCGCTTGCTCACGCCGAGGTCGTGCATGAGCGTCGTGAAGTTGGCGTCGCTCACGTCGAGCGTCGCGACCTTGATGGGGATGCCCTTGGCGAGCGGCTCGACGCGCACGCCCGTGAGCACGGCGACGCCCTCCGCGATGTGCACGACCGTCCGGTCCGACGTGACCACGCCGGCGCGCACCTCGAGGTCGCTGTGCACGAGCTTGGAGAAGGCGAACTTGTCGACGCGCGGGTTGTGCACCTCGACCATGCCCTTGAGGTCGGGCAAGGGCGTCTCCGGCGAGTAGCGCATCTCGACGTCGACGAGGACGGCGCCGTCGACGTCGGGCGCGCCGGGGATGCGGTTGACCACGGCGAGCGGCGCGCGCACGCGCACGTGTCCGCTGAGGTCGGGGGCCTCGCCCTTCGTCTTGGGGAAGCCGACGGCAAAGTGGCCGAGGGAGAGCTCGACCGCCCGCTTGTCCTCGGGGCGCACGGTGCAGCCCACGCCGGTGCCGTCTGCCCCGTCGAGGTCGACGGCGCCGTACGCGGACAGGCGACGCACGAGCACGCGCTTCTTCTCGATGCGCGCGCGCGCGTCGAGGCGACACAGGTAGTCCTCGTCGTAGGCGACCCTGGGCTCGGCGCCGTCCTTTCCTGGGATCTCGCGCACGAAGCGCGAGTGGGCCTCGAGCGCGCGTACGGCCACCTCGAACGCCGTCGCGCCTTGTTCGTCCTCGTCGACCGTGAGATCGACGTCGAGCTCGCGCGCGGAGACCTTGGTCCCGTCGATGTCGACGTCGAGATCGGCGTCGCTGACGGACACGACCGTGACGGGGGGCTTGGTGTCGGCGTCGGACTTCGACTCGGGGAGGTCGACGGCGAGGTTGGCGAGCTTGCCGTCTTTGACGACGGCGCGCAGCCGGGGCGATTGCACCTCGATCTGGTCGATGACGACCTTGCCGGCGAGCAGCGCGAAGAGGCGCGGTCGCGCGGTCACGAGGCGGCTCGTGAGGAACGGGCCGCCTCCGTCGGTCGCGTCGACCCGCACGTCGCGCACGGTCACGCTGACCGGCCAGAGCTGCAGCTCGGCGCGGTAACGCGCGTTCACGCCCAGACCGGCGAGCACGGAGCGGGTCTCGCGGGTCGCGATGTTGCGGGCCCACGAGGTCCGCACGAGCAGGCCGGCGGCGACGGGCAAGAGCCCGGCGAGCGCGAAGAGCACGCAGAGGATCCGGGCGACGAGCTTGCCCCAGTCGCGGCGCGGCGCGCGCCGCACGGGCGGGAGCATGCTCATCGAGGACTGCGTGTGGGACATCGGAGGGACCGGCTGTGGGTTCGACGTAGGGCGGCGCCGGATCCGCGCAAGGCGGGGCAGTTTGTCGCGGACATGGAACTCTAGCCCGGGTTGGGTCTGGCGGACTATTTCTCTTCGAACTCCGTGGACTTACGGGCGATACTCGACGCTCGTCCCCACGAGCCCACCATGCGTAGAAACACCCCCGGCGTCGTCGGCGTCGACGCCCTCGTGCCGGCGCTCATCTCGCGGGTCGAGCGCTTCGCCGCAAAGACGGTCATCGAGCGGCTCGAGCCCTTCGTGCTCGACCGGCGCAGGGAGCGCCTGCTCTCGGCGATCGGCGCGCGGCTCGAGAGCGTGCAGGTCGTGTTCGACGCGCCGCACGATCCGCACAACGGGGCCGCGGTGTTGCGCTCGTGCGAGGCGTTCGGCGTGCAGCACGTGCACGTGGTCGAGCGACTCGAACCCTTCTTGTCGGCCGTGTCGGTCTCGCGAGGGGCCGAGAAGTGGGTCGACGTGCACCGCTGGGCGTCGGCGGACGAGGCCGTCACGTCGCTGCGGGCCGACGGGCTCGAGCTCATCGGCGCGCGCCCCGACGGCGAGCTCGCGCCCGAAGACCTCGCCACCATTCCGCGTGTGTGCCTGGTGCTGGGCAACGAGCGCGACGGCATCGCCGGGGATCTGGCCGCGGCGTGCTCGCGCTCCGTGCGCGTGCCGATGCGGGGGCTGATCGAGAGCCTCAACGTGAGCGTGACGGCGGCGATCTTGCTCGCGTACGCCACGAGCGGCCGCGCTGGGGACCTGTCGCCCGACGAGCGCGACCGCCTCTACGCGCGAGGCCTCTACTTCACCGTCGACAAGGCCGAGCGCATCCTCGAAGACCTCGACGCTGCGTCACCGCGCGCGTGACGCCACGAAGATCCGCCGTCCGCCGTCGTCGCTCGGTGCGCTGAAGTAGAGGCGGCAGCCGTCGGGCGACAGCCACCCGGGCTCGGCGCGCGGAGGAAGGCCCTCCACGTCTACCGCGACGCCGAAGGGCGCGTCGATGGACTCGCGGCGCGCGTGCACGACCGCGGGGGAGCCCGCGTCGACGTCGGTCGCCGACACGAAGAGCAGCTCGAGGCCGTCGGCAGAGAGCACGGGGTGGAGCTGCGCGCCCGCCGTCGGGAGCCCGGCCACGGGCTCGGGCGGCGCGAACGATCCGTCGTCGCGCTCGCTCGCGGTGACGAGGTCTTGCTGGCCCGCTTCGCCGAGCGCGAGCCACAGCTGACGTGAGGCGGCGGCGAAGAAGGGGTGCGTCGCGCCACGCACGTCGACGGCACGCGGCGGATCGAACGCGGCGCCCGGCTCGGCGCGACGCGCGACGCGAAGCTCGGACGCCGAGGTGAAGTAGAGCGCGCGGGCGTCGCCCGAGAGACTGGGATCGCGCTCGTCGTCGGCCGTCGCGAGCGCCGCGATGGGGCGCGGGGTCTCGAACGGGTCGAGGCGGCTCGCGCGCGTCGCGACATAGAGATCGTGTGCGCCGGCCCCTCCTGCTCGTTCGCTCGCGAAGAACAGCGTGCGCTCGTCGGCGACGAGGCGCGGCGACACGTCGTCGCTCGCCTCTCCGAGCGCGATGCTCGTGGCCACGCCGAACGCCGTCGACGGGTCGCACGTCGCCTCGAGGGGCGGGGGCGGCGACGCGTCGGGCGCCGCGGCGTCGTCGCTCGGGAAGCTCCGCTGCGGCGAGCCCACCGGAGGGACCTCGTCCGTGGGCGCGGCGTCGTGGGTCACGCACGCGCACGCAAAGACGGCGACGATGATCGGCAGAGCCGACCCACCGCGGGATCGCGCACGATCCCGCGACGCGAGGGGCGCAGCAGGCATCAAGACCACACTCCACAAGCACGGAACGATCCAGGCTCCGCGGCGGCACGCACGCAAGGTCGGCTACGTCGGGAGCTGCCGCGTCGCCGACCCCTGAGCCCTCGGAGCTGAGGCCTGCGCCACGCGATCTGGATCACGCGCGCATCGCCGAGAGCGCCGCGCCTACCTCGTGACGTCGTCGACGAACGCGGTCACGCGGCGGTAGATGTCGCGCTGCGCCCGCGCCGTGCCCTGGGGCGTGCCGCCCAGGGACAGCCAGCGCCGGAGCGTGACGTCGTAGACGACGGACACGTCGGTCGTGGGCATCCCCGGCAGCCCGAGCACGTGGCCGGCGCCCGGGTAACAGATCATGTAGTCGCCGTACTGCGCGAGGTGCGACGCGTCGACGAGGCGGTCGTACGAGATCTTCGAGAGGTCGCACGCAGGCCAGAAGCCGTCGTCGTCGCCGGCGAAGAGCAGCACGGGGCCGAGCGTGCGCTCGACGTGCGTGACGGCCGCCGAGAGCGCCGCGGGGGTCGCCGCGTCGAGGGCCGACTCGTACGCGGGCGCGTAGCGATAGACGAGCTCGCCGTCGGCTCCGACGGCGACCGACGGCGCCGCGCCAGAGCTCGGGACCCACGCCACGGGCGCGCCGCGGTAGGTCCACGTGGCCTTCTCGCCGTCCCCACTCGCGGCCCCCCAGACCACCCCGCTCGGCGCCTCGGCGACGACGCCGCCCAGCTTGGACGACGTCGCGCCCAGCAAGAGCGCGAGCTCTCCACCGCGCGACGCGCCCATCGCGACGATCTTCTTGCCGGACACCTCGGGCTGCGCGGCGAGCCAGTCGATCGCGCGCTCGAAGTACTCGAGCGGGATCTCCGTGCGCGTCGCGGGCAGCGCGCCCTCACCGAAGTGCGCGAGCGCGAGCGCCACGTACCCACGCGTGGCCCACCACGCGGCGACCGACTCTGCCTCGGTCACGCCGGGCGCGTCGCCGCCGAGGACGAGGAGCGCGCCGCGCGCGGGTGCGTCGGTGGGCGCGTACAGGACGCCTCGCGCGGGCGACGAGATCGACACGCGACGGATCGTGTCCGATGCGTGGAAGCGCACGAGGGTCCCCGCCGCCATCTCTTTGCCGCCGACCTCGGCGACGACGCGGATGTCGAACCGATCGAGATCGATCGGCGCCGACGAGACCTTCGCCATCGACCACACGATCGCGTCGGGGTCTGCGCCCGACCACGTGCCTTCGATGGGCGCCTGCGTCTGTGTGTCGACGTGCCCCGCGGCGTCGGCGGTGAACGTCGCCCACGACGCGTAGGCTTGGTCGCGCGTGCGCATGCTCGCGCGGAGGGTGACGGCGGCGCCCTTGGGCATGCCCTCGACCTGCACCGAGATCGGTGCGCCGATCTGCGCGCGCGCGACGGGCTGGTCGTCTTGCACGAACCGCACGAACGGCGCGCTCGGGCCCGGCGACTCCGGCGTGGGCGCGGGCGCCTCGGTGGTCGGGACGGGCTCGGGCTGGGCCTTGCCGCCGCACGCCAGCGCGACGCTCGCGACGAGCGCCCACCCCACGTGCACGGCCCCACGCTGTCGACTTGCGAGGCGCATGGCGATGACCTCCGAAGCAAAGCGTAAGCCACCGCGGCGCCCTCGCCGAAGCACAGATCGACGCTGAAATCACGATGTGTGCGAGCACTGACGCCATTGTGGGCGTGCGCAAACGGTGCGTCGCGCCGTGCGATTTCGCGCGCCCGGCGCCGGCGCGGTGCAGGTCCTGACGGCGTCGGTGCGGAGAATGCGGCCCGCGTCGACCGGCATCACGACGCGTGCGCGGCCCGTGGCGGCTTTACGCGCGCCGAGATCCCGGGCAAGTTCGGCCCCATGACCTCTGCCCACCTCATCCCGTCGCACGCCGCGCGCCCCGCGGACGATCCGATCTTCGCGCTCAACCGTGAGGCGAGCGCGCGCAAGGCCAAGGGCGAGAGCATCATCAACGCGACCGTCGGTGCGCTGCTCGACGACGAGGGCAAGCTCGCCGTGCTGCCCACCGCCGCGCGCGCGGTGCGTGAGGTGCCCGAGGGCGACTGGGCCGCGTACGCTCCCATCGCGGGCAGCCCCGACTTCTTGGCGGCGGTGATGGACGACCTGCTCGGCACCGAGGCCGACATGCGCGCGTGCGCGGTGGGCGCCGCCACGCCGGGGGGCACGGGGGCGCTCCGCCACGCGATCGCGAACTTCCTCGAGCCAGGCCAAGAGCTGCTCACCACGGGCTTCTTCTGGGGGCCGTATCAGACGCTCTGCGACGAGGCCGATCGCAAGGTCAAGACGTTCCCCATGTTCGCGGGCGGCACGGCGAACGCGACCACCGACGCGGGACGCCAGGCGATGCGCGTCGACGTCGAGGCGATGGACCGCGCGCTCGGTGAGCTGGTGAGCAAACAGGGCCGCGCGCTCGTGTTCCTCAACGACCCGTGCCACAACCCCACCGGCTACTCGATGCGCAAAGAAGAGTGGCGCGCCGTGGTCGAGTGCCTCGTCTCGCACGGCAAGCGCGCGCCGGTGACGCTGCTCGTCGATACGGCGTACTTCGCCTACAACCCGCACGACCCGCGCGCCTTCCTCGCCGAGCTCCGCCCGCTGCTCGGGCACGTCGGGCTGTCGTTCGCCTGGAGCGCGTCGAAGACCTTCACCCACTACGGCCTGCGCGTGGGCGCGATCGTCGCGTGCGTGCCCGACGAGGCCGCGCGCAAGGCGACCGAGGCCGCGTTCAGCTACTCGTGCCGCGGCACCTGGTCCAACTGCAACCGCGGCGGCCTCACCGCCGTGACCAAGCTGCTGCGCGACGACGCGATGCGCGCGGCGAGCGACACGGAGCGCGACGCGCTCAAGGCGCTGCTCGGAGCCCGCGTGAGGGCCTTCAACGCGGCGACCGAGGGACGCAACCTCGCTTATCCGCGCTACGAGGGCGGGTTCTTCGTCACGGTGTTCACCGACGACGCGCAAGGGCGGGCGGCCAAGATGCGCGAAGAGGGCGTCTTCGTCGTGCCGCAGAAGGGCGCCGTGCGCGTCGCGCTGTGCTCCGTCGCCGAGCGCGACGTGCCTCGCCTCGTCGACGCGCTCGCGCGCTGAAGCGGTCACGTACCAGGAGGACCGCGGTCCTCTTCATGGGGGACCGTTCCCCCACCGGGCCGCGTACGCGCGACGGGAGCTGGCGGTTCCATCGGGCGTCCCGGTCCATCATTTCAAAGAGTTATGGCGGTCTCTCGATCCGCGTCGCTGTGGCACGCAGGTTGTAGAGAGCCCATCCGTGCGGGCACGCATCAAGCTCTGGACGATCCTGGCGGCCTGCGCCGCGATGATGCTGCTGCCCCGCCTCGCCGCGGCCGAGCCCGGCGTCGGCATCGACTGGATGCGCCTGCTGGTGCAGGCCGACGCGCTCGCCCGCGGCGACACCAAAGAGCGCGCGGAGCGCACCGTGGTGATCACCGACGACGAGCGGCGACGCCTCGTGCCCAACGAGCTGCTCCCAACGGCCCGGCGCGAGGCCAGCATGGACCCCTCGCTCGTCCACGTGACGTCCGACGGTACGCCCTGGATCGGCGTGGCGCCGCGCGTCGCGCTCGTGGCGCGAGACTGGGCATCGGCCTATCGCCTCGCCGGAGACCGCCTGAGCCTCATGGACGCCCTCCGCGTCAGCCAGTCGACGCGCATGGTGATGGCTCGCCTGCGCCTCGGCGAGAGCCGGATCACCCCGTTCATGCAGCTCGGCCTGGGCCAGTGGCGCACCGACCCGAGCGTCTTGCCGCTCCTGCCCAAGCAGATGGAGCTGGCGGCGCACGTCGGCGCGGGCTTCGAGATGGCCCCTATGCGCGGCTGGCACCTCGCCGCAGAGGCCAACATGACGCAAATCTACCGAGAACCGACCGATCGCGGCGGGCTCCCCATCCGCCGGATGGTAGGCATCATGCTTGCTTCCATCGTCGCGTTCTGAGGCGCCTCGCTGTGCTGCGTCCCCTCTCGCCTGACCAATCTGAGCCGTGGACTTGAGCCTTTTCAATTCGAGGCTAAGGTTCGGCATGGCTCGCGCTCGCACTATCCTTGCAATCTCGGTTCTCCTCGCTGCCTGTGGTGGCTCGTCCGAACGAAGCCCGTTCGAAGACGGCTCTTCCAGCGGCGCCTCCGGCAGCTCGTCGTCGGGCGGCAGTAGCAGCGGCTTCGGCGGCTCTTCGAGCGGCGGCATCGACGCCGGCGCCACCGACGAGTGCCGCAAGATGGACATCGTCTTCGTCGTCGACAACTCCGGGTCGATGAGCCAGGAGCAAGACAACCTCGCGGCGAACTTTCCCAAGTTCATCACCACGCTCGACGGCTTCCGCACCAAGAGCGGTGAGCCGCTCGACTACCGCGTCGCCGTCACCAACACCGACGCGAGCAAGAGCTCCGACACCGGCAAGTTCCGCACGAGCGGCACGTCGTGCAGCGCGGGGCCCGGTCGCCCGTGGCTCGAGAAGGCCGACGGCGACATCGGTCCGTTCTTCTCGTGCCGCGCCAAGATGGGCACGTCGGGCTCGGCCACCGAGCAGGGCCTCGAGGCGATGAAGCACGCCGTCACGAGCCGCGTCACCGACGGCTCCAACTCCGACGGCGGCAAGGCCTTCTTGCGCGACGACGCGCTGATGGCGTTCTTGATCCTCACCGACGAGGACGAGACCAACAGCAACTCGATCGACGGCTACGTGCAGGCGTTCGACAACGTGAAGGGCGACCGCAGCCGCTGGGCCGCCGCCGCCATCGCGGGCGAGACCTCGTGCAACTCGACGTTCGGCTCCGCGCGCGAGGCCAAGCGCCTCAAGGAGTTCATCGGCAAGGTCGGCGCGAACGGCATCTTCAGCTCCATCTGCGCCGGCGACCTCACCGAGGGCCTCACCAAGGCGCTCAACACGTTCCAGGGCGCTTGCCGCAACTTCGTGCCCGTCAAGTGAAGTGACGCGTAGCGCGCTCGTGCTCTCGCGTGATCGTGAGCGCGCGCCTACACCTTCCCACACGCAGTCGCCGTAACCGACGGACGACCTCACGCGTACTCCTTGCAACGCCGCGCGCTCGACTCGACGCGCCTGCGTACCTAGAGGAGGATGGTAAGGCCGTGTCTCGTCGCATTTTTCCACCGCACCCCGACGCGGGAGAGCCGTTCCACCCGTCCATGCAGCGGCGCGCGTTCGTGCGCTCGGCCATGGTCGGCACGGCCATCATCGCGCTCGGCGGCGCCACGTACGTCCTCGCCGGAGAAGAAGAAGAGAAGCGGGCGCGCTCCTCCAAGCGCCCCGACGGCCGACCTCGCCTGCCGCCCGGTCAGCACCTGCTGACAGCGCTCAAGCCCATGGGCGGGGTCGCGGGCGATCCGAGCCCCGGCGCCTGGCGACTCAAGGTTTGGGGAGAGGTCGACCAGCCGTTCGAGCTCGACTTCGCGGGGCTGCTCAAGATGACGCAGGTCGATCAGACGTGCGACGTGCACTGCGTGACAAAGTGGACGATGCTCGACAGCAAGTGGCGCGGCGTGCGCGTGGCCGATCTCGCGGCGCGCGCCAAGGTGCGCTCGTCGGCGCGTCACGTCATCTTCGAGGCGCCCGCGGGCTACACGGCCAACGTCCGCCTCTCCGAGGCGCTCGCGCCCAACGTGCTCGTCGCGCACCGCCACAACGATCTGCCCCTCGCGCGTCCGCACGGCGCTCCGGTGCGCGCGCTCGTGCCCGACCTCTACTTCTGGAAGAGCGCCAAGTGGCTCACGGGCATCCGCTTCGTCTCGGGCGACCGACCCGGCTACTGGGAGACGCGCGGCTACCACAACCACGCCGACCCGTGGCGTGAAGAGCGGTATGGCTGACGACGACGACGCGAGCGACAAGCCGTCCGCCGTCACGAAGAGGCGCAAGAACCGCTGGCGACCTTGGCTGCGTGCCGTCCACCGCGACGTGGGGTACGTCGCCGTGGGGCTCACGTTCGTCTACGCGCTGTCGGGGATCGCGGTGAACCACCTCACCGACTGGAAAGACGGCGACGCGAGCTACAAGAGCTACACGCGCACGCACGAGCTGGGCGCGCTCGAAGGCGACGACGCCGCGGTCGCCGACCGGGTGAAGACCGCGCTCTCGATCGGCGAAGCGCCCAAAGAGGTGTACGCGCCCGCGCCCGACGAGCTCGAGGTGCTCTTCGCCCGCCGCACGCTGCACGTGAACCGCAAGACGGGGCACGTCGTCGAAGAGGGGCAAGAGCCGCGGCTCGTCCTGCGCGCGGCCAACTGGCTGCACCTCAACCGCGGCAAGAAGGCGTGGACGTACGTGGCCGACGGCTACGCGGCCGGGCTCTTGCTCCTGGCCACCTCGGGCATGTTCATGATCGCGGGCAAGCGCGGGCTCATCGGTCGCGGCGCGGTGCTCGTGGCGATCGGCGTGGCGATCCCGGTGCTGTACGTGCACTTCGCCGGCGGCAACTGACGGACGCGCGCGTCACGGCCGCGAGAGGCACGTGCGCTGCGGCGCGCGAGGTGTCACGACGGCTTCTTCTGGATCAGCTCGATCTCGAGATCCAACGTCACCTCGTCGCCCACGGCCACGCCGCCCGTCTCGAGCGCCTTGTTCCATGTGAGACCCCACGCCTTGCGATCGATCTTGGCCCGCGCCCGCGTGCCCCGGCGGACGCCACCCCACGGGTCCTTCACGGGCGGCGAGAGCGCGTCGACCTCGAGCACCACGGGCTTGGTGACGCCGCGGATGGTGAGCTCGCCCGCGACCGCGTAGCCCGCCCCCGCCGCGCGCACGCTCGTCGACCTGAAGGTCATCGTCGGGTGCGCCTTCACGTCGAAGAAGTCGGCGCTGCGCAGGTGCTCGTCGCGCTTGGCGTCTGCCGTGTCGATGGACGCGGTGTCGACGTCGATGCTGACGCGCGACGCCGCGAGGTCGCGCTCGTCGATGTGCGCCGCGCCGCTCAGCTTGGAGAAGTGCCCGCGCGTGTTCGACACCATCATGTGCCGCACGCTGAAGCCGACGCGCGAGTGACTGGCGTCGAGGTCGTACTCGGCCGCCGGCGGGACAGGCGCCGACGGGGTCGGGGCGGCCGCCGTGACGGCGGGCGGTGACGGCTCGGCGCGCGGAGCGCTCTGCTCCTCGCGCTTGGGCTCGGTGCAGGCGAAGAGGGCGAACGCGACGAGGGAGGCGATGACGGTGCGTGATGTGCTCATGACGTTCTTGTTAGTGCACGATCGGCGCTTGCGGCAGGGGCTCTACGAGAACAATACTGTTTCTTCATGAGAACAATCACGACCCCCGACGCGCTCACGATGACGGTGTTCACGGAGGTCGTGCGACAGGGGAGCTTCACGGCGGCGTCGCGTCGCCTCGGCATCGCCAAGAGCGCGGCGAGCAAGCGGGTGGCTGCCCTCGAGTCGAGCATGGGCGTCAAGCTGCTGCGGCGCACGACGCGCAAGGTCGTCCCGACGCGCGAGGGTCTGACCGTCTTCCACGCCACCTCACGCGTGGTCGACGCCATCGCCGACGCGCGCGTCGCCCTCGATCGCACGGCGGCGAGCGTCGGCGGCGCGATCAGGGTGAGCGCGCCCGTCACCTTCTCGCAGATGTACCTCGCGCCGGCGCTCGCGCGCTTCACGCGGTCGAGCCCGGGCGTCACCGTGGACCTCGTGACGGACGATCG
>JAGQJA010000412.1:0-1283 GCA_020430845.1 Myxococcales bacterium
CCCACCTCTTCGACGTAGAGATCGCCGCAGCGCTGTACGCTCACGCCCTTGCCCCAGCAGTCCCAGTCGGCCGCGGCGTGCGCGTTGAGCTCGCCGCCGATGTCCCAGAACACGCTGCCGACGTACTTCTTCATGTCGGTGCCGTTGAGCTCGCGGGCGACGCGTCCGTTCCACGCGCCGTAGGGAGCGCGCAGGAGGAACGGGCCTTGCGGCTGCACCTGCCGGATCGTCACGTCGGTGTCCTCGACGGCGTTGTAGAGCGAGTTGCCCGAGAGCGAGGGCATGCTCACGTGGTTCTGCGTGTGGTTCGCGAGCAGGTGGCCGCGCCCGATGATGGCGTCGATGGCCGACTGCCGCCCGGGGACGTTCTTGCCGTTGATGAAGAACGTGGCCTTGATGCCCTCGGCGGCGAGGTAGTCGGCGAGCTCCTTCGTGCGGGGCCCCGGGCCGTCGTCGAACGTGAGGCTGATCGTCTTGGCCGGCATGTCGGTGCCGAAGAGCTGACGCTCGGTGACGATGGCGTCCTCACTGACGCCGTCGCCGTCGTCGAGCTCGGCGTCCTCGGCCGAGGCGGCGCAGCCGGCGAGCGCGGCGGCGAGGGTGAAGAGGGCGACGGGGAGAGCGGCGGCGAGCGAGCGAGGCGAGCGCATGACCACCGACACCTGCATGTAGCATACCGTAGGTGTAGGTGTGTACAGCGAGAGCGGAACGGCGCCCAAGCCTCTGTTTTCGCTCGTTTTTTGTGCACCGGCCCGCGCGGGATCCGTGGGCCCGCCTGGTTCCATGAGGAACCGACCTGGTTCGGGGCCGAACCGGGCTCGCCCGGCGCTCACATGAGGATGCCGCGATCGTCGGGGCTGGGGATCGCCGGCAGGTCGGCGTCGCCGAGGCGCTGGCGCAGGTTCGCCTCGATCGTCTTCGAGAGCGCCGTGAGGGGCAGCCCGTTCCAGAACATCGTGAACGGATCCTCGAGCACGCGGCCGGCCTCGCTGATGAGGGTGAAGGCCAGACACACGAGCACGTTCACAGGGATCACCCACACGCCCAGCTCCTTGACGGTCGCGAGCGGGAAGAGCGCGCTGAACGCCCAGATGAGGCGCTCGGCGATGAAGGCATAGCCGCGAGGGAGCGGCGTCTTCTTGATGCGCTCGCAGCCGCCCTGCACGTCGAGCACGACGCGAAGCGTCTCGTCGAGCGCGAGCAGGGCGCTCTCGCCGATCATGCCGCGCCGGTGCGCCTCGGCCACGTCGCTGAGGTTGGCGTGCACGAGCGCGTGCGTCGGG
>JAGQJA010000412.1:1310-3362 GCA_020430845.1 Myxococcales bacterium
CGTCGAGCTCCGCGGCGGGCAGCGACGCGCGCAGGTCTTCGTCGGTCCCGAGCGTCTGCACGCGCAGCAGCACGCGGAGCGTGTGCACGTACGCGATGTGCCGCCGCACGACGCGCTCGGCGAGCTCGCGCCCCTCGCCCTCTGCGGGCAGGTACACGAGCGCTTGCGACCCGAGCATGCGCGACGCGTTGACCAGGCGCCCCCACAGCTGGCGCCCCTCCCACCACCGCGCGTACGCCGAGTTGGTGCGGAAGCTCACGAAGATGCCGAGCGCGCCGCCCACGACGGCGAGCGGCAGCTGCGGGATCGCGATCTGCGGGAGCAGCGTGACGCGCAGCCCGTAGACCACGGACGCGGAGAGGATGAATACGGCGACGGAGCGCCACTGCCACGCGAGCAGGCGCAGCACCGAGCCGCGGTTGGAGACCATCATGACGCCGACGAGGTCGCACGATCCGCGCGCCGGCGCAAACGTCATGCAAAGGGCGTGGCAGCAGCGGGGTGAACGGGCGTGGTCGCCCGTGTTACTCGTCGTGCATGCGCGACGACGGACCCTCGGACGATCGGAAGCGCGCGCTCGCCGTGCTCCGTCGCCACGGCGCGGACGTGACGTCGTTCCAGCTGCTCGAGCCCGGGTTCTCGTACTTCTTCGCCGACGACGCGTTCGTGGCCTACGTCGACACCGGGCCCGCTTGGGTCGCCGGCGGTGGGCCCGTCGCCGCCGAGGACGACCTGCCTCGCGTGACGCGCGCGTTCATCGCCAAGGCGCGCGTCCTCGGCAAGCGTGCGAGCTTCTTCGCCGTCAGCGAGAGCCTGTGCGACGCGTGCGACCTACCGTCGGTGCACGTGGGCGAGCAGCCGTTCTGGACGCCGTCGAGGTGGTCCGAGGTGCTCGCGAGCCACAAGTCGCTGCGCTACCAGATCCGCCGAGCGCAGAACAAGGGCGTGACCGTCCGCCGCGTGGACGCCGCGGCGATGGCCGACGCGACCTCCGACGCGCGCCGCGCGGTCGATCAGCTCGTGGGCTCGTGGCTCGAGCAGCGACCGCTCGCGCCGATGGGCTTTCTCGTGGACGTCGCCCCGTTCGACTTCCCCGAGGAGCGCATGTACCTCGTCGCCGAGCAGGGAGAGCGCGTGGTGGGCTTCCTGGGCGCGGTGCCCATCTACGCCCGACGCGGCTGGTTCCTCGAGGACGTGCTCCGCGCCAACGACGCGCCCAACGGCACCGCCGAGCTCTTGGTCGACCACGCGATGCGCCTGGCCGAGGGCGAGGGCGCCGAGGTCGTGAGCCTGGGCCTCGCGCCGCTCGCCGGTGAGGTCCCCAAGCGCCTCCGCCTCGCGCGCACCATCGCGCGCCCGCTCTACGACTTCGGAGGACTGCACGCGTTCAAGGCGAAGCTGCGGCCCGAGGGTTGGGAGCCCATGTACGTCGCCGCCGCGCCCGGGCGCTCGCCGTGGATCGCGCTGTCCGACGGGCTCACCGCGTTCGCCCGCGGCAGCATGTTCCGCTTCGGCGTGGCGACCGTGGCGAGGGGCCCGATCGCGGTGCTCTGGACGCTCACGATGCTGTTGGTGGTGTGGACGCCCCTGCTCGCGCTCGCCCCCACGGAGCCCTGGTTCCCGAGCCGTCACGTGCAGTTTGCATGGGTCTTGTTCGACGTGCTGCTCGGCGCAGGGCTCGTGCTCACGCTCAAGCGCTTCAGGCCCCGCCTCGCGCTCGCGATCGCGATCGCCGTGACGGCAGACGCGGTCGTGACGATCGCGCAGGCGGCGCTGTTCAACATCGAACGGGCGCGCTCGATCGTCGACGTCGCGCTCATCGCCGTCGCGTGCGCGGGCCCTTCGCTCGGCGCGCTGGCGCTGTGGGGGCTCATCCGCCGGCGCCGCGAGTTCTTGCCGTGAAGGCGCGCCGCCCTACCCCGTGGGCAGGCCGAGCACGTTCCAGCGGAGCATGCCGCCCACGAGGTTCGCGCAGTCGGTGACGCCCGCCGCGCGGAGGATCGCCGTGGCCTGGGCGGAGCGACGACCCGACCTGCACAGCGTGACGACCGG
>JAGQJA010000413.1 GCA_020430845.1 Myxococcales bacterium
GATCGTCGGGGTCGAGCGGCTCCTCGGGGTCGAGCGGCTCCTCGGGGTCGAGCGGCTCCTCGGGGTCGAGCGGCTCCTCCGGATCGAGCGGCGCGTCGGGATCTTCGGGCTCGTCGGGCAACAAGTGCGTGGCGACCGGAGGCGCCTGCTCGTTCTCGTTCGAGTGCTGCAGCAACGCCTGCAACCAGGGCGCGAACAGCTGCAAGTGAGCTGACGCGCCCCTACGCCTCGTCCTCGATCCACCACCCCTCGGGGGTGGGGTTCCAGAGCTGGTCGTCGTCGTCGGGGTACACGACGGCGTCGAAGCCCGCCTTGCGAGCCCGGTCCGCGATGGCGATCGCGCTCTTTCGCACCGGCGCGACGAGCCGGATCGCTTCGACGCTCTTGCCGCGAGAAGCGAGGGCCGCGGTCATCTCCTTCCAGATCTCCGGATCCGGCTTGCCCTTCGCATCGACGACGATCGCCTTGTAGCCGACCTTCTCCTCGGGATCGAAGAAGGTGAACGGTGCGCGCCGCGATCGACTGTGCGGCTCGACGAGCTGGTCGCCGTGCTCGTTCCACTCCTCGTCGGGGTCGCACGCGAGCGCGCTCGCGATCCACATCTCGTGGTGCCCCGACGCGACGGCCAACGCGCGCTCGTCGTCGCATCCGTCGATCCACCGCATCGACAAGAGGCCATCGCGATCCGTGCGCGCGACACGCTTCGGCGTCGCCGTCGTCGCGAGGCGCGTCGCGTCCTCGGGGCGCGCCCGCTCGTGCTCGCTCTCGTGGAACCGCTTGTCGACGAAGTCGAGCACCGACGACACCTCGTAGCGACGGTGGGTCACCGGGGGGCGAGGGCGCGGATAGGCGAATCCGCTGTCGCTCATCGGGTGGGCGAACCCGAGGCCCAGACCCCCGAGGTCGCGCGTTCGCGTCGCCAACTTCCGGGCGATCGTCTCGAGGTCGACGAACAGCGTGGCGGCGACCGAGGCGAGCGCCTTCCCCTGGAGCAGCATCGACGCGGAGAACGCGTCGGGCTCGAGATCGAGCGTGATGAACGTCGTCGCCTCGTGCTGTGCCTTTGCGTCGAGCATCGCGTACGACGTCGCCTTGCCCGTCACGATCGCCTTGCGGATCGCGGCCGCGTCCTTCACCGGGCGCTCCTTGCCGAAGACGCCCGCGTGGCGGATCCGGCGGCCGAGGGGTGCATCCAGGAAGGCGTCGACCAGCGCGGTGACGCGGGCCTTGTCGGCGTACCAGCGGGTTTCGTCGTCGAACCAGAACTTCAGCTCCGACCGGATGATCAGCGCCGTCATGCGGCCCCCTACGGCTTGGCGGCGCCGGCGTCGGCCGGCTGCGCCTTCTTCAGCGGGATCGTCCACAGGTAGATCTCGTGCCTACGCTCCCGATAGTTCTTCTTGTCCTCCGGGACCTTCGCGCCCTTCCAGGCGCTGTAGCCCTCGCCGTTCACGAACTCGGGCGCGGTCACCGTCCAGTGGCCGTCGGGGATGGCGCCTTGCATGTCGAAGTCGTGCGAGACGATGCGCGAGCCCGGGCGCATCTTCTCGAGCTGCGGGATGAGCTTCACGTTGATCTCGGGCAGGAGATAGAGCGTCACGACCGTCGCGGGGCTGAGGTCGACGGAGAAGACGTTCTCCTGCTTGATCGACACGAGCGCGCCGACCTTCGCGGCCTCGACGTTCGCGTTCGCCTCCTTGACCCGCTGGGGGTCGAGGTCGAAGCCGAGACCTCGCGCGCCGATCTTCTTGGCGGCGCTGACGACGATTCGGCCGTCGCCGCAGCCGAGGTCGTAGACCACGTCGTCCTTCGTGACCTTCGCGACCTCGAGCATCTTGTCGACGACCTTCTGCGGTGTCGGGACGTAGATGATGTCGAGCCCGACGCGGGCGTCCGAGCCGGCGTCGGAGGGCGCGGCGCTCGGCGCGGAGGGCGCGGCGCTCGCGGAGGCCGCCGTCGCGTGGCCCGCGGCCCCTGCCTCGGGCGCGGACGCGGACGCAGACACCGCGCTGTCCGAGGGCGGCGCCGCACGGCTGCAGGCGGCAGACACGACGAGGAGGAGCAGGAGGGAGGCGCGCGTGGACATGGCGCCGATCCTAGAGCGAAATCGGCCCGTTGGCGCCGCCGTCCGCGAGCCGCCGCTCTCGCGCCCGTGCGCCAGGGTAGCTCTGGCGGCCTCGGCACGTATCATCGGCGGCCCGTCATGAGCGCATCCCCCGTCCTCCGCGCGCTGCCGCTGCTCTCGCTCCTTGTGGGCTGCAGCGGCGGCCCCGCCGCGCCGCTCGTCAAGGCCCCGGAGTATGCGCCCGAGGGCGAGACCAAGTGCGCCATCACGAGGAGTCACTCGGCGCCGCTCATCGTCGAGTGGCCGAGCACCGAGCGCGCCAAGCTCGAGTCGCTCGCGCGCGGCGGCGTGGTGCCCGTGAGCTACGCGGGCTGTCACATGAAGACGCTCGCCTCCTGCCGCACGCGCGCCGGCGCCAAGTATCGCTACGTGGCGCTCACGCCCAAGCACGACGTGCTGCGCATGCGCGACGAGGGCGAGCTCTACGCGAACATGCCGATCTACGCGGCGTCGTTCCGCGGCAAGCTCGAGCGCGCCGGCGGCCTCACCGTCGAGATGACGATCGTGGGACGGTTCGAGTCCGAGGCCGCGCCGCTCTCGGCCGCCGACCTCGACGGCGACTGCGGGGAGGCGACGCACGTCATCACGGCGATCACGTCGGGCGCGTTCCGTTTCGCGACCGGCGCGAGCGCCGAGGTCGGCGCAGGGGGCTCGGCGTTCGGCGTCGCCGCCGGTGGACGCTCGGCCTCGTCGCGCGAAGTGCTGGCGCAAGACGGCGACGAACGCTCCTGCGCCGCGTCGGCCGAGGGCGCGCCCGCACCGCCCTTCGGGTGCGGAGCGTTCCTGCGCCTCGAGGTCACGCCCCTCGCGAAGTCCGCGGCCGCGCGGCCCGCGCCCGAGGCGACCGCCTCCTCGCCCGCAGCGCCGCCCTCGGCGGTCTCCCCGTGCCCCAAGGGATCGCACCGCACGGAGGCGGGGTGCGTCGCCGACGTCGACAAGACGTGCGCCGCCGGCATGCACTTCGAAGACGCGCGCGGATGCGTGGCCGACGCGACCGCGGCGGGCCGCTACCAGCTCTCGGGCGAGCTCGTCGTCGACACCAAGACCAAGCTCACGTGGCACGCCCGCCCCGACCCGCACGGCCTCGCGTGGAGCGACGCGAAGGCGTTCTGCGCGGGCCTCGACGTGGGCGGACGCGGCTTTCGTGTGCCCACCAAGGAGGAGCTGCTCGGCCTCGGCGAGAACCTCCCGGCGGGCATCGACCGTCGCGCCTTCCCCGCCGTGACGGCGCACGAGAAGACCCCGGTCGAGGCGTCCGTCGTCTTCTACTGGTCGAGCACGGCGCACCCGCGCTCCGACACGATGGCCTGGGGCGTGCGCTACGCGGTCATGGGGGCGCAGGCCGTGATGCAGTCGAAGTCGAGCAGGCACCTGGTGCGCTGCGTAAAATAGTGAGGAATACATGCGATCATTCTTGTCCTACGTCTCGCTCACGGCCGTCGCGCTCACCGCGTGCGGCGCGCCCGCTGGCTCGTCGACGACCGGCGCCGAGGTCAAGGCCCCCGAGGCGACGCCGTGCGCGACGCCCGACCCGGCGGCACGCGAGCGCGTCGGTGAGGCCGAGCGCGGCTACGCCCCCATCGACGACGACGCCGTGCCCTCGTACATGGGCAAGACGGTCTACGCCGGATCGATCGTGCCGCTCCGGACGCGCGGCGGCGCACAGGTCAAGCTCGTCGCGGGCGAGGCGCTGACGCTCTGTCGCGCCGACGCCAAGAAGGACCCTGCGCCGCGCAAGCTCGGTCGCGGCGAGGTCGTACGCACGCGCGACTTCGGCGGGCCGCCGCCGCCGCCCGGCCCCAAGCACGGCTACGTCGTGGTCAAGAACGCCGACGGAGACGTGGGCGAGGTCATGGTGAGCACGCTGTCGGCGCAGCCCCTGCACTACGATCTGCGCCACCCGGGAGACGGTCAGGCGCTCCTCACGGCCGCCTTCCGCGAGGCGAAGGCGATCGCGCTGAAGATCGACGCGCTCCATGCCAAGCACGCGTTCGAGCTCGAGGCGCTGACCGCGAACGACGCGGACGCCGCCAAGCGCCTCGACCACGACCGGGTCTACGCGATGCGAGAGTCGTTCGAGGGCTCGAAGCGCCTCGTGCACGCCCTCGTCCACGGCTCGAACATGGCCAAGGAGTCCTTGCTGCGCGAGAAGATGTGGGCGGTGCGCTTCGGCGATCCCGCGCTCGTCGAGGTGTACGCGCACGGCATCAAGGACCCCGACGCGCGCAAGAAGCACGAGCGGCTCACGAGCTGCCTGGGCGCGCTCTCGGGCGCGACGGCCTCGGGCAACGAGGCGCGGCGCGCTGCGGCCGAGAAGGCCGACAAGCCGTGGCGCAAGAGGATGACCGACGTGCCCGCGGCGCAGCTCGAGGCGCTCGACTCCGAGAAGGTGGCCAAGCTCGACGCCCGCATCGCCGAGCTCGAGCAGCGCCGCCAGGGTCAGCTGGCCTCGCCCGCCTGCAGCGAGCCGTGAACCCCCGCGCGAGCACGCCGCGCCGCGCGAGCACGCCGCGCCGAATCACGAGGTAGCCCCTCCCGGACTCGAACCGGGACACTCTTCCGAGCCAGAGATTTTAAATCTCCTGCGTATACCATTCCGCCAAGGGGCCGGGCGAAGGCCATCATGACCCACAGCCGGGCGCGAGGGTAGCGGGCTCGCGCAGCCGGCTTGCCACGGTCGGCGCGGGCGGCGATGCTCTGGGGCGTGCGGACCGTGAGGCGCTCCAGAGCTCGACTGGTCGTGTTGGCGCTCGCGCTCGGCGGGTGCGGGCTCGGCGTCGTCGGCACGGCGGCGGTCGGCGACGGCGGCGCGCAGGGGCTCCCCGACGGGGCCGTGGTCTTGCCCGACGGCGCGATCGTGCTGCCCGACGGCGCGATCGTCACAGACGGCGCCGTCGCAGGCGACGGCTCGGCGCCCGGGGACGGCGGCGGGAGCGGAGACACCGGGCCCGACGGCACGACGACCGACGGCGGGTGCCCCAGCCAGTGCAACCTCGGCTGCCCGCAGGGCGTGTGCACCATCGAGTGCCCGGGCTGCGCGCAGCCCATCGTGTGCCCGCCGGGCCGCGCGTGCGAGGTGCGATGCACATCGAACGGCGCGTGCGGCACCAACATCACCTGCGCCCCCGGGCAGTCGTGCCGCGTGACGTGCAGCGCCACCAAGGCGTGCGAGAACGCCGTCATCGACTGCAGCGGCGCGGCGTGCACGGTGCGCTGCAGCAGCAACCTCTCTTGCGCCAACGTCGACCTCCGCGGCGCGACGGCGGGCGCGCTGTGCCTCGAGTGCCGCGGCAACGGCGGGTGCACCAACCTCACCTGCACCAAGCCCACCGCGTGCGCCAAGGCGTGCTCGGCCGCGGGCTGCAACGGCCTCGGCGGCTGCGACTCGTGCGCCGACACGCCGTCGTGCCCGTGACCGCGTGAAGAGACGGGCGGCTCAGGCCAACCGACCGACGGCAGCCTCGACCGCGCCCGCGAGATCGCGCGAGTGGAGCAGGTCGGCGACCGCCGCGATGTCCTTGTAGAGCGGGCGGTCCTCGGTCATCGGGAGCACGACGCTGCGCACGCGCTCGAGCGCGACTCGCACGCCCTTGCTCGGAACGAGCGGCGCGCGCTGGTCGAGCCCCGCCGCCGCCGTCATGATCTCGATCGCGAGCGCGTTGCGCACGTTGTCGACGACCGAGAGGAGCTTCTTGGCGCTGACGCTGCCCATGCTGACGTGATCTTCTTTGCCGGCCGACGACGGGATGGAGTCGACGCTCGCCGGGTGACAGAGCACCTTGTTCTCGCTGACGAGCGACGCGCTCGCCACCTGCGCGATCATGAACCCGGAGTGCAGCCCGCTGCCGGCCGCGAGGAACGGCGTGAGGCCCGTCGACAGCGCCGGGTTGACCAGCTGCTCGACGCGCCGCTCGCTGATGTTCGCCAGCTCGGCGACGGCCATCGCCGCGAGGTCGAGCGCGAGCGCGAGCGGCTGCCCGTGGAAGTTGCCGCCGCTCAAGATCTCGGTCTCGCCGCGGTCGGTGAAGACGCTCGGGTTGTCGGTGACCGAGTCGACCTCGCGCTCGAGCACCGCGCGCACCCACGACAGCGCGTCGCGCGACGCACCGTGCACCTGCGGCATGCAGCGGAGCGAGTACGCGTCCTGCACCTTGCCGCAGCCCTTGTGGCTCTCGGCAATGTCGCTCTCGGCCAGCAGGCGGCGCAGGTTCTCGGCGACGAGCTTCTGGCCCGGGTGCGGCCGCGCCTCGTGGAGCCGCGCGTCGAACGGCGTGCTCGATCCCTTGAGCGCCTCGAGGCTCATCGCGCCCGCGATGTCGGCGGCGGTGCACAGACGCTCGGCCTCGAGCAGCGCCAGCGTGCCGAGCGCGGCCATGTACTGCGTGCCGTTGATGAGGGCGAGCCCCTCCTTGGCCTCGAGCACCAGGGGCGCGATGCCGGCCTCGGCCAGCACCTCGGCGCTCGGACGCACGGGCCCGTCGCCCAGCCGCGCCTCGCCTTCGCCGATCATCGTCAGCGCCAGGTGCGCGAGCGGCGCCAGGTCTCCCGACG
>JAGQJA010000414.1 GCA_020430845.1 Myxococcales bacterium
GCTCGTCGACCACACGCCAGGCGAGAACGAAGCCCACCACCTCCGACGGCTCGCCTTGCGTGCGGGCCACGCGCAGGATCGCCCAGGGTCGCGCGAGCTCTTCGCGGAGCTGCTCTGCGCGCGCGGCCGCGCCGGGAGGAGACGGACCGAAGGCGAGCGCGTCGAGCGACTCGACCACGGCGAGGTCGTCCTCGCGCATCTCTGTGATGATCACGGCAGACACGCTCACACCGACGGCGGCGGTGGACGAGACGGCGGCTCGCTCACGCGTCCCTCGGGCACGCGGAGCAGCGCGCGGGCACGCGGCGCGAGGGCGTACGGATCGATCGCGAGGCGCACCGCGCCGTCACCCCGCGCGACGACGCCGGCGAAGGGCCCGATGCCCACGAGCAACGGCGACAGCGGCCGGATGAGGACCTCTTCGCGTCCGAGCACCGCGTCGATGCCCAGCGTGAACACCTCTGGCTCGTCGAGGCCCACGTCGATGTCGAGCACCAACGGCGCACGCGCGGTGGGTCGCGGCTCGAGGCACGCGGAAAGGTGCGGGACGCGCTCGTCGTCCTCCACCGCCGCGCGGACTCGCTGCGCGTGCGAGACGTCGAACGCCAGCTCGTCGCTCCCCGAGCGGACCCAGAGCACGGTCGCGAGCCCGCTCTCCATCGGCACGTCCACGCGAGCCTCGAAGCCGCGTCCGTGGCGGCTCGACAGGCGGATGTTGCCGCCGAGCCGCTGCACCGACGCGAGGGTGATGTCGAGACCGACGCCGCGGCCCGCGAGGAGATCCGCGCCGTCGCGCGTGGAGAAGCCGGGCAAGAAGAGCAGCTCGAGCAAGGTCTGATCGTCCGCGGCCTCGGCGAGCAGCTCGGTGACGAGGCCCGCTTCGACGGCGCGTGCCCGGAGCGCGAGCAGATCGACGCCGGCGCCGTCGTCGCGGATCGTGATGACGAGCCTGCCGCCGACGCGACGGCCCGACACGACGAGCGTGGCGGCCGGCGGCTTTCCCGCCGAGGCGCGCGCGTCCGCCGGCTCGATCCCGTGCGCGATGGCGTTGCGCACGAGCTGCATGCACGGCTCGACGAGCTGCTCCGAGAGCCGCCGGTCCACGCTCTCGTCCATGCCCTCGACCTGCACCACCAGCGCGCGATCCAACCGGCGCGCGTCGGCGTGGGCCGCCGCCGAGAGCCGGGTGAAGAGCCCGCGGAGCGACGTCTGACGCATGCCCGCGAGCCGCTTGCGCGCAGCCTCCGCGCCCTCGCGGAGCTCGGCGTCGCCGGCGCGCAGCTGCTCTGCCGTGCGCTCGAGCGCTTCGCTGACGGTCGCCATCTGCGACGCGGCGCGTTCGATGCGTCGCAGCGCGGCGGCGGGGGCGCCCCACGGACGCGGCGGACCGATCAGGCGCAGCGCATCCATGAGGTCTGCACGCAATTTGCGCAAGACACGGGCGTTGGAGAGCGCGGTGCCGGCGCGCGCCCCGAGCCGCTCGCGGGCGAGAGTCATCGCGCCGACGCGCTCGAGCAGATCGTCGACGTCGGCGGCCGAGACGCGAAACGTCGCGTCGCCCTCCGCGCCGTCCTCGGGTCGCATCGTGCCCGTCCTCGGAGGGGCAGCCGTGCGCCTCTCGCCGCGGAGCGCTGCCACGCCCGCGACCGAGTCCTCGACCAAGAGGCCGAGCACGGCGCGGTGCTTCGACACCTCGGCGAGTATGCGCGTGGCCTCGGCGGCCGTCGCGTCCGCCGCGCGGAGCTGCTCTTCGAGCCCGTGGCAGAACCACGCCGTGGGTCCGTCTCCGACCGCGCCCGCCGCCCCTTTGATGGTGTGCACGTGCCGGAACACCTCGGCGAGCGCGTCGCGCGGGTCGGCGTCGCCGGCGAGTGCGGCGTCGATTTGTGCAAGCCTATCGGCCACTTCGGCGAGGTACTGCCCGCGCATGGCGGGGTCGATCGCCCGCTCGGGGAGGTCGCTCGGGGGCACCGGCCACGCGGGCGCCTCGACGGTCTGACCGCTCGCGAGCCGCGCCGTGGCGTCGCGGATGACGTCGAGCGTGGCGGAGAGGGCCGACCGATCTCCGTCGCGCAGGCGGCGCTCGAGCCGCTGCATGGCGGAGGCGAGCTCCGTCTCGCCCACGAGCCCCGCCGACCCTTTGAGCGCGTGCACGGAACGTCGCGCGACGTCGACGTCGCCGAGCTCTCCGGCGACGAGCACCCCCTCGATGACCACGAGGTGTCTCTCCAGCTCGTGCACGAGCAGGCCGACGAGCTCAGGGTCGCGCGCGGTCATTCTTCCTCGGGACGCTCCTCCAAGAGACGCAAGAGCGGCTCGAGCGCGGGGCGGAGCGCGTTCACCAAGATCGTCTGGGGCACCTTTCCGCTGAGCGTCCCTAGCGCGCCGACCAGCGCCTTGGCGTGCTCGGTGGCGTCGGCGATCGCGCGCGCGGTCTCGGGATCCGTGCCCGTGGCCTTGCGCAACCTCTCGCCCAGCTCGACGAGCGCGCGCTCTGCGTCGGCCGCCGCGCCCCCGACGCGGGCCGCGTCTTGCGCGATGTCGGCGGAGGCCTCTCGCGTTCGCTCGAGGTTCGCGTTGAGCTGCAGGATCTCGCTGCCGACCTCGCTCAGCGACGTCGAGAGCTCGCGGGCCGCCTCGGCGCCTCGCGTCGTCTGCGCGCGGACGTCGTCGGCGACGAGACCGAGCGACTGCCCGTGCGCGTCGCCCAGCCTCGCGGACTCGAGGCCCGCGTTGAGCGCCACCAGCTCGAGTCGGCCGAACGCGTCGGCGATGCGCTGGAAGTTGACCGAGAGGTCTTGCGCGCGGGTGGCGACGGCGCGTGCGCGGTCGGCGAGGGTGTCGGCCGCGCCGCGGTGCTTGGCGACGCTCGACGCGATGCGCTGCGCCGATTCGCCGGCCTCTCGAGCGCTCGCGAGGGCGCGATCGTGGCTCGACCAGAGGAGCGTCTCTTCGTTCGCGACCTTCCCCTGCACCGTCGCGCCGCGCGCCGTGCGACGAAGGAGCCTGAAGAAGTGGCGCTTCGACGTCTCGTCCTTCGCCATGGTGCGCGGATGGTATCCCGCGCGGGTCAGACTGCCCAGCGCCCCGACTGCACGTGCTCGACGATGGCCGGGAAATCGAAATACGGCACACGCGCGCCCTCGACCGTCACGGCGTCCGCGCCGTCGGGCTCGAAGCGACCGGTGGCGACGACCTCGACGTTGGCGAGCCCGAGGCCCTCGCCGTGATACGTGCACAGGAGCAGCGCCTCGCCGTGCGCGCCGAAGTCGACGAGGGGCACGGCCTCACCGTCGACCAGCGCCACCCCGAGCAGCGACGCGGGAGCGCCGGGCACGCGCACGCGCTGGGGCATGGGCAGGACACGGAGCGCGACGGTGGCGGGGACGAACCGCAGACCCCCGGGCGAGCGCACGACGACGCCGCCGACGCTGCGATCCGAGCCGGGACCGCTCACGGCGCGCGCCTCCGCACGACGCGCGCCTCGATGAACTGCGCGAGGGTGCGACAGGCGTCGAAGCTGGACATGTGCGACGCGCTGACGACGTCGCGAATCGTGCGCTCGCCCGTGATCGCGTCGAGGACGGCGCGCTCGGCCTTGGGCAGCGCGTCGAGGTCGAGCTTGGCGACCTCGGACTCCTCTTTGACGACGATCCCGTCGAAGCTACCGAGGGTGCGCTCGATGACGCGCCACTCGTCGACGCGTCGGAAGCCCTCCATGACGATCGACGCGATCGACATGCCGAGCCGCGCGCTCGTGACGAGGGGCGCCGCGGCTTGTTTGCGGAGCTCGAACCGACCGCGCGTCCACCGCAGCACCTCGTAGAGGAGCTCGCTCGACTGCGCGACGAGCGCCTCGCGCAGGTGGCCCTCGGTGATCTTGCCGCTCTCGACGAGCAGCGAACCGAGCGGGGGCAGCGGCTCCGACTCTGGGACGGGCGAGGTGGTCGTGGGGGCGGGCACCACGCCGTCGGGTGTCTGTGCGCCGAGTGGCGGCGGCGCGACGCCGGGCTTCGTGGACGGCTCGCCCGACGGGAACGTGACGCGATCGGCCGAGCCGACGGGCAACGTGTCGGGGGCCAGGCTCTTGGGGAGCACGCGCGACTCTGGCCCGTGCGGCTCGGCGGCCGGCATCTCGCCCGACGAGATCCCGCGGGCGCGACGCTCTCGAGCGCGCACGAGCACCTCGTCGATTTCTTCCGGAGTCACGAGACCTTGCTCGACGAAGAAGCGACCGAGGCGGAACTCGTCGCCTGCGCCCTCCGACTGCACGAGATCGATGAGACCGTCGCGGAACGTGGCGCGCACCCTCGCCTCGCCGCTCCGGCAGAGCAGCACTCCGCTCTGGTTCTCGACCTGCAAGAGCTGCAAGACGGCGCCGATGGGCACGATCCCGAGGTCTCCCGCGATGACGAGGCTCTCCATGTCCGCAGCGTCGGCGTCGCGGATGGCGCCGATCATGTCGATGAGCGCCTCTTTGGACAGGCGCTCGGAGAGCATGCCGGCGAGCCGACCGGGCGTGGCGTCGGGCACCTCGGCCAGCACGCGCGAGGCGAGGTGCGCGAGCTTGGAGGCCACGATTTGCGCGATCTGCGCGCGCTTGGTCTCGGCGTCGGGCCCACGCGGCGCCTCGTCGTCGATCAGCTCGGGCAGGCGCGCCGAGCTGCCTCGGCCCGCGCTGGCGCGACGGAGGGCGTTCTCGATGACGGCGACGAGCGCCCGCGGGTCGAACGGCTTGGTGATCGCGTCGAGCGCGCCCGTCTGCGACACGAACTGCTCGCGGATGCGGTCTCCCTTGGCGCTCATGAGCACGACGGGCATCGCGGCGAGCTCCGGTCTTGCCCTCAGCTCGCGACAGAGCTGGTATCCGTTGAGGCGAGGCATGACGAAGTCGACCAAGAGCAAGTCGGCCTTCACCTCACCGCTGACGAGCGCCTCGAGGGCGTCTTCGCCGTCGATCGCCTGCGCCGCGTCGTACCCTTGCCGCTCGAGGATGGAGCACACCACACGGCGAATCGTGGGGCTGTCATCCACGACGAGAATCCGAGTGGCCATGGGAGACGCCGAAATCTACACCGTCGGGGCCGAACTTCGAGAGAATACGACTCGTTGAAGACTCTCTTCTCAGGCGGCACCCTCGTGACGTGCGACGCGGTCGACACCGTGATCGAGGGCGGACTGCTCGTCGACGACGGAAAGATCGTCGCGCGCGGCAAGATCAGCAAGGCGGAGCTGCGCAAGCACGGGGCCGTCCGCGTGGTCGACGCGCGTGGGTGCGCCGTGCTCCCCGGCCTCGTACAGGCGCACGTGCACCTCTGCCAGGCGCTCTTTCGTGGCATGGCCGACGATCTGCCCCTGCTCGAGTGGCTGCGCCTGCGCGTCTGGCCCCTCGAGGCGGCGCACGACACGCGGTCGCTCCGGGCGAGCGCCGAGCTGGGCCTCGCCGAGATGATGCTCGCCGGCACGACGACCATCCTCGATATGGGGACGGTGCACGACTACGACGCGGTGTTCGACGCCTGCGCGCGCTCGGGCGTGCGCGCCATGGGCGGCAAGGCGATGATGGACGCCGGCGACGGCGTGCCCAAGCGCCTCAGCGAAGCGACGATGCGGAGCCTCGACGCCTCGGACGAGCTCGCCAAACGATGGACGGGGGCCGCGAACGGCCGCCTGGGCTACGCGTACGCCCCGAGGTTCGTGCTCTCTTGCACCGAGCCCCTGTTCCGCGGCGTGGCCGAGCGCTCCGCGGCGTCGGGCGCCCTGATGCACAGCCACATCGCCGAGCACCCCGCCGAGCGCGAGGCCGTGAGACGCGCGCTGGGTGACGACGACGTGGCCGTGCTCCGCGAGTGGGGATTCTTCGGCAAGCGCGCGATCCTCGCCCACGGCGTGCAGCTACGCGACGAGGAGATGGAACGCATCTCGCGCGACGGCACGCGCATCGTGCACTGCCCGAGCGCCAACCTGAAGCTCGGCTCGGGCATCGCCGACGTGCAGCAGCTCGACGATCGCGGCGTCGCCCTCGCGCTCGGGGCCGACGGCGCCCCGTGCAACAACAACATGGACCCCTGGATCGAGCTGCGTCGTGCGGCGCTCCTCGCCAAGGCCAAGTCGTCGACCACCGCGCTCCCGGCGCGGCGCGCGTTGAGGCTCGCCACCATCGACGGCGCGGTGGCCCTCGGCCTCGACCACCAGGTCGGCTCGCTCGAGGTCGGAAAGCGCGCCGACGTGGTGGTCGTGAGGCTCGACGGGGTGCACGCCGAGCCCGGTGGCGACGTCTTCTCCAAGCTCGTCTACGCGTGCACCTCGCGAGACGTCGAGCACGTGATGATCGACGGCGAGCTCGTGGTGAAGGGCGGAGAGCACACGCGCCTCGACGTCGCCAGGGTCAAGGCGCAGGCTCGCGAGCAAGCGCGCAAGGTCATCGCACGCTCCGGGGTGTGATCAGGGCAGCGTGTAGCCGATCACGTACGACGGCTCCTTGCACGCCGGGAACTGCCCCGCGGGCACGGCGCACGTTCCCCAGCCGTGCGTGTTCGACAGCGCGCCCACGACGAGCTCGGTGATGAACGTGTTGCTCCGGAGGTCGACCTCCTTGAACGTCGTCCCCCATCCGAAGCGCGAGTCGATCGAAGCGAGCGACGTGTCGGTCTTCTGCTTGCACACGCCCTGCGCGTTGCGCTCGCCGCTCATGCCGCCGCCCCCGATCATCGTCCAGCCCGTGTAGTGGAAGCCCACGAGGTTGATGTTCCACTTGGCCCACACGCCCCAGCTCGAGTGGGAGTGGCCGCACGCGTCGGCGTCGCCCGGAGGGTCGGGCGGAACGCTCGTGCCCCACGCGCCGTAGACGAACACGCGCTTGCCCGCAACACCTCGATATCGCACGTATTTGTAGTCAGACGCGTTGGCGGTCGTGCCGTAGACCGCGGTCGTCGGCGCGGTGTAGTAGCCGTAGTCGCCGACGTAGTTGAACGTCTTCTGCGCGTGGTAGCCGCTCGGCGGCGGCATCGGAAACGCCTTCATCTCGTTCTGCGACGCCTGCGCGAACGACGACGCCGGGACGGCGAGACAGGCGCTGAAGGCCGCGCACGTGAGGAGGCGCTTCATCGCGCACCTCCCTGCGGAGCGGCCTGCACGCGCGCGGCGAGCGCAGCGTCGCGCACGTGGCCCGTCGCGGGATCGTAGAGCTGCACGAGCGCCGTCGCGACGTC
>JAGQJA010000415.1 GCA_020430845.1 Myxococcales bacterium
ATCGAGGCGCTCGAGCGCCACACCGAGCTCGGCAGCGGCTTCAAGATCGCGTCGCTCGACCTCGAGATCCGCGGGGCGGGCGACCTGCTCGGCGCCGAGCAGTCGGGCAACGTCGCGAGCGTCGGGCTCGACATGTTCTGTCACATGCTCGAAGAGGCCGTGCACGAGCTGCGCGGCGAGGAGGTGGTGCACGACGTCGACACCGAGCTCAGCTTCGACGTGACCGCGCTCCTGCCCGAGGACTACGTGGCGGACGTCGGCGTTCGTCTCTCTCTCTACAAGCGCCTCGCGAGCGCCGCGGACGAGTCTCAAGTGTCCGAAATTGCAGAAGAAATGGAGGACCGGTTCGGGCGCCCGCCGCAAGAGGCGAGGATGCTCGTCGAGCTGATGCGCCTCAAGACCGAGCTCCGGCGCCTGCGCGCGCTCGGGTGCGAGGCCCACGCGCGCGCCGTGACGCTGCACCTGCGCGACGACACGCCGCTCGACCCTCAGAAGATCATGGACCGCGTCCGCGCGCCGAAGAGCCCGTACAAGCTCACGCCGGACATGCGCCTCACGCGTCGCTTCGACGGCGGCGACGGGCTTCGCAACTGTGAGACGATGCTCGAAGAGCTCGCTGCCTGCATGCGCGACTGAGCGCGGGCTCGACGGACGGGCGCTCGGGCTCGACGGACACGGGCGCCGCGAGGGCGCGACTCAGGGGTTGCCGCCCTGCTGCCTGCAGCGACGCTCGAGCGCACCGACGATCGCGGGCGACTGACCACCTGCGCGCGCTTGACGCGCCGCCGCGCACACCGCGGGCTCCTGCTGCGGAGGGGGAGGAGGCGGAGGAGGCGGAGGAGGTGGCGGCGGCGGCGGTGGCGTGGGGGTCGGCGTCGGCGTCGGTGTGGGGGTCGGCGTCGGCGTCGGCGCGGGCCCCGGAGGCTTGGTGGTGGGCTTGGGAGCGGGCCCGGGCTGAGGCTTGGGCGCGCCGCTGCTGCTGGTGCTCCCGCCGAGGGGCGGCGCGGGACCGCCGAGGGGCGGCGCCGTGGTCGGGACGCCACCTCCGCTCGACGATGTGTCGGCCACGGTGGCGGTCGCGGTCGCCGTGCCGGTCGCACCGGTCGTGCCGCTGCTGCTGCTGAGATCGATGGGGGTCGGGGGCGACGAGGATGACGAGCTGAACGCGCCGAGCCCCGCCGCGACGCCCACGATGCTGAGGATGCCCACGATCCCCGCCGCGGCGAGGAGCAAGCCCTTGTTGCTTCCGCCGCCTCCGCTCTGTCGCGCGGGCGCCGGAGGTGGAGCGTACGCCTGCGGGCCCGGTGGCGCGGCGTAGGGGGCTTGCGCGGGCGCTGCCGGCGGAGGACCGAAGAGCGGAGGCGCCGCCGCCGTGCCACCCGCCGCGGGCGGACCACCCATCCCCACGGGCGGCGCGAGCGGCTCGCCCATCTGCGTCTTGCCCTTCTGCGGGTCGACGGGCGCCGCCGAGGCCGCGGGCGTCACGGCGCCGGCCGCGGGCGCAGGAGCGACCAGGGCCGGACCGCGCATGTCGGACGTCGGCATGCGCTGCGCGACCTCCGCGCCGTCTGCGGGCGCGGCGCCGGTGAGCCGGGCGATGAACTCCTGCACGGTCGCGAAGCGCTGGTCCTTGTTCTTTGCGAGGCCGCGCATGATCGCGGCGCGCACGTTCTCGGGCAGCGCGGCGCCGCGCGGCGTCGTGTCGATCGCGACGGGCGCCGCCGTCATGTGCAGGGTCGCCCACTCCCACGAGCTCTTGGCCTCGAAGGGGAGCTGACCGGTGAACATCTCGTACGCCATCACCGCCAGCGAGTAGATGTCGCTGCGCGCGTCGAGCTCGGCGCCCGTGAACTGCTCCGGGCTCATGTACGGCGGCGTGCCGAGCACCATGCCTTGCTGCGTGAGCTTCTGCTCGGCGTCTCCCGCCGATCGCTTGGCGATGCCGAAATCGAGCAGCTTGACGACGTCGTGCTGTCCGGCGCGGTCGGCGAGGACGACGTTCTCGGGCTTGAGGTCTCGGTGCACGATGCCCTGCTCGTGCGCCTCGGCGAGCGAGCCGCAGATCTGCTCGAGCACCTTGATGGCGCGCGGGGGTGCGAGCGCCCCCTCGGTCTCGAGGACCGTCGCGAGGCTCTTGCCCTGCACGAACTCCATCACGATGAAGAGGATGCCGTCCTCGGACGTGCCGAAGTCGTACACCTGCACCGTGTTGGGGTGGTGCAGTCCGGCCATCGTCCCGCACTCGCGCTGGAAGCGCGCGCGGATGCTCGCGTCTCGCGACAAGTGCGCGTGCAAGGTCTTGATGGCGACCTTGCGCACGCTCGTGCCCATCGTCTGCTCGCCCACGTACACGGCGCCCATGCCGCCTTCGCCGAGCTGGGAGACGATCTTGTACTTTCCCGAGAGGGTGCGCCCGATGAGCGGATCGCTCTTGGCCTCTTGCGGGAGCGGCGCGCCGCACCCCGCGCAGAACGCGGGGCTACCGGCGACCGGACGCTGACACTGAGGGCACTCCATCGCGTGCTCTCGTCAGGGCGTCCCGCCGGCCGCTTTGCACTTGGCGGCGAGCGCGGAGACGATCGCGGCGCTCTGACCGCCCGCCTTCGCGGAGCGATACGACGCGCAGATGGGCGGGTCGGCCTTGGCGGGCTTGGTGGGCGTCGTGGGCGTCGTGGGCTTGGTCGGCGTGGTGGGTTTGGTGGGGGTGTTGGGCTGGGTCGAAGGGGGCGTGTTGTTCGCCACCGTGGGAGGGGGCGTGAGCGGCGCCGCCGTGGGGACGTCGGGCGGGGGCTCTTCGGCGCTGGTGGCGAGCGACGCGCTCGGGGCAGCGCTCGGCGTCGTCTCGATCGTGGGGACGGTCGTGACCGGAGTCTTCGTGTCGCGCTTCATGACGAGCCAGACCACGCCGACGATCGTGATGACGGCGATGACGCCCGCGACGGCGAGGAGCGCTCCCGCGCCGCCCTTCTTCTCGGGGGTGACGGGGCGCGCGGCGGGCACGACGGCGGGGGCACCCATCGGCGGGCCTCCCATCGGCGGTCCCGCGGGCGCGACGCCGGGCGGTGCCATGCCCGGAGGCGGTCCGCCCATGCCCGGAGGAGCCATGCCCGGGGGAGGGCCGCCCACGACGGGCTGCGCCATCTCGGTCTTTGCACGCGACGCGACCGGCGGTGAGATGGGGGCCTCGGCGCCGCTCGCGGCCATCGCGCCGGTCGTCGCGGGCGCGCCACCCGACGTGAACGCCTCGTAGAACTCCCGCACGTTGGCGAAGCGCTCGTCGCGGTTCTTGGCGAGCGCCTTCATGATGGCGAGGCGCGCGCGATCGGGGATGTTCATGCCGTTGGGCATGTTGTGGATGTCGATCGGCGGCTCGGTCATGTGCTTGGACGCCCACTCCCACGCGGTGTTCGCGTCGAAGGGCAGGCGGCCCGTGAGCATCTCGTACGTCATGATGGCGAGCGAGTAGATGTCGCTCCGCGCGTCGATGGGCACGCCGGTGAACTGCTCGGGGCTCATGTACGGCGGCGTGCCGAGCACCATGCCCTGCTGGGTGAGCTTGGCCTCGTTGGGGTCGTGCTCCGACGAGCGCTTCGCGATGCCGAAGTCGAGCACCTCGACCCAGTCCTTCTGTCCTGCGCGTTCGGTGAGCACGACGTTGTCGGGCTTGAGGTCGCGGTGCACGATGCCGTGGCCGTGGGCCTCTTCGAGCGAGCCGCAGACCTGCGCGAGGATGCGGTCGACGCGCTCGGGCGGCATCGGCCCTTCCTTCTCGAGGATGTCGGCGATGCTCTGGCCCTGGACGTACTCCATGACGATGTAGAGCTGCCCGTCGTCGGTAGAGCCGTAGTCGAACACCTGGATCGTGTTCGGGTGCTCGAGCGCCGCGACCGTGCCTACCTCGCGCTCGAAGCGCTTCTTGATGTGCTCGTCTTGCGAGAGGTTGCGGTGGAGCGTCTTGACCGCGACCTTCTTGGTCGTCGGTCCGAGCTGCTGCTCGGCGAGGAACACGCACCCCATCCCACCCTCGCCGAGGAGGCGTACGACGCGATACTTGTTCGCGATCATCTTGCCGATCAGCGGATCGTTCTGAGCGTCGCCCTGAGTCATCGGCTGAAAGGGTCGCACAAAAACAGGGTCGATGGACACCTGAACGCGGCCCGGGTGGAGGGCAAATCGATGCGCACGGTCTTTCTACGGCGCAGGTGGCCGATGGGTCTGCCGCGCCGGCCTCGGCCGGGCCGCGCGGGGTGGGTCAGCGAGCCGCGCCGCCGCCGTCGGGAGCGACGGGACCCTCGGTGGGGGGCCACGGGAGGCGCCAGCGGAGGTCGCGCGCGCGGTCCCAGAGCTCGAGTCGGTTGCCCTTCGCGGTCGCCGGGAAGAACACGCCGATGCGCGTGCGGAGCTTGGGCTCGATGCGCGGTGGCGCCCGAAAGCCGCCGTCTCCCATGTCTGGCGCGCCCAGCATGGGAAAGTCGAAGCGCGCGCGCTCGATGAGCGTGGGGCCCTCGTAGAGCTCGAGGGCGAAGCGGCCCATCACGCGGGGCGTCGCGTGGGGCGCGCCCATGTCAGCGGAGTGGACGGAGACGAGGTAGATGTCGCCGCGGTCGTAGCGCAGGTCGAACACCCACTGCTTGCGCTCGGAGAGCGCGGGCGGATCGGGTGGGATCTTGGAGATCGAGGTGCCTGCGTCGGGCGTCGTCTCGGCGTCGGTCGTCGCGCCTGCGTCTCGCTTGGACGGGCCTCCGTGCGCGGCGGCCGTCGCGACGAGCGCGACCGCGACCAGCGGCGCGGCGGTCAGCGCGAAGGCGGGGCGAGCGGACATCGGGAGGCGTTTTCCCACGCGGTGTGGGCGCCGCCAAGCGAAACCCACGCGTTGGAAAGCTCAGCCGGAGGCGGGGAGGTGATCTCGATGGGCTGCCCGTCCTCGCCAGGCACGACGACGCGCGCCGCGTGGAGGGCGACGCGACCTGGGCGCACGATCTGCCCGCTCGGGCACGTGACGGAGGCGAGGCCGCCGTAGTCGCGGTCGCCGAGGAGGGGGAGGCCCGCGTGGCTCGCGTGCACCCGCAGCTGGTGTGTGCGGCCCGTGACGGGCGCGAGCGCGAGGAGCAAGACGTCGGCGTTCACCGCGCGCACATCTGCCACTCGCGCCCACAGTGTGCGAGAAGCCTTCGCGTCCGCGCCGTCGACGCGTCGTCGGCGCGGCGCGCCGTCGACGCGCCCGATCGCGCCCTCCCACACGCCGGCGGCGGGTGGGCTCGCGAGCGCGCCGAGTGGGGTCGCGCCCGCGGCGGTCGCGAGCGCGACCGCGGCGAGCGCGACGTAGCGCCGTTCGTACGCGCCGCGCTCTCGCGCTGAGCGAAGCCGCCGTTCGGCGGCTTCGCTCAGCGCGAACACGA
>JAGQJA010000416.1:0-956 GCA_020430845.1 Myxococcales bacterium
CCGTAGCCGCGCCCTCGCCGGAGAGCGCGGTCGCGTCAGAGCGCGCGTTCGTAGACGCGGTACTTCTTGTAGAGCTTGGCGCCCATCGAGCGGATGCCCAGGTTGATCGGCGCGTCGTCCTCGCGCGTCCAGCTGAGCTCTCCCCACTGGTAGCCCTTGGCGACGCCGCGCTTGGCGACCTCGACGTACATGGCCGCGCTGAGGCCGCCGTAGCGCTTGACGTTGCTGCGCGCCTCGCCACGGATGCCGAGCATCATCAAGCGCGTCGAGCGCGGGTGCTTGACCTTGAGGCGCCAGGCGAGCTTGGCGAGCGTGACCGGGTTGAGCTTGCCCCCCAGGTCGGCGAGGGCCTCGTTGACGTTGGGGAGCATGATGCACATGCCGACCGGCTTGCCCTTGATCTCGGCGATGAAGGCGAGGTCCTCGTCGATGATGAGCTTCATCTCTTCGGCGACCTTGCGCACCTCGTCGGGGAGCGCAGGGACCATCCCCCACTTGCCCTGCCACGCGTCGTTGTAGATCTCCATGATCGCCTCGACCTCTCGCTGCATCTGCGAGGTGTCGATCGAGCGGAGGCGCACCTCGGGCAGGCGCTTGATGTCGTCCCACGCCTTGAGCACGCGCGCGGGGAACGGCGTGTCGGCCTCGTAGCGCCAACAGAAGAGGTCCTTCTCCTTGGTGAGCCCGATCTCGTCGCAGAGGCGCGACTGCCATCGACGCGAGTGGCCCATCATCAAGACGGGCGGGTGCTCGTAGCCTTCGATGAGGATGCCGACCTCCTCGTTGACGTAGAGGCTCATCGGTCCGCGCATCTTCTTCATGCCGCGCCCGCGCAGCCACGCGGCCGCCGCGTCGATGAGGGCCTGCGCGACCTCGACGTCGTCGACCGTGTCGAAGAAGCCGAAGAAGCCGCATTCGTCCTTCCAGAGCCGCAGGTGCTCGCGGTCGATCTGCGC
>JAGQJA010000416.1:1003-1587 GCA_020430845.1 Myxococcales bacterium
CGCTTGAAGAACGGGTTCTTCTTCGGGTCGAGGCGCTGCTTCATCTCGAGGTCGAGCGGGGGCACCCACGCAGGGTCTCCCAAGAACACCTCGTGCGCGGCGCGGAGGAACGGCTTCACGTCCTTGCCGGGCGCGTGCTGCTTGATCGTGACTCCCATCGGCGCGGGGGCATATCACGAAATGACGGGCGTGCGAGCGCGCGGCGCGCGCCCCTGGGGTGTGAAGCGGCGGCCACCGCGCGGGGTGACAACTGCGGTTCACCCACCCAGACGAGCGCGCCCGAAAACCCCTTGGTTTTCGGGAAACTGCACGGATGTGCTCGCAGGCGCGGTTCGTGAATAGGACCGATCGGGGACGGCTACACGGAGGGAGCGGAACATGATTCGAGCGCGATGGGCGGGCGTGGTGGCGTCGGCGTGTCTGGTGTGGGCGTGCAGCGGTAGCACCTCGAGCCCGGTGGGCCCGGTCGACGACGCCGGCGCGTCCGCGGACGGGGCGAGCGCCGACGGGCGCGTCGCGACCGCTTACACGCTCGACGACGTGTGCGCGACGATCCCGGCCAAGATCTGCGCGCTGCGCAAGCC
>JAGQJA010000416.1:1699-2795 GCA_020430845.1 Myxococcales bacterium
ATCGACCCGTGCCTCGTGAAGCTCGAGCCCGTGTTCAAGCGCGACTGCAGCCTCACGTTCGACGTGCTCTACGAGATCGTCGACGAGCTGCGCGACTGCAACGTCTTCGACGGGTCGCTCCCCGAGGGCGCCGCCTGCGAGCGCGGCTCGCAGTGCAAGCACAGCACGGCGCCGGGCGAGCTCACCGGGTGCGACGACGACACCAAGAAATGCTCGACGACCAAGCTGCTCGGCGAGAACGCCCCGTGCGCGCTCGCCGACGGCGAGAGCGGGTTCTGCGGCAAGGGCCTCTACTGCGACGCGGACCTGTCGAAGCAGCCGGCCTCGGGCACGTGCAAGAAGGCGACGGCGCGCGGTGAGCAGTGCGACGCGACCAAGCGACCGCTCAGCCTCGAGTGCGGCCTGGGCAACTACTGCGAGCCGACGACGTCGAAGTGCACCGCGGGCAACCCGGGCGGCGCGGCGTGCATCAAGGCCGAGGAGTACAAGTGCGCGTCGTTCAAGTGTGACGGCGCGTCGTGCCGGGCCTCGACGCTCGTGAAGGACGTCGACTGCAAGGGCCCGTGAGCGGCTCGGAGCAATGAGTCGTGGCGCCGTGCGTTGCGCTGGACTAGATCGGCCTCGTGAGCCACCTCAAGACGCCGAGCAAGCGATCCGCGACGATGTATGGCCTCGCGCTCCTGGCGTTCGCCGCGGTCACGTCGCCCGCGCTCTCGGGGTGCAACGCCTCGTGCAAGGCGCAAGACGTGCGCGGGCTCAACACCAACTGCAGCGGCGGCGCGCGCGGCTACATGTGGACGGGCACCAGCTGCATCTACACGGTGGCCTGCAACTGCACCGGCTCGGACTGCCAGCGCCTCTACGCGACGCAGGAGTCGTGCGAGACGGCGCACTTTCACTGCACGCCGTGAGCCTCGGGCTCGGCGCGCGCCGCGCCCGCGCCTGGCGCCGCGCGACCGACGAGCTCGTGCACCGTCACCGCGGCGTCGCGGCCTGAGGCGGCGCCCACCTCGCGCGCGATGTCGACGAGCGCGCGGTGGTGGGTGAAGAACAAGACCTGGTGGCGCGCCGCGAGCTCGACGAGCACCTCGAGGCC
>JAGQJA010000416.1:2957-4558 GCA_020430845.1 Myxococcales bacterium
GTGCAGCGCAGCGCGGGCCGGTCGTTGCCGTCGAACCCGGCGCGGACGCCCGAGAACGAGCCGCGCGTGAGCCGGGCGAAGAGCTCGCTCGCGCGCCGGAGCACGGGACCTTGGTTGGCGTCGCGGTACCGATCGATCTCGCGCGATAGCACCTCTGCCGCCAAGCGGACCCTGCAGTACTCCTCGGTGAGCGCGCGCACCCGCGCGAGGGCGCTCTGCGCGTCGGCGGCCGCGTCGGCGGCGCCCGCGTCTCCGGTGAACTGCTTGAGACCCTCCTGGCGGCTCGCGAGCGCGCGCTCCGCCGTGCGGTACTCTTCTTCGAGTCGGTCGTCGTCCCTGCCCTGCGTCTCGCGCGCGGCCGCGAGGGCCGCAGGATCGGCGGCGAGCTGCTCGACGTCGGGAGGGAGGGTGAGGTCTTGGCCGGCGAGCTCGCCCTCGATCTCGGCGAGGTCACGTTCGACCTTGGCCGCGCGCTCCGCCCGCTCGATGCGCTCTGCCGCGCTCTCGAGCGCCCGCGTCGCGTCGTCGAGATCGTCGAGGGAGATCTCGAAGGTGTCGCGCAGCCAAGAGGCGAGCTCGCGCTGCTCGCCGGCGAGCGCGTCGGCCGTGGCTCGCAGCGCCTCGGCCACGTCGACCCGCTGGAAGAGCTCACGCGCCTCGGCGAGCGCGCCCTGCACCGCGTCCGGCTCCGCGTCGGACTCGAGCCCGAGCGCAGACGCCAGCTCACCGAGGCGCGACGTGAGCGCGGCGAGCTCGTCTCGCGCGACGGCGAGCTTCGCGTGGGCGTTGGCGAGCTCGACCTGCCAGACCTCGACGTCGCGATCCGCCTTGGCGGCCTGGTGCGCGAGCGCGTCGAGGCGCTCGAGCGCGCTCTCCCCGAGGCTGACGAGGCCGTCGAGCGTCGTCTCGGTGACCTGCTCGCCCAAGCGCTCGAGCTCGGCGTGGAGGGCGTCCCTGGCGGCCTCCCTCTCGGCGCGCAGGTGTCGCAGCTCGCGCACCTCGGCCTCACGCGCCTCGTGCTCGGCGACGATGGCCGCGTGCTTGGTGAGCCACGCGCGCATGTCGACGAGCGCTCCTACGGACACGCCCGCGACCGGCGCGAAGAGGCCGGCGAGCCGAGCGTCGAGCGACGCCCTCCGCTCCTCGGCGCGCTCGCGGTCGCGCCTGGCCTCCGCGAGCTCCCTGTCGATGCGCGCGCGCTCGGCGCGCTGATGCGAGAGGACCGCGACACGCTCGGCGTCGCGGAGCAGGGCGTCGGCGAGGCCGTCGGCTTCTTGCGTGGCCAGCTCGAGGCGTCCGGCGTCGGCGCGCGCGGCGTCGAGCTCGCCCGCGTCGAGGTGCGCCCTCACGCCACGCCACACCACGTCGCGCGCCTCGCGGGCGCGCGTGACGTCGGCGGGCTCGGGCGGCGCGCCTCCGGCCACGGTCTCGGCGATCGTCGCCTCGGCCGCAGCGAGCGCGCGCTCCCTCTCTCTCGCGCGATCGGCCGCGGCGGCGAGAGCACGCGCGGACTCGTCGAGCTCGGGGGCGAGCGACTCGAGCGACTCGAGCGACGGCACGGGCAGCGCCACCACGGCGTCGAGATCGCCCTCGTAGCGACC
>JAGQJA010000417.1:0-6892 GCA_020430845.1 Myxococcales bacterium
CGGTCGCGCCTCCGGTCGCCGCCGCGCCGCGCGCCACGCACCGCGCGCCCGCGCATCGCCCTGCCGCACCGCCGCCGCGCACCACCGCCGCTCCCGCGCCCAAGCCCACAGGCGACGGGATCCCGGCGACCCGCGACTGACGCCGACCGCGGAGTGTCGTCGACTCGTTCGGACGGGCCACGATGTGATTGAATAGGGGCGATGCGGACGTCCGCCCTGGTGTGCTCGATCGTGCTCGCGGCGGCCACGCTGTGCCCCGCGCCTGCGCGCGCGCAAGACAAGGACAACGCCGCGGCCGCCGAGCAGTTCTTCCAAGACGGCCGGCGCCTGATGGACCAGAAGAAGTACGCCGACGCATGCCCCAAGTTCGCGCAGAGCTACAAGCTCGCGCCGGGCCTGGGCACGCTGCTCAACCTGGGCGACTGCTACCAGAAGGCCGGAAAGACAGCGAGCGCGTGGGCGCGCTTCCGCGAGGCGATGGGGATCGCGGCGCGACAGAACCGCCCCGACCGAGAGAAGATCGCGCAAGACCGCGCGACGGCGCTCGAGGCAAAGCTCATCCGCCTCAAGATCGTGAACACGAACGAGAACGCGTCGATCACGATGGACGACGTCGAGCTCGACCCTGCCGTGCTCGGGACGGCGATCCCGATCGACCCCGGCAAGCACACGCTCGACGTCACGGCCAAGGGCAAGAAACCATTCCACACGACGATCGACGCGAGCGAGCGCGTCAAGTCGCCCACGGTGGAGATCCCCGAGCTCGAGGACGAGGCCGTCGTCGAGAAGCCCAAGAAGCCCAAGAAGCCCAAGGTGATCGAGCCGCCCGTCGAGGAGGGCTCGCGCGGCGGCACGCAGCGCATCCTCGGGCTCGCGCTCGGCGGCGTGGGCGTCGTGGGGCTGGGGGTCGGCGGCTTCTTCGGGCTGCGCACGTTCAGCAAGTGGGGCGAGGCCGAGCCGCTGTGCCCCAACCTGCAGTGCGACAGGACGGGCTTCGACCTCGCCGCCGAAGCGCGCACGAGCGGGATCGTCTCCACCGTGGGCTTCATCGCGGGCGGCGCGCTCCTCCTCGGCGGCGCCGCCCTCTACTTCACCGCGCCCTCGGGCCGCAGCCGCGGCGCGTCGGGATCGCCCGTTCGCGTGGGCCTCGGGGCGGGCGGGCTCGTGATCGGCGGGGCGCTCCCGTGAGCCGCTGGGCGCCTCGTCTCTGCGGCGCGCTCGCGCTCCTCTCGGGCGTCGTCGCGTGCAACGCGATCGTCGGCGTCGAGACGGTCAAGCTCAAGAAGACGTTCGAAATCGACGGCGGAGAAGAAGAAGACACCGGCATCCCCCCGCCCGACGACGACGGCGGACCGACCGATCCCAACGAGCTCGAGGTCGCGCTCGGCACGTCGTTCACGTGCGCGCGCAAGCCCGACGGCACCGTCCGGTGCTGGGGCGACGACACGAGCGGCCAGCTCGGCGCCGGCTTGTCGTTCGACGGCGGCACGCGCCCCCCCGCCACGTCGCCGCAGCCGGTCGTGGGCGTCTCCGACGCGAGGCGCATCGCGGCCGGCGCGCGGCACGCGTGCATCGTGCGCACTTCTGGTCAGGCGAGCTGCTGGGGCGACGGCGTCAACGGTCAGCTCGGGAACGCGCAGTCGAACGCGCGGAGCGCCGTGCCCGTCACGGTCGTGGGGCTCGGCGACGCCACGCGCATCGCGGCGGGAGGCAACTTCACGTGTGCCGTGCGCCGCGGCGGGGACGTGGCGTGCTGGGGCGGCAACACGAGCGGTCAGCTGGGCACCGGCAACCGCGACGAGCGCAACAGCCCCACGGCCGTCGCGAGCCTCAACACGGCCGCCGACATCAGCGCGGGCGAGGCGCACGCGTGCGCCGTCACCACGAGCGGCGCGGTCTTCTGCTGGGGTGACAACCTCAACGGGCAGCTCGGCAACGGCCGCGTCGAGCCGGCGGGGCAGTCGCGCCCGGTGAGCGTGCCCGGCCTGAGCGACATCGTGCAGGTGTCGGCCGCGGCGCGATCGACGTGCGCGCTCGAGCGCGGCGGCGCGGTCTCGTGCTGGGGCGCCAACGAGTCGGGACAGCTCGGGACGGGCGCGCCCAACCAGAACCCCAACCCGTCACCGGCGCTCGTGCCGGGCATCAGCGACGCGGTGAGCATCTGGGCCGGCGACGACCACGCGTGCGCCGCGCGTCGCACCGGCGCCGTCGTGTGTTGGGGCGCGTCGGGCAAGGGTCAGATCGGCGCGGGCCCCACGGTCGACGGCGCCGCGCCCGTCGCGTCACCGCTGCCCGTCGCAGGCATCGGCAACGCGATCGCCGTCTCGACCGGCGGCGCCCACTCGTGCGCCCCGCTCGAGTCGGGCGCGATCTTCTGCTGGGGCGAGAACGATCGCGGACAGCTCGGCGATCGCTCGCAGCAGAACGCGTTCAGTCCGGTCGCGGTGCGCGGCTATCCCTGACCGCGACGCGCGTCACCCCGATATCTCGACGCCGACCAAGCGGTCGTTGTCGCTCACGCGGTGTCGTGACAACCAAGTTGCGCGTACTTCAATGACGGAAAACGACGCTGGTTGCGTCGGCGGGTCTGTGCGATAGCTGAATGCCCACGATCGGGGGGTGGTTTTCACGTGATGCAGGGACGGTCAGGCAGATCGATCGCACGCGCCGCGGCGCAGTGGAGCGCAGTCGCCGTCGTGGCCTCGTCGTGCGGGGGCAAGAGTACGGTCGACTCGCCGCTCGCGTCAGGCGGGGCTGACGCCGACGCCAGCGCGACGTCTGCGACGGGAGCGGCGCTCGGAACCGCGGTCATTCGGGACGGCGACGAGCCCACGCGCTTCGAGCACAGCTACGCGATCCTCTCGACGACCCCTGGCGTCGTCACGCTCATGCTCTTCATCACCGACCGGCCGCGCACGTGCGCCGAGCATCTGGCGGGCATCGACTACGTGGGAGCGCAAGATCTCTACTACGCGCTCCGATGGACGCTGGGCCCGGCGCCCGTCACCGGCACATGGCACTTCACCGGCGCCTCACCCCCGAAGAATCCCATGATCTCGTCGGCCTTCCTCGAGCACACGACATGCGGTCAACCGGCGGTTCCCTATGGCGGGCTTTCGTATGTCAACGAGGTGAACTACCTCACACTCACCCATGCCAGCGCGTCGCGCATCGCGGGCGACCTCATCGCCCAGGTAGGCTTCAATGTCGTCGGGTGGAAAGGTCCGAGCGCCATGTTCCTCTCGGGAACCTTCGACACCGTCCCGTGCGTCGTGACCTCTCTCCTTCCGGTCGACCCGAACGTCAGTCGCGCGACCGTTCCGAGCGTGACATGCCGGTGAATCGAGCCTACTTGCGCGTGACGGCGCACACACTCGCCGCGGCGTGCGCCATCGCGTGTGGTGGGCGGGCATCGCTCTCGGCGATCGCGGTCGACTCGGACGGCGGCGGCGCACCGCGCGGCGACACGAGCGCGGACGCAGCCGCCGACGCCGAGCTGCCCGACGGCGCGGGGTACCTGCCCGACCTCGGTCCGCAGTCGGCCGCATACCAGATCAACGCGGCGCATACTGGTTCGACCGACGACGCATCGCTCTTCGGGGCGCCTTCGCGACGGTGGGCGCATGACTTCGGGGGGCCCGTCGCGTTCCCGCTCATCGCACACGGCAAGGTCATTGCCACCTTCATCACGGGCGAGCGTCCTGCCGACAAGCGCGTCTCGGTGCAGGCGTTCGACGCGCTCACGGGGGCGTCGGTGTGGGGCCCCATCGATCTCGGCGTTTCTGATACCGCGTCGTCGGCCTACGACGGCGGGCGCGTCTTCACGCTCGACCGCGCGGGCTTGATGCACGCGCTCGACGTGGACACCGGCGGCGTGCTCTGGACCGCGCAGCTCGGCACCGTGGCCGCTTCGGAGCAGTTCTTGGGGGCGCCGACTGCGTTTGGGGGGCGCGTCTACATACTCCCGAACAACTATGGAAAGGCCGCCGCCGTCGACGAGATGACCGGCCGGGTCGCCTGGAAGGGAGCACGGTCCGGAGGCTCGGCGTCGCCCGCCGTCACGGACTCCGCCGTCTTCGTGGCGGTCGGCTGCCGGAACGCGTATCGACTCGATCGAGCGACGGGAGCGACCGTGTGGCACATCGAAGCTGGGTGCTCGGCGTCCCCAGGAACGCCCGTCGTCGTCGATGAGACGGTCTTCCTCTTTTCGGAATCCACGCTCCACTGGGCCGACGCCAGGACGGGCGCGGTCTCGACGACGGCGACAGGCGCCACGTTGCCACCCGCGATGCACGGCGGGGTCGGGTTCATTCCTGTCAACGGTCGCTTGCACGCGCTGAGCCTTCCGCCCGTCACCGGAGGAGTGAGCTGGCAGTACCTGCCGGCCCGCGGCACTCCGTTCATCCGGACGAGCCCGATGGTGGCTGGCGGTCACGTGCACGTGCTGTGGGACGACTGCACGCTGCGCGCCTTCGACGCCACCACGGGCGACCCGGTGTGGTCCGATAGTGAGCCCTCTGCGTGCACGGGACCGGTCATCTCCGGAGGCGGTCCCGTCGCCATGGCAGCCGCGGCCGGCACCATCGCCGTGCCGTATCGCCGACATCTCGTCGTGTACGGGCTGGCGAGCGCCGACGCCGGCACCGGCACCGTGTCCGACGCGGGCACGGACTGAGCGACGCGTCGCGACAGACGCTCGTCAATCCGCGCGCGTGTAGGGAGACTTCACGCCCTGCGTGAACGAGTAGCTCTGGATGGGGCTCGACGCGTCGAAGAAGCCCACGCCGCTCACGCGTCCCGCTGCCGGCGTCGCGCCGTTCATCGCCAAAGGCGATCCGATGAAGAGTCGCGCGTTCGGGAGCTCGGGCAGCCCCGCGATGGGGATCGACGCCTTGACGTCCCCCGTTGCCAGCGAGGCACCGAACTGCACGTCGAGGTTCGCCGCCGCGATCTGCGTGAGCGCCGTGAGGTGGGTCGCCGAGGTCGCGTCGTACAAGCTGACGCCGCCCCTGCCGCCGCTCCGCCCCGGCGCGCCCACGGCCACGTCGTTGAACGTCGTGCCGAGTGCGTTGTAGATGGCGACCGAGTGACCGAAACGATCGGTGCGACCACCGCTCGAGAGGATGGTCTGTCGATGGCCCAGTCCGTCCGGCTGCGGGACTGCGCCGAACTGCGGGCCCCACGTGTAGAGGTGGATCGCGCCCGACGTCGTGCCCGTGGTGCCCGTCTGCTTGGGTGCGCCGACGACGAGCGACGCGCGTGACGTGTTCACGAGGTTCTTGGCCGCGAGCGAGAAGCCGAGCTCGGCGTTGGAGCTCGGCGCGACGGGCGGGAGCGGGAGCATCCGAGGCTCTGCCAAGATCGGCTGCGCCGCCTGCCCCTTGAAGATGACCACGTTGCCGCCACCGGCGCCCGGCGCGCCCACAGCGAGATCGTCCCTGCCGTCGAGGTCGAAGTCGCCCGCCGCGAGCGACACGCCGAAGAGGTCGCCGTCGGCCCCTGTCACGCCGCGCGCGTCGGCGGCGCGAAGCACGATGTGCCAAGGGGTGAGCGGACCGTTCACCGTGCCGCGACACTCGGCGAAATCCGTGCACCCCTTCTCACGGGCGGGATCACTGCGGTAGGTCGCGCCCTTCCATCGGCCACCGAGGAACATCATCACCGCGCCCAGGCGAGCCGAGCCGACTCCGCCGCGCTTGCCGGGCACGCCCACCGCGAGATCCGGGAACGGGAGCTCGCAGTCCTCGGGGTGGTGCGGGTCGCACACTTCTTGTCGCGCGAAGTCGCCCACCGCGAACGCGGCGCCGAAACGATCGTCGGCCTCCTCTGCTGCGACCTCGGACTCGCGTACGAGCTTCCATGGCGCAGGCTGACGGTACGTGCCCTTGAACGCATACGCGGTCCCCGACGCCACACCCGAGGAGCTCGCCGCCTCGAGCGGCGCGCCGACGATCACGTCGTCGTACCCGTCGAGGTCGAAGTCTCCGACCGCCATCGCCGTCCCGAACTGGTCGTTGATCTCGGGCGTGCCGAGCCCGGGGCCGTACATCAACATGAGCGAGTTGATGTCATGTCCGGTGAGGTCGGAGCCCCCGATGTTGTCCTGGGTGCCCGACACGTACGGCTGTGTGTCGTGACGCGGGTACATCTCGTATCCCTCGCAGTCGGGCGTCGGAAAGCGGACGGTGGACCTCGTGAGGTCGTAGTGCATCTTCGAGAAGTACTCGTAGGGCGCGAGCGTCTGGTGATCGGACGGGTCCAAGACCACGTAGTTGCCTATGTTGCCTTGCGGGATGTTGGTCGGGCAGACGTTCACGTAGTCGTCGCGGTCCGCGCGCTGGTGCTCGTGCGCCAGGCCGAGCGTGTGCCCGAGCTCGTGGACCACCGTGCCGACGCCCTTTCGCCTACCGGTGTCCGCGTCGATCGCGCCGATCTTCGGGCTCAGCCACATCCCGCGCGACGTGTTGTCCCAGCCGAGCTCGGCGAGGCCGGCGTCCTTCTCGTACCGCATGACGACGAGGACGGCGTCGCCCGGCGTCGGGTAGAGCGACCTCGGCGCGGCGCTGAGCGCATCGACCAACACTGGACACGGGCGCTCGACGAACCGCAAGCTCGGGACGCGCGCCTCGTAGTATGCGGCGGCCTCGCGGAACGCTTCGCGCGTCTGCGCGCCGAGCCGAATGCCGGGATCCGGTCCGTCGTAGAAGCAGTAGGGGACCGTCGCGTCGGGCCAACGTCGATCGAGATCCGACACGCCGTGGCTCCGTGGACGCAGATCATCGACGCGACCGAACCCCATGTCGTCGATCCACGCGCGCCCGCCGGACACTGTGACGGGCAGCTGGCGCACCGACCCGTCGCGACTCTTGAACGGCAGCGTCCCGGTCTCTTC
>JAGQJA010000417.1:6906-8568 GCA_020430845.1 Myxococcales bacterium
TCGACGCTTCGCGCGCGGCTTCGTCGCCGGGCGTCGCCACACACCCCACGGCGGCGAGAAGGAGCGGCAGTGGAACGAGGCGTCGACGACGCGCGAAGCCATCAAGCAGGACGTGAGCGACGCGACGGGCGTGGAAGGGAGCGTTCATCGGTGAGCGACCTTTCGTGGGGGTGCAACTCGCTGACACGCGCATCGCGAGAGTGATGCGCCGAAAGTCCGTGCCGCCTCGCGCCTCCGCGGCCCCGGCCAGCCCGTGGATCGCTGACATCCCACCTGGTCTTACCTTTGCCCACCTGGGGCCCTGAGAAAGTCTCATGATTCCAGCGCCCAACGAGGCCCAAAGGCGGGCATGAGATGTGCGACGATGTAGGTTGATGTCCCGCCTCTCGACGCCCCGACGCGCCCACCTGGCCGTGCTCGCGATCGCGGGGGTGCTCGCTGCGTGCTCGGCGTCGGCGCCCGCCGAAGAGGCCGACGAGGCGAGCGAGGACGAGCTGAGCACGCGCGGCGCCGTCGTCGATCCGACGATGCCCGACGTCGACGCGATCGCCTACGAGCTCGATCTCGCCGTCGACGACACCGTCCGCCGCGAGTCGTACAAGGCGACGCTCAAGGGCACGTACATCGCGACGCGCGATCTCGACGAGCTCGAGCTCGACCTCGAGGGGACCGAGATCGACGACGTGAAGGTGGGCCGCCGCAACGCCGAGCACCGCCGCGAAGGGAGCAAGCTCTTCGTCAAGCTGCCCGCGCCGGTGGCCAAGGGCAAGGCCTTCACCACGCGCATCGCGTATCACGGCGCGGTCGCGCAGGCCGACGGCGCGAACCCCAACGACTTCGCCGCGTTCGGCGGCTTCATGGTCAAGCAGCGCAACGCCGAGGGGCGGCGCATCTTCACGTCCCTCAGCTGGCCGTCCAAGGCCCGTCGCTGGATGCCGCTGCGCGATCACCCGCGCGACGGCGCGATGTTCGCGGCCAAGGTGACCTTCCCCGAGAAGTACACCGTGCTCGCCAACGGCAAGAAGCTCGGCGTCACCGACAACGGCGACGGCACGCGCACGTGGCGCTTCGAGTCGAGCTCGCCGATGCCCACGTACGACTTCCACGTGTCGGCGTACGACGCCTGGAACGTCAAAGAGGGGCGCGCCTCCTCGGGCGTGCCCATCGCCACCTACCGCTACGCGCGCTCGGAGCAGAACGCGGAGCAGGTGTACCGAGACCTGCCGCGCGCGCTCGACTTCTACGAGTCGGCGTTCGGCAAGTACCGCTTCGGAACGGCCGCGTTCATCGAGGAGCCCATCTTCGGCGGCGGCATGGAGCACGCGTCGGTCGTCAGCATGGACGAGACGCTCTTCGACGGCGATCCGGAGTCGCGCGAGACGGCGTTCCACGAACTGGCGCACCACTGGAGCGGCAACCTCGCGCGCATCCGCACGTGGAACGACTTCTGGCTGAGCGAGGGCTTCACGGAGTACCTCACGGCCCGCTTCATCGCCGACCACGACGGGCCCGAGGCCGAGAAGCGCGTGCTCCGCGGATACATGACCGCCGCGTTCGGCGCCGAGCGCTACTCGGCCCACCCCCTGCGCCCCGCCGATCCGGAGATCGACGTGCTCACCATCTTCGACGCGACCTCGTACCAGAAGGGCGCGCTCGTGATGC
>JAGQJA010000418.1:0-27844 GCA_020430845.1 Myxococcales bacterium
CTCGACCCCGACGGCGCGCTCGGGGTCGTGGCGCGCCTCGGAGAGTCTCGCGGCGCGCCGCTCACCTTGGGCACCGTGACCGTGAGCTCCAAGCGTCCGCTGGCGCGCGTCGAGGCCCGCCTCTGCGGCGACGCGGCAGACCCTCACCCCCTGGCGACGATCGTCGAGGTCCTGCCGGCGGGGCCACCGCCGCCGCGCGACAAGACGGCCATCGCGCCCGTGCTCGCCGTCCGACGCGCGACCGACGATCTCTGCGTCCGCTGGTGGCCGTCGTCGCGCTCCGTCGTCGCGCCCTGAGCGCGTGCGGTCACGCCTGCGCCGTGACGCGGCCGCGCGCGATCAAGGCGCGTCGCCGGGCTCGGGCGAGGCGATCGAGTCGTAGAAGAGGCGCAGCCCGATCGCGATGAGCGTCGCGGGCTGATCGCTCACGACGTCGCGTCGCACGCTCGCCTCGAAGCTGAACTTGCGATCGACGTAGCCGGCGCCGCCCGAGACCGCGTGCGTCTTCGTGCCGTCGTCGTACCGGTAGCCGGCGCGGACGGGGAAGCGGTCGGCCAAGAGCAGCTCGGCGCCGCCCATGGCGCGGATGCGCGCTTCGCCGTGCGTCTGGAAGTCGATGAGCGTGTCGCCCTCGATCGTGAAGTTGCTGACCGAGTACCCGAGGCCCGTCGCGAGCCCGAGCGGGGCGAGCGACGTGGCGGGGGCGGTGAGGTTTCGGCCCGTGACGCCCAGACGCAGTCCTTCGAAGATGGCGACGGCCATGCCGGCGTCGAAGGTGAACTCGTTGAAGAGCGGGCCGCCCGGCGTCCCGTTGGATGCGAGGCTCGCGCCGAGGGGCCCCGCCGAGATCGCCTGCGTCGCGCGCAGGTAGCGCCCGGTGACGCCGACGCTCAGCCGATCGCCGAGCGGGTAGGCGAGCGTGAGGCGCAGGTCGGTCCACTGCCGCTTGATCCCGTCGGGATCCATCTGGTTCCACGTGCCGCCGAAGCCGCCGGCGACGCGGCTCGTGCTCGAGTCGGCGATCGCGCCGCCGTAGCTCTGGCGCCGCGCCTCGGGCGAGAAGCCCGCCATCGCTTCGAGGTGGTACACGCGGTAGAGCGGGAGGTTGGCGGGGTTGCCGAAGATCGCCGCCGTCGACCCGCCGAACGCGTGGTGAGCGCCGCCCATCGCGACGGCGCGAGGATGCTGCACCTCGCCGAGGTCGTAGCCCTGACCGATCGACGTCGTCGACGGATCGGCGGCCGCGGTCCCTGCGAGGGTCGCGCTGGCGAGGCACACGAGCGGCGTGACGACGAGCGCGAACGCGGAGCGCAGACGGCGGAGGGGCGACACCACGGGGACCCTAACAAGGCCGTTCGAGCGAAGGCAATTTTCGCGCGGAAGGGCCCGCCGCGCCCCCGCGAGGCTCTACCGACCGCCCGCGCCGGAGAACTTTGCGCCGTCGACTCTTGACACCCAACCGCGCTGAAAAATCAGGGTCTCGCGAGAGTGACGCGCAGGTGACCGTCCGATAACGAAACGCGCTCGCGCACTTGGCGAAGGGGTGCGAAATCGCGGACGCACGAGCGTCCATTCATGGGTGTTCTACAAGCAATAAATGTGAGCCATTTCGGTTGCTTACATCGATTTTTCACAATGGACATGACGGGGGAGAAAAAGGGGTGCTAACCACGTACTTCCTGTCGCGCGGGTGGTCGGCGATAAGGGCTTCGAGACCCGCTCTCCGTGGGGGAGAGCGCCTCAACTCGGTGCCCTCATCCCCGCTTGTCCGCGCGGTACGGAGACGTGCGTACAGCTGCGATGGGGGCTTCGACCTCGCTTCGGCGAGGAGGGGGCGCTTTGTCCAAAAACGATCTTTCACCCGCGCGGGGCGGCGGGTGAGCACTGTCGGCCTCAATCCATCCACAGGCTGTGGAGAAGGTGTGGGGGAGCGGAACGTGAGTGGTGAGGATGGAGTGTTGCGGGCAACCGCCGAGGGTCAGATGCCGCCCGTCTCCTCGGAGTGGCAGGGCGGCCCGGACGGGCGAAGCGATGTCGGACGCTTCGAGATGAGCGAGATGCACGAGTCACTTTGGAACCAGGCCATCGCCTTCACGCGCGACAAGTCGCCCGCGAGCTTCGAGCAGTGGTTCTCTGGCGTGCAGTTCGACGGCATGACCGACGGCGTCGTGAGCCTGCGCGCGCGCGACGAGTTCGTCCGTGAGTGGGTCGATCGGCACTTCTTGCCCACCCTGGTCGACTTCCTGCGCAGCCAGACCGGACTGAGCGTCCAGGTGGCATGGACCGTCGGCGGCGAGCTTCCGCACCCGGTCAGCTCCGGCGCCACCGCGCCGCCCGTGAGGCCTCGGCCGCTGCGCACGTCCATCGCCGACGAGCCCGCGCCCGTCAGCGCGCGGCGTCCGTCGTCGCAGATGCGAGCCGTCAAGCCGGTCGAGCCCATCCAGGGCCTCAACCCCAAGTACACCTTCGGCAACTTCGTCGTCGGCCCGTCCAACCAGCTCGCGCACGCGGCGGCCATCGCGTCCGCCGGCGGCGGCGGGCGCCGGCACAACCCGCTCTTCTTGTGCGGCGGCACCGGGCTGGGCAAGACGCACCTGGTCCACGCCGTCGCCCACCGCGTCCGCGACGAGAACCCGGGGTCGCGCATCATCTACGTGTCCGCCGAGCGCTTCGTGAACGAGTTCGTGCAGGCCCTCCAAGAGGGACGCATGAACGACTTCCGCGCGCGTTATCGCGAGCGCTGCGATCTGCTCCTGGTCGACGACATCCAGTTCCTCGCCAGCAAGACGCAGACGCAAGAAGAGTTCTTCCACGCGTTCAACGCCCTCCACCAGGCCGACAAGCAGATCATCGTCACGAGCGACAAGTACCCCCAAGCGCTCGAGCGCATGGAAGAGCGCCTCGTCTCCCGCTTCTCGTGGGGACTCGTCGCCGACATCCAGGGACCCGAGCTCGAGACGCGCGTCGCCATCCTGCGAAAGAAGGCGCAGCTCGAGCGCATCGAGATGAGCGACGACGTCGTCGTCTTCCTCGCCCAGTCGATCCGCAGCAACGTGCGCGAGCTCGAGGGCACGCTCATCCGCCTCGCGGCCAAGTCGTCTCTGCTCGGCCACGCCATCGACATGGACTTCGCGCGGCAGGAGCTCGCGATGACGTCCACGCCGCGCGCGAGCGAGGCCGGGGTCGACGACATCCAGCGCGTCGTCTGCCACCACTTCAAGCTCCGCACGAGCGATCTCGTGTCGAAGGACCGCCACAAGAGCATCGCGTTCGCGCGGCACGTGGCCATGTACCTCTGCAAGCAGCGCCTCAAGTGCAGCTTCCCCGAGCTGGGGCGCGCCTTCGGCAACCGCGACCACACGACCGTCATGAGCGCGGTCAAGAAGGTCGAGAACCTCCGCGAGAGCGATCCCGAGGTCCGGGCCCACCTCGAAGCCCTCGAGCGCAAGCTCGGCGCCGCCGACTGAGCAGGTCATGAGCTTCGACCCCTACGCGCCTCCCACCGCGCAGGCCGGCGGCCCCGCCGGCGGCGGCGGGCGCGTTCACCTGGCCGGCAGCGATCTCGTCATCGAGAAGACAGCGGTGCTGCCGCCCATCTGCATCAAGTGCGGCAACCGCAGCGACGTGCGGAGCGTCGCCAAGAAGTTCCAGTGGTCGCCCACGTGGGCTCGGCTCATGATCGTCTTCTGCACGATCGGCGGCATCATCGCCATGCTCGTCACGCAGAAGAAGGCCGAGCTGCTGCTCCCCCTGTGCGGTCCGTGCGACGCACGATGGAAGGCGGCGCGCAACGCCACCATCGTCGGAGTCGTCGTCATCGTCGCAGCCTTCCTCGGGGCTCGCCTCTCCGACGATCCTTCGGTGTTCGGCGTCGCCGTGCTCGGCGGAATCGCCGTCTTCGTCGCGCTCATGGTCGCGTACGTGCGGCCCCGCGTCATCACGGTCACCAAGATCGACGACGCGGCCGTGTACTGCCGAGGCTTCTCGCCCGACGCGGCGCGCGAGATGACGGGCTACCAGACCTCGACCTGACAGCGCGCGCGGTCGACGCTCATCGCGACGCACCTCCGGAGCGCGGCGCGCACGCCGCCGTCGTCGCCCACCTCGCGGCGCGCGCTGGCGAGCGCGATGTAGCTGAACGGGCTCCCGAGCAGATCGCGTCGGTCGAGGCTCTCGAGCACGGCGACGCCGCTCGCGCGCGTGCGCGGCAGCTTGACGCGCGCCTCGGCCAGGTCGGCCTGGGATCGCGGCTCGTTGGGGCGTTTGCCGTCGAGCTCGCGCAGGGTCTCGAGCGCCCACTCGAGGTTGCCCCAGCGCGCCCAGCCTTCGCGCGAGTCGAGCATGCCGTTGGCGCGCACGAGGGCGAGCGCGTAGATGCGCTGGGCCCGCAGCGCGAGCGGGGGAGCGTCGGGCCCGAGCGACCGGATCGAGGGGTAGCGCACGCGCACCCGCCACGTCGCGTCGGCGAGCTTGCCGTGGCTCAGATCGCGCTCGGCGGTCGCGATCTCCTCGACGGGCGACAGCTCGCGGATGACCTCGTTGTAGCAGGCGCGCGCCGGCGTCGGTCGGAGGAGGCTCACCCCGCAGGCGACGGCGAGGACGGCGAGGGGGCGGAGCTCACGCATACCCGTGCGGACAACGGGAGCCGCTGGAGGTTCCCGTGTACGATGTGGGTTTCCGTGAACCTTGGTGAGATCACCGGCTGGCTAGCCGTTTCGCTCGTCGCCGTCGCGGCGAGCGTCCCCATCGGGCACAGGATCGTGGCCCGCCGCCGGGCCGTCCTGGCGTCGCCCGCGGTGCGATCGCACGTCGGGGTGGGGCTCGCCGCCGCCACGGGGGGCTTCGTCCACGCGCTGTCGATCCTGCCTTCGCTCGGATCGTCGGCCGCGGTGAGCGCCGGCATGGAGGCGCTCGGTCCGGGGGCGCTCGCGTTCTTGTTGCTCGTCGCGCACATGGGGGTGGGCCTGCGCCTGCGCAACCCCAAGCTACGCGACCGCGCCCGTGTCCGACGCACACACCTCGGCCTGGCGACGTCGATCACGATCGTGGTCGCGGCGCACGCGATCATCTTGCTGCGTCAGTGACCGCGCGGGGCGCGCCGACCGGTTCAGGAGGTGGGCGCCGCCGTGAGCACGATGCGCTCGCGCTTGGACACCACCACGCCGCCGGGCTTCTCGACCGTGACGGCGAAGAGCTTGGCCTTGCGGACGTCGAGCTTGGCGGAGATGGGCACGATGACCTCGCCGTCGGGGCCCACGTCGAACACGCCGCCGTCCACCGGGTAGCGCTCGTCGCGCTCGGCGTCGAAGATCCACAGCTGGTACTGCGTCTGCGTCGGGTCGTTGTGGGCGAGCCCCTTGAAGCGCATGAAGCCGCGCTGCAGCCCGGAGTGCCAGACGACGTCTCCGGAGGCCGAGCGCGCCGCCTCGTCCTTGGTCTTGCTCCACTCGGTGCGCGTGGTTCCTGCGAGCGCGAGCAGGCGCTCTCGCTCGGAGCTCGGCGTCGCCGCGTCGACCGACGCGAGCGCCGGGCTCGCGGCGTCGGCCGACGCGAGGGGCGGGTCGGCCGTGGGGCCCGTGGGGGTGGGGTTGGCGACCGGCACGTCGGGCGACTGTCGCGACCAACCCACGACGGCCACCACGATGGCCGCGGCGGCCAGGAGCCAGGGGAGGGCCCGCGCCGCGCCGCCCCGCTCGGTGTCGGCGTCGCCGTCGACGCGGCCACCGGAGATGGGCCGTAGCGCCCCCCGCCCGCGCTCGCCGTGCCCTCGGTCGTCGCCCTCGCGCTCGCCGCGTGCCACGTCGGCGAGCGCGAGGCGGAGCGACTCGGGCAGCTCCTGCTCCGATGCGTCGGCGACGAACGCCTCTGCCGCGATCTCGCCCGCGAGCAGGTCGAGGTCGGCGAGGCTCTCGGCGATCTCCGCCAGCTCCGGAAGCGCGCGCAGCTCGGTGAGCTCTCGGGCTTCGTCGGCGTCGAGGCCGAACAGCGCGGCGTCGGCCGCCAACTGCTCGAACCGCTCCTTTCTCTGTTCGGCGTTCATGACTCCACCTCCGTGGCGACGTCGCGGGCGCGAGGCGCGTCGCTCATCAACTCACGCGCCAAGAGCAGCGCGCGCCGCGCAAAGGTCTTCACCGTGCCGAGCGGCATCCCCGTTCGGTCGGCGATCTCCTGCTGAGAGAGGCCCTCGAACGTGATCATCGACAGCACGCTCCGCTCGCGCTCCGGGAGCGCCGCCAACATCCGCGCGGCCTTCGACGCGTCGACCCGCTCGTCGAGCTGCGCGCTCGAGCTCGGCTCCGCGTCCGAGGGCTCCACCGCGCGCACGGCGCGCCTGCGCGCGAGGTCGATCAGGCGTCGCCGCGCGATCATCGCGACGAAGCCGTTCTCCGTCGATCGCGCCGGATCGAAGCGGTCGGCCGACCTGAGGAGGTCGACGAAGATCTCCTGCGCCGCGTCCTCGGCGTCGGCGCGCGACGGCGTGTGGCGCCGCGCGAGGGCCCACACGAGCGGGCCGAAGCGCTCGACGCACGCCTGCCTCGCCGCGGCGTCGCCGTGGCCAGCGCGTGTGAGGAGCGCGTCCTGCGTGGTCACGGCGTGGCGTCCATCTCCTGCCGAGCCCCTACCAGATCCCGGCGCGGCGCCGACGCGAAAATGAGGCGATCGACGAAGAGGATCACCTGCCTCGGCGAGCGCACCGAGCGCAGGATGCGGGCGGCGCCGTAACGACCGAAGACGGCGTCGGGGCCGATCCACACGTCGGTGCCGTGGAGCGTGCGGTAGGGAGCTCCGGCCTCACACTCGGGCACGAGGCCGCGCACGACGAGGTACTCGAAGAGGTCGACGCGCGCCTCGACGAGCGCGTCGTGCGTCAAGAGAGCGTCGAACGACCAAGGCAGCGCGTCGAACGCGCGATCGACCGGCACGATGAGCGTGTGTGCGCCCGAGCGTACGTCCTCGAGCAGGTCTGCGCTCGCGAGCCCGCGCAAGAAGCGCCGGGCGCCGCGCGACGAGACGGCGTCGGAGAGGGGGGCGGCGGAGGTGGCGGCGAGCGCGGCCCGCCGGCGAGGGCGGGCGATCGCGAGCTTCGTCTCGGACATGGCAGGCTCCGTGGTCGCGGGGAGAGGCGCGCAAGGCGAGTCCGTGTGCACGACAAGCCTTCGCAGCACGTCGGCGTCTGGATTTCGCCCAGGTCGCTTTTTCCGCCAGGAGCGACGTATGTGTCCGCAATAACGAAGAAAAAATCGGAGCCGCGGGCCGCCGAGGGGCCTAGAGCGTGACGCGCCAGCTCGTCTTGTCGCCGGCGTCGAGCAGCTCGACCCCGAGATCGGCCAGCTCCTTGCGCACGGCGTCGGCCGCGGCAAAGTCCTTGTTGGCGCGCGCGGTGGTGCGGGCCTCGACCTTGGCGTCGATCTGCTTGGGGTCGAGCTTGCGCAGACGCAGGCGACGCTCGGTGGTGCGCTTCCAGAACTCGTCGCTCGGGGTCTGCATCAAGCCGAGCGGCGCCACCGCGGCGGCGAGCTCTCGGGCCGCGACGGCCGCGAGCTGTTTGGCCCCCTGCTGCGCCGCGAGATCCTTCTTGAGCTTGCCGATCTGCGCGACGATCTCGTTGCACGCCTTCGCCAGCTCGGCGATCACGCTGAGCGCGACCGGGGTGTTGAGGTCGTTGTCGAGCGCTGCGAGCACCTTCTCGCGCGCCTCTTGCACGATCTTGGACTGACCCTGGAGCACGTTCGCCACGCGCGCGTCCTCGCCCGTGGAGACCGCGACGAGGGCATCACGTGTATTATACAAATACTCCATGCGGCGCTCTGCTTCGTCGACGCCAGGGAAGCGCACGCGGCCGTCGTCGAGCTTCTCGACGTCGAACGAGATGGGGCCGCGGTAGTGCGTCCCGAGCACGAAGTAGCGGTAAGCCTCGGCGTCGTTGCGATCGAGCACGTCGCGGATGGTGACGAAGTTGCCGAGCGACTTGCTCATCTTCTCTTTGTCGACGTTGAGGAAGCCGCCGTGCATCCAGAAGCGACTGAACTCGCAGCCGTGCGCGCCTTCGCTCTGGGCCACCTCGTTCTCGTGGTGCGGAAAGATGAGGTCCATGCCGCCGCCGTGGATGTCGATGCTCTCGCCCAGGTGCGTCGTGGCCATGGCCGAGCACTCGATGTGCCAACCGGGGCGGCCCTTGCCCCACGGGCTCGCCCACCCGAAGCCGTCTTCTTTGCAGCCCTTCCACAGGGCGAAATCGAGCGGGTCCTTCTTGACGTCGCCCACCTCGACGCGCGCGCCGCTCAGGAGATCGTCGATGTTGCGCCGCGAGAGCTTGCCGTACCCGGGGAAGGCGCGGACCGAGAAGTACACGTCGGTCCCCGCGTCCGTCTTCGACGGGTAGGCGAGGCCCTTGTCGATGAGCTTCTGCGTGAGCGCGATGATCGCGTCGATGCTCGTCGACACGCGGGGCTCGATGTCGGGCTTGGCGCAGCCGATCGCCGCGAGGTCCTTGTCGGCCAGCTCGCTCATGCGCTTCGAGAGCGCGAGCGGCTCCTCCCCGAGCTCAGCCGCACGCGCGACGATCTTGTCGTCGACGTCGGTGACGTTGCGGCAGTGCGTCACGACGATGCCGCGCGCGCGGAGGTGTCGCACGAGCACGTCGAACGTCGTGTAGGTGCGGCCGTGCCCGGCGTGCGCGAGGTCGTACGTGGTGATGCCGCACACGTAGACGCGGGCCTTGCCGGGCTCGCGGGTCACCAGGTCCTCGACCTTGTGCGAGAGCGTGTTGTAGAGGCGGATGGCCATGGGGCACCCACTTTAGCATCCCGGTGTCCGCCCGGTGCGGCCCGTGATATCAGAAGGATCCTCATGAGCTCGCTCGGCCGCCTCGCTCTGGCGTGCGTCACCGCGCTCGTGCTCGCGTCCGCGGCGTCCGGGTGCGGTGGGCACGGACGCGCCTCGTTCGAGGCGGGCGTGTATCGAGACGGCGCCGTGCACTTCCAGGTGCCGGCCGTGCCCGCGGGCTGGCGGGCCATCGAGGTGTCGAACGCCACGCTGGCCTTCCGCGACGATCCCAACGCGGCCACCGTCCTTCTCAACGCGCGCTGCCTCGAGTCCGACGGCGACACGCCGCTCGTCGCGCTCACCAACCACCTCGTCATCGGGTTCACCGAGCGCGAGGTCGAGGCGCAGGCGCCGGTCCCCTTCGACCAGCGCGAGGCGCTGCACACGAAGATGCGCGCCAAGTTCGACGGCGTCCCGATGGCGCTCGACGTCTTCGTCCTCAAGAAGGACGGCTGCATCTACGACTTCGTCTACATGGGCGCGCCCGAGCGCTTTGCGGAGGGCGCGGCGCGGTTCGAATCGTTCGTCCGCGGCTTCCGCACGCTGCCGGGGTCGGGAGTCGCGTCGTGAGCGCGCCCGAGCGGGGCGCCGGCTCGGGGAGGCTCCCGCTCGACGACGCTCCGCCGAGCGGTCGCCCGTCGTTCGGTCGCATCTCCCTGCCTCCCCCTCCGCCCGAGGTGAGCTGGCTCGAGCAGTGGGGCGCCAAGCTCCGGTCGTTCGCCGAGCACGTCGGCGACGTCGTCGTGCTGACCATGCAGACCGTGCGATCCATTCCGCGCCGTCCGCTCGAGCTCAAGGCCACGCTGCACCAGCTCGAGTCGCTGGGCGTCAAGTCGATGGGCATTGTCGCGGTCACGTCGGTCTTCATCGGCATGGTCATGACGATCCAGTTCGCGTACGGCCTGCGGCGCTTCGGCGGCGTCGAGTACATCCCGCGCGTCGTCGTGCTCTCGTTCTGCCGAGAGCTCGCGCCCACGCTCACCGCCGTCATCGTGGGCGGTCGCATCGGCAGCGGCATGGCGGCCGAGGTCGGCGCGATGAACGTCACCGAGCAGGTCGAGGCCATCCGGGCGCTCGGCGCCGACCCCGCCAAGAAGCTCGTGCTCCCGCGCATGGCCGCCGCCGTGATCGTCATGCCGCTCCTCAGCGTGTACGCGCTCGCGCTCGGCACGGTGGGCGCGATCATCATCTGTGACCTCGAGTTCGGCATCGCGCCGAGCCTCTTTCTCAGCTCGTCGCTCGAGGCGGTGCGCCTCGGCGACTTCATCGCCGGCGAGGCCAAGACGCCCGTCTTCGGCTTCTTGATCGCGATCATCGGTTGCCACTTCGGTCTGCGCACGCGCGGCGGGACCGAGGGCGTCGGCTACTCGACCACGCGCTCGGTCGTGGCCGTGTCGATCGCCATCCTCATCTCGGACTTCATGCTCACCAAGCTCCTCATCGCGATGCAGTCGTCATGACGCCCTCCGCGCGCGCGTTCGTCGCCGTCGCCTTGCTCACGAGCCCCGCGCTCCTCGCTTCGGGGCTCGCGGCAGACGCGTCGATGCGCCGCGCGCGATCGCGCGAGGGAGACCGCGCCGTGGCCACGCTCGCGGCGCGCCTGCCGAGCAACGATCTCGCGCTCTCGGGCGGGTCACGCTGGCTGCGCGCCCTCTCGCTCGAGGAGCCCCAGGCCGCCTTCGCCGACGGTCCAGCGACGCCCGATCCGGATCCCGCGGGTGCGGCCGTGGCGCCGCCCCTCGAGGTGTGGTTGCGGACGGAGGCGCGGTGACACGCTCGTCCTCGCTGCTCGCGCACGCGCTCGGCGCCGTGGTCCGTCGTGGCCGCAGGAGCGTCGCGCTCGGCGGGGGGCTCGCGTTCGCCGTCGCGCTCCTCGCGGCCGTGCTCTTCATGACCGACGCTCTCCGCGCCGAGGCCGAGCGCGCCCGCGCCGCGCAACCCGACGTGGTGGTGCAACGCCTCGTGGGGGGACGGCCCGCCACGCTCCACGCCGAAGACGCGAACAAGATCAAAGACATCGCGGCGGTGCGCGGCGTGACCCCGCGCGTGTGGGGGTATGTGTTCTTGCCGTCGCTCCAGGGCAACATCACCGTCGTCGGTGCCCGCCCGGGCGCCCCGCCCATCTCGGTGGCCGACGGCGTGCTCGCCGAGGGGCGCGATCTGACGCCGGGCGCGCACGAGATGATCGTCGGCGCCGAGCTCGCCAAGTTCCTCGGGCTGCGGCCCGGCGACGTGCTGGGGCTGCCGTCGCCCAACCCCGACGCGCCGGCGCTCGAGCTCGTCGGGACGTTTCGTGCGTCGCTCGACATGTTCACCGCCGACGTCGTCATCTGCGACGACGACGACGCGCGCGCGCTCCTCTCGATGCCCGCCGGAGAGGCGACCGACCTCGCCGTCTCGGTGTCGAACCCGGCCGAGACGCGCGTCGTCGCGCGGACCATCGGCGAGCGCATCCCGGGCGCGCGCGTCATCGAGCGCGAGCTGCTCGCGCGCGTGCACCACCTCGCCTACGGGCGCCGCGCGGGCCTCGTGCTCGCCGCGAGCTTGCCGGCGCTCTTGGCGCTGCTCGTGCTCGCGTGGGATCGCGCGAGCGGCGTGGGGCCCGACGAGCGTCGAGAGATCGCCGTGCTCAAGGCGTGCGGGTGGTCCACCGCGGACGTGCTCGCCGTCAAGCTCGCCGAGTCGCTCATCGTCGGCGCGGCGGCCACCGCGCTCGGGCTCCTGCTCGGGTACGCGTGGGTGTTCTGGCTCGGCGCCCCCGGGCTGCGGCCCGCGCTCGTCGGGTGGAGCGTGCTCTACCCCCGCGCGCCGCTCACGCCCACGGTCGGCGTGTCCGAGCTCTTGGGCATCTCGCTCGCGGTGCTCGGCCCCTTCGCGCTGCTGAGCGTCTTGCCCGCGTGGCGCGCGTCGCAGGCCGACCCGCTCGACGTCATGCGCGGCTGAGCGGGCGTGGCGGACCGGTGGTACGCTGTGCGCGTGCCCCAGGAGCCCAAGCGCGTGCTCACGCTCGAAGAGGTCAACGCGCTGTTGCCCCGCGTGAGCGAGCTCGTCGGACGACAGCTCGACGTGCGCCGTGAGATCCAGGGCTTCCTCGCGCGCCTCGGTGAGCTGACCGGCGACGTGCCCGAGCGCATCGTGCTCGACCCTGCCGACCCAGCCGACCTGCGCGCGCTCAAGCGCGGCCTCGTGGAGCACATCGAGCGGTACCGCGCGGGCTGGCGTGAGCTCGAAGAGATGGGCGGCGTGCTCAAGGACTCGCGTCTCGGGCTCGTCGACTTCTACGGGCAGGTCGACGGCAAGCTCGTCTGGCTCTGCTGGAAGTACGGCGAGGACGAGGTCGGCTTCTATCACGCGCTCGACGAGGGCTTCTCGGCGCGCCGAACGCTCGCGCAGAGCATGCGCCACCGGCTGCTCAACTGACGGGCGGCGCGCGCGGCTATCGTCGCCCGCGCGCGAAGGACCGTGAATTCGCTCGCCTTCGCGATACGCTGAGCGTGCCATGTCGATCGATCGTCAAGCCGCCGCGCGTGCCATCGACGCGTTCCTCGTCGCCATCGGGCGCGACCCCGCCGCGGAGCCCGAGCTGGTGGGCACCGGGGCGCGCGTCGCCGACGCGTTCGTCGACGAGCTTTGCTCCGGATACGCGGTCGACACGCGGGCGCTGCTCGAAGCCAACGTGATCGACGCCGGCTCGGGCGCGTCGGTGGTGATCGCGCGCGACATCCCCGTTGAGACGGTGTGCCCGCACCACCTCATGGTCGCGAGCGGCCTCGCCACCGTCGCGTTCGCCCCGCGCGCGCGGCTCATCGGCATCGGCGTGGTCGCCCGACTCGTCATGGCCCACGCGCGCCGCTTGCGCCTGCAAGAGGAGATCGGCGAGGCCGTCGCGGCCGAGCTCGCGGCGGCCATCGAGCCCGCCTGGGTCGGGTGTCGCCTCGTCTTGTCTCACGGCTGCATGACGGCCCGCGGCGGGCGCGCGCACGGGGCGCGCGTCGAGAGCGTGGCCACGCGCGGTGAGGCGCTCGATCCGGGCCTCGTCCACCGCGCGCTCGGGGTCGGCGCGTGATCGCCGTCGTGACGGGAGCGACAGAGTCGCCGCGACACGCGGCCTACGCCGCCTCCAAGTGGGGGCAGGTAGGTTTCATCAAGTCCCTCGCGGAAGAGCTTCGCGGGAGCGGGCTCACGGCGATGAGTGTCCTGCCAGGATCGGTGGATACCGATATGCTCGTCGGGAGCGGCTTCGAGCCCGCCATGACTCCGGACGACGTCGCGCGCACCGCGGCGTTCGTCGCGCTCGACGCGCCCGACGCGATGAACGCGAGCGCCACGGAGATCTTCGGTCCCTGACAACCATGCCCGATACGCCCAAGCCACCGAGTCTCGAAGACGCGCTCGCGGAGCTGCCGCTCTTTCCTCTGCCCGAGGTCGTCCTCTTTCCGCACGCCGTGCTGCCGCTGCACGTGTTCGAGCCGCGGTATCGCCGCATGCTCGCCGACTGCCTCGCGACGCACAGCGCGCTCGCGATCGCGCACATCGTCGAGGGCCTCGACGAGTGGGGGCAGCCCCGCATCGCGCCGATCTCCGGCGGCGGCGTCGTGCTGCGGCACCAGCCGCTCCCCGGGGGTCGATCGAACATCCTGGTCCTCGGGCGCGCGCGTGTCCGCCTACACGAGCTGGCGCCCTCGTCCGACGTCCCGTACCGGCGCGCCCGCGCCGAGATCGTCACGAGCGACGACGGGCGCGTCTCCGACAGCGACAAGATGGCGCTCGTCGGCATGGCGATGTCGTTTGTCACAGAGGTGCGCCGCCACGATCCGGGCTTCGGCTTCTCGCTCCCGTCCGACATGGGCGCGGCCGACGTGGCCGACGCGTGCGCGTGTCAGCTCATCGCGGCAGGAGACGCGCGCCAAGAGATCCTCGAGGACCTCGACCCGTCGAGCCGCGTCGAGCGCGTGACGCGCCAGCTCGCGATCCAGCTCGCGGCGATGAAGGAGGACGGGGTTGTCCTCAGCTGAGGTCCCGTGAAGCTCGTCGGTCGCCTCAAGAGCGCCGAGCTCGCGGCCAAGGCGATGGTGCGCATGCCCTACCCGCCGTTCGACGTGCTCGTCGCGCGCACGTCCTCGGGCGAGGTGCTCGCGATCGAGGACGCGTGCAACCACGCCGGCGCGAGCCTCGCCGTCGGCGAGATGCGCGGCGACTGCGTCGTGTGCCCGATGCACGGGTACGTCTTCGAGCTGCGGAGCGGTCGGCTCAAGAGCCCGCGCGGCCTGTGCGCCGATCAGCGCACGTTCGAGGTCCGAGAAGAGGGGGACGAGATCGTGGTGTGGGACACGTTCTCGCTCGACGTCAGTCCGTGACCTCGACCTCGCTCGGGCCCATCGTGCGGTAGTTCTGGTCGACGTAGTCGACGACCTCGTCGAACCACGCGTCGAGCAGCGCGCCGCCCGGTCGCGCCGAGTCCTGGAAGAACGTGCCGCGGATGCACTCGGGCTTGCCGTCGCGCACGCGGCAGCGCCCGTCGACGTACACGAGGATGAACTTGGGGAGGCGCGTCGCGTACGAACGTTCGGCCAAGTTCATGAAGTTGTTGGTGAAGATGGCGACGCCCTCGAGCTCGCGCGGGTCTTGTCCGTAGCCGTGGAGCACGTACAGCACGGGGTAGCGCACGTCGCGGATGCGGCTCGACTCGAGCGCGTAGCCGGGCGGCAGCGACACCGCGATGGGGCCGGTGCGTCCGGTGCGCGGCCCGGTGAAGAACTTCTCGCAGCGACCGGCGCGCTCGCACTCGAGGCCGAGCTCGTTGATCGTGCCCGTCGCCGGATCGGTCTCGGTGAGCTCGGTCTGGAGGCGGTCGGCGTCGGGCCAGCGCGACCCCACGTAGAAGAACGCCGTCTGGAGGCGGTAGAGCAGCTGCGCGGCGGTGCCCACGTGCTGCCCGTCGCCCTGGAGGATCTGCGCCGGCGTCGCGTCGACGTCGCCGTAGCGCACGTTCGGGAACGCGGCGATGTCGGCCCATCGCAGGTCGTTCGCGAGGAAGATGTCCTTCCGCGTGATGTCCTGCCCGGGCAACGTGTGAAAGCCGTTGTAGTAGGCCGCGCTCCGCAGCGGCAGCCCGCCCGCGCGCTTGCGCGTCAAGAACGCGCCCGTGAGGTGGTTCGCGACCGTGGCAAAGTTGAACAGGTCACGCACGCCGCCGTCGGACAGCACGTCGAAGTTCATGAGCGCGTCGTCGGTGAGCGGCGCCCGCGCGAACGCGTTGGAGCGCCCGGTGACGAGCGAGTGCGGGTCGATCTTGTAGAAGTTGGCGAGGCCCTCGGCCTCGGTGAACTTGCCGTCGCCTTCGCCCACGTCGCCCGCCACGTGCTTGGTCGCCGTGTTGGGCACGCCGTCGAGACCGTAGTCGAGGAACTTCTCGCCCGCGTCCCAGCGGTGGTTGCCCTCGGTCCCGTCGGGGTTGAGCTGGTAGTCGTAGTCGTCCTGGTTCGGGTCGGGGTTGGTGACGGGGTCGTAGCCGGGCTCGTCGGGGTTGCAGAGGCCGTCGGCGCCGCAGTCCTCGTACGGCTCGTGGCCGGATCGCAAGATGGGCTCGCCCGGATCGCGCACGCCGTTGCCGTTGAGGTCGACCGCGAGCGCCAGGTTCATCGGCTTCTGCCCGCCCGACTTCCACGTGTTGAGGTACGGGCTCTCGCCCTCCTGCGCGCCGTCGCAGAAGCTGATGACGGGCAGCGAGCCGTCGGGGTTGTACTCGTGGTTGTAGTAGCCCGTGGGCGCCTTCCACGTGTTCTTGGGATCGCAGCGCGCCGCCTTGCAGCGCTTGTCGATCTCTTGCTGGCTCGCCTTGTCGGGGCCGTCGATGGGGTCGACGGTGAACGAGCAGTCGACGCCCGGCGGCAGGCCGGTGCTGTCGCCCACGACCCACGGGTCGGTCTTCTTGGGGCCGGCGGCCATGTACGAGAGCAGCGGGTCGGCGTTCTGCCCGTTCGGGTTGCCCTGCGCGAGCGAGAGGTCCTCGAAGATCTGTACGTACTCGTCGCGCGGGAAGCGCCCGCCGTTGCCGTCGCCCTTCTCGTACCACCAGTGGTCGTAGTCCATGGTGTGCGCGAACGCCTCGTCGAGCGGGTAGGCGCCCGGCGCGTACTTCTGGCAGTCGGGCTTGTTCGCGGGACAGAACCCGCCCATCACGTAGTTCTCGACGTACCAGAGCATCCACGTCCAGTCGCTCGGGCCGCCGAGGGGGCCGATGACGTCGAACTTGTCGTGGTGGCGCACGCCGAACGTAGCCGCGCCACCGCCGCCCATCGAGAAGCCGATGACGGCGCGGTGCGTGAGCTTGCGCCTGCGCACGTGCGTGCCCGCGCTCTCCTCGACCGCGGCCTGGTAGGTGCCGAGCCAGGGCGACGAGAAGCGCAGCACGTAGCCGTCACCCGCGGCCTCGATGCGCGGGCTCGCGATCGGGATCGGCTTGGCCTTCTTGATGCGCGGTCCCTTGTAGAGCACGACCAGGTGCCGCAGGCGCGCGGCCGCGGGGAACGCCGCGGGGTTGACGGGCACGGCGAAGTCGAGCTCGTGCCGGAACGACTTGGTCATCGACGCGGGCGCCGTGCCGGCGAAGGTCACGGCGGGGCCGAGCGCGACCAGCTTGGCGTCGGGCAGCTCTCCGATAATGTCGCCGCCGCACGCGATCTCGCCAGGGAACGACGGCACGACGAGCGCGTCGGTGCGCGTGAACGCGGCAGGCACCGCGGAGATCTCGGCGGACGCGAGCGCGCCGGAGCCCGCGAGCTTGGGCGCGGCGGCCGACAGCTGTCCCGTCGCGCCGGGGCCCGCGGCGCACGTGGGCGCGGCGGCGTCGCGGACGTCGACCGGCAGCTCGGCGTCGACCTCGTACTCCTTGCCGTTCGGATCGAGCGCCTTCATCTTGGCGCGCACGCTCGCCTTCCCGGCGGCGCCGCCAGTGACCACGAAGTCGTAGGTGGCGTGTCGCAGGTCGAACTTCGCCGCGGTGGGCGCCGCCGCGACGCCCTCGTTGCTCGACGTGAACGTCGCCTCGGACGGCAGACACTGATCGGGCTCGACCACGAGCCGCACGGGGCGTGTGCGTCCGGGGGCCACGACGATCGTGGGCGGATCGAAGGTCAGCCGCAGCTCGGGGCGGTTATCGGGATCGCAGTGCTCGCCCGGAAGCAGCGGCGGCTTGGGCGCCTCGGCGGCAGGCGGATCGCTCGAGCACGACGATCCGAGCGCGACCGTGCAGAAGACGACGGCGGGGCGCGCGGCGCGCGCAAAGCGGAGAAAGGTCGACGAAAGCGGGCTACCCATGAGGCCGGGCAGCTTACCCCTTCGCGGCGCGCGCCGCGTCGCGCCGGCAGGCGGGGAGACGCGCACGCGACAAAAAAAGTGCTCGCGCGAAGGGGCCGGGGGGGCAGCCGCACTCCACGCGAGCGCTCCCCCCTGTGCACCGAGCGTGCCAGACGTAGGGGAAACCCCGATACTGATTTCATTGACGATTTTGGCGTCGTTTCGCGCGCGGACCTTTCACTTCTGCTTCGCGCGTTTCAATAGCGAAAGGTTCACGTTGCGAGCGCGCCCTCACTTGAGGGTGCAGGCGAGCTGGTAGCGGGCGCCGTTGGCGAACGCCGTGACCCGCATCGGACCGGTCGCCGCACCGCCGCCGCGTCGCGACAGCTCTGCCGCGCCCTGCGCCGACTGCGTGCCATAGGTGCCGGCGAGATCCTCGATGCAGGCGGTGTGCTCCGTGAGGCGCACGCGCGCGGTCAGCGAATGAAGGCTCCCGCTCGCGCCGCTCGGCAACCTCATGCGGGCCGCGCGCGAAGGCAACGGACCGTCGAGCACCCAGCCCACCTCGGTCCCGCACCCGTCTTGGAGGGTGTGCGCCGCGAGGTCCGAGAAGCCGAGGGGCTCGGGCTCGCCGAGCTGGCCGGATTCGATGTCGATCGACACGACCCAACGCGTCGGCGACGAGCGGTCGGCGTTGCCTTGACCTTCGACCACGAGACCGAGCGCGTTGCCGTCGGAGCGGTGGGCGAGGCGCGCGCCGGTGGGGCGACCGTCGAGGCCGGCGCGCGGGATGGTGGCGAGCTCGCGCGCGACGGAGCCGTCGACGCGCCACACCGAGGTGTACATCGCGCTGCGGAGCGGCGCGGGCGGCGGCGTGGCGATGAACCAGTGTCCCGCGAACCGGAGCGTGCCGTCGATCTCGGTGAAGGGCTCGCCGTCGGCCCGTCGGATCTCGATCGGGGCGCGCTCGGCCTCGAGCTCGAACGGCGTGAGCTCCGAGCGGCCGACCCTCCGCATGAAGAGGAGCGCGTGCGAAGGGTCGTCGCCGGCGCCCATCATGAGCGCGCCGGAGCCGTAGCTGTAGCCGTAGCCGTAGGAGCCGGGCATGCGCGCGAGGTCGAGCGCGGCCTGCGGCGCGGCGGTGACGAGCGAGCTCTTGGCCTCCGTCCAGCCCGAGAAGGGCCAGAGCCACCGCACCTGCCAGCGCACGCCCATCTCCCATCCGCTCTTGGGGCCCCACGCATACAGGCGACCGAGCGACGTGTTGCGCGGGAAGTGCTCGACGGGCTCGTGCACGTCGAGGCTGATGCCGCGCTCGTCCTTGAGCTGAGGCGCGGCCTGGCCCGAGAACGGCGGAAGGCTCTCGGCGGCGTTCATCGGCGCGCCGCTGACCACGGGCGAGAGCACCGCGGGCGCGTGCGCGTGGAGCGTGATGCGCGGGGGCGGGCGCGGGCGCACCGTGACCCGGGGCGTGGGCGGCGCAGGGGCCGCGGGGCTCACGGGATCGCACGCGAGCGACAGCGCCGGGCTCGAGTACCGGGTGCCCGAGCGATGCACCGGAGGCGTCGCCGGGACCGGCGTCTCGACCCCGTCGCCCCAGCCGAGGCGGATCCAGCCGGCGGCGATGCATCCGATGGGGCCGCACGCGCGCCGATCGACCTTGCTCGGAGACACGAGCGCGCCCGCCAGATCGACCGGGCGCCACGTCATCCCGCCGTCGATGGTCTCGAAGCCGCGCGACCCGCCCGACGGCCAGCCGAGGCCGTAGCGACCCGAGACGAACGGCAGCCCGGCGTCGCGCACGTACTGGCCGACGGTCGCCTTGCCGTCGAGCGCGATCTCGACGCCGAGCATCACACCGCCTGCCTCGAGCCACCCGCCGAGCACGCCGGGGCGACGCTCTTCGAAGCCGTCGAGCCACACCCCGAGGCGCAGCACGCGGCCGACCTCTTTGCTCACCGTGGGGAACGCGATGGGCACGGTGGTCGCGCGCCCCTTGTCGAGCAGCGTGAGGCGCGGCGGCGCCTCGCCCGAGGGCGGAGAGAGGATGGCGAGACGGCCGTCCTCGAGGACGACGATGCGCTCGCCGCCCACGTCTCCACGCACGACGACGTCGCGCCACGCGTTGTCGTGGCCGAGCACGCAGTAGGCGTGACCGCCTTGGGCCGCGGGGTCGGCGTCGGCCGCGCACGCGCCGCGCACGGCGATCGCGCCGTTGCCCGACGAGAGCACGGCCCGCGGGCGGTCGAACCGGCGCAGCTCGCGCATCGAGCCCGCCATCGGATCGTATGCATATACAACTGTAGAGCCGCGGGGCTCACCGCACACGAAGCCGAACGCGCCCTTGGCCGTCTTGCGTGTCAGCGAGAGGGCGTGGCACCGCGCGGGCTTCTGCGAGAAGGCCTGCGCCGCGAAGTCGACGACCGAGCCGTCGGAGAGTCGAACACGCGCGAGCGCCCCGTCGCGCGCCACGAGCGCGGTGCCGTCGGTGAGGGGCCAGCCGTCCTCGACCGCGGCCGCGAGCGGGCGTCGTCCGAGGGTGCGGATGGCGGGCTCGCTCGCCTCGGGCGTGCTCTCGCTCTCTGCCTCGCGCGGCGGCGGTGGCGTGCCCGGTCGGACCGCGGGCGACGGCATCCGTCGAGACGGAGACAGCGACGTGATACGCAGGGCGTTGGCGCCGCTGGGGCGCTCGGCCAGCTTCGCGACGCTGCCGTCGCGGTGCAGCTCGAACCAGAGCTCGTCGCTGCCGTCGATGCCGCCGATCGCGAGGTTGTCTCCCACGTCGATGACGTGACGCGGCTGCATCGGGACGGGGATCGTCCGCCACGTCGCGCCGGCGTCGAACGTCGCCACGACGCCCCGCAGGTCCGCGACCGCGGCGGCTCGCCATCCGTCGGCGGCCGCGTAGCTCCCCACGTGCGGCGTCGCGGGCCACGGACCGAGGTCGAGCGCCCGGCCCGTCTTCGCGTCGAGCGCCGAATGTAGCCCGTTCGGACCGCGCAGGTAGACGCGGTCGAGCCCTGCGACGACGCCTTGCACGGCGTGGCCCGCGGTGAAGATCGGCTTGGCCGGCTCGAGCCAGCGCTCGGCGCGCCAGATCGTGGTCCCCAGCACGAAGAGGAATCCGCCCCCGAGGCGATCGGGCAGGGGCGTGGTCGAGCTGGGCGGCTGCGGCAGGCGCGACTCGGACACCATGACGGCGCCGTTCGGCCACTCGAGCACGCGCAGCCCGCCGGTCATGCGACGGGTGCCGCCCCCCGGCTCGGTGCCGAAATCGCGCGCACCGCTCGCGCTGAGGAGCGGCACGAGGCGAGGACGCCCTACCGTGGGATCGACGAGCGAGCCGACGCCGACCTTTCGAAGCGCGGACGTGGCGGGAGCCTCGCGCGCGCCGTGCGCGCCCGCGCAGCCGATCACGGGGAGGAACAAGCAGAAGGCGACGCGCGCGCGCATACCTCCACGTTAACACGCACGCCGCGTTTGGCGTGGGCGCACGGTGCGCGGCGAGCTCAGCCGCGGGCGGCCGACAGGCTCAGGGCTCGCCGCCGGGGACCGGGTCGTGCGTGTCGTGGTGCTGGATCTGCGAGGAGATCACGCCGACGAGGTTCTCGGGGGCGCCGTTGAGCGCGAACGTGTAGTCCATCGGGAAGTTCGCGCGCACCTTCTCGCGGCCGGCCTTGGGGAACTTCTCTTCGGAGGCGAGGATGCTCTCGCTGTTCTCGTCGGAGCCGGCGTGCTGGTGGCAGCCGATGCAGTTGGTCTGCGCGTTCTTGGCGCCCTTCTCGAGGTACGGGTTGCTGGCCCAGCTCGGCCCGCCGACGCCCGAGTACGTCGCGGCGATCGCGTCACCGAGCGAGCCCTCGAAGCCGCCGCGCGGGTCGGGGTCCTTCTCTTCGAACGCGACGGTGACGTTCATCTTGTAGTGCGACCAGGGGCCGCCGAGCGCTTTGATCTCCGCGGGGCGGTCCGCGCCGTAGTCGCTGTCGGCGTCGGGCGAGTACCACAGCGTGATCCAGAACCAGTCGCGCAGCTCCTTGGTGAGAAGGTGCATCGCCGCGAGGCGGAAGCGCGTGCCGTCGCCCATCTTGACCGTGTAGATCTGCGACTCGTCGGGGTCGACGTCGCCGTCGCCCGTCTTGCCCCACCCGCCCTCGTCGAGCTGACCGTGCACGCGCTTGTCGAGCGTCGCCGCCGACGTGTCGCGCGACGGGACCTTGAGGCCGAAGTTGGCGCGGTACCACGAGGCCTTCACGAGGGCCGCGTCGGCCGGGAACTCGCTCGTGAGGCAGCCCGCGAAGTTGGTCGCCGACGGCGGCGCCGCGTCGCGCGCGATCTCGCCGGGGCGGCACTGGTAGAGCGACTTGTACTGCGAGAGCAGGTGCGTGACGAAGCCGGGGCTGTACGACACGCGGTGGTTTCCGCCGAGGCCCTGCGCGGCCGCCTCCTCGGTCACCTTCTTCACGCGCTCGAAGTAGTCGGTCTGGCTCGAGCCGCCGATGTCGCGCGCGTTCCACGCGTACGCGTCCTCGATGGCCTTCTTGTCGAACGGCTTGCGCGCGCGGCGCTCGGCCGGCGTCATCTCGGTGTAGAGCTTGGAGAAGACGCGCTCGATGTCGTCCTTGGCGTACCACGTGCGCCAGAGCGGGACGCTCGCGGTCTCTTCGCCCACCTTCACCGCCTCGTCGGCGATCTTCACGGGGCGGAGCGAGCGGGCCACGGCTTTCCACGCCGCGGCACGGCGCGCCTTCTGCGACTTGGTGAGCGTGTCGAGCTGGTCACGGAGCGTGGTGTCGGCCGGGTAGGGGACGGCCTCGCCGACGGCCTTGCGCTCGAGCGGCCGGAGCTCGCCCTCTTCGACCGAGGACTCCTCGCCCTGGACGCCGCAGCCGACCGCCGCCACCGTCGCCGTCGCGAGCGCGAACGGCAACACCCACTGGACCAGACTCTTTCTCGAAGCTCCCATGACCGTGCCCTCCTCGTCGCACGTGATTGATTCATCCTGTCCCGCGCCCGAGCTCCTCCTGCCCTGGCGCGGGCTCGTACCGTCCCGACCCGTCAGGGCGTCGGGGTCTCCTTCTCCATGCGGAGGGCCGCGTCGCTCACCGCGATGAAGTCCTTCTGCAGGTTGGCGTCGCGCACCAAGAAGAAGATCCAGCCGTCGCTGCGGAAGTGCGGGAAGAGCGCGATCTGGCCAGGCATCATGTTGGTGATCTTGACCTTCTTGCCGGTCACGAAGTCCGCGAGGAAGAGGTCGGCGGTGCCCTTCTCCTTGTAGGGAGCGTACGCCTCATCCGAGTCGAAGTCGTCACGGCTCGTGTAGTGGTGCGTGACGAGGAAGCGCTCGTCGAACGAGAAGTTCGCCTTGTTGCCGCCCATGCACACGCGCCCGACGGGCTTGAGCGAGAAGCGGTAGGGCTCGCGCGGGTTGTCGGTCGACACCGGGCTCAGCTTGCGGATCGAGTAGCCGAGGCCCTTGCCCTCGCCGGCGACGCGCGCGCCGAGCAGCGTGGCCGAGCGGCTCATCATGATGTCGCCCTCGAACGGCGTGGGCATCTCGACCGACTGCACGACCTCGTAGCCTGCCTCGGCGTCGTTGCCGCGGGCGAGCATGACGCGGATGATCGCCTTCGCGTCGGGGCCGAACGTCGGCACCAGGTCCTGCGTGCGCGCCGTGCGGCCCGGGTCGTCGCTCGCGAACTTGCCGTTCACGACGAAGTGGTCGGCGATCGAGTTGTCGCCGATGCGCTGCCCGACGCTCTGGTAGAGGCCGACGCTGTTGAGCTTGCTGCACTGCGCCTCGTTGAAGCTGACGCGCGTGGTGGCGGGGTTCTCGAGCAGGCTCTGCGCGCAGAACGTCGCGCCGTTGGACGTGCCCTGGAACATGAAGCCCTTGTTGTCGGGCCAGAAGTCGGGGTCGTAGCTGGCGCTCGCCCAGATGTCGCGGGGCGCGCCGCCCGTGAGCGCGGGGGCCAGGTCGGCGATGGCCGCGCGGTCCTCACCGCCGCCCGACACGCCGTTCGCGACGAAGCGACCGTCGGCCGAGGTGCGCATCCAGAAGTACGACTTGTACTGGAGCTCGCGGACGATGCGGACGGTGGAGTTGTTGATCGCCCAGCTCTTGGCGTAGTCGAGCGTGGCGCCGCTCGGGAAGATGTCCTTGCCGTCGCGCTTCTGCGTGAAGCAGTTGAGCGACGCGTCGCTGGCGTCGCACGCGAACATAGGCACGCGCGCGTCGATGTTCTGCGACTCCCAAGACTTGTTCTTGATCTCGATCGCGTGGGCGCGGAGCTGGGTGAAGTCGTCGGCGCACGTGGTGGGGCGGGGCTCCTCCGGGATCATCTCGGCGAGCTTGGGCATGCCCTTGTCGACCCACTGCATGATCGTCTCGTACTCGCTGGGCGAGAGGCGATCGTACTCGGGCTCGACGGGCATCAGCGTGTCGCGGCGGAAGTGCGAGTACGCGTCGGCCTTGCCCTCGAACACCTTCTTGAGGACCTGCGAGTGCTCGTACGTCGTGGGGTGACGCTCCTGGCTGACGCTCGCGCCGCCGAGGTGCGCGCCCGCGGCGAGGAAGCCGATCTTCGACGGGGAGAACGTGGAGCCCTCGTTCGAGACGTCGCGGCGCATCCAGCTGATGCGCTCGTCCGCCGTCTTGGAGTCGTCCTTGAGGACCTCCATCGCCTTCTTGTAGTCGTCGGCCCACTTCTTCAGCGTGGCCTGGTTCACGTCGTGGCAGCGCTGGCACTGCTGCTGCGCGCCTTCGACCTTGCCGCCCAGGATGGCGAGGGCCTTCTTGGCCAGCTCGTCGTCGGTCACAGCCGCTTCCGAGGTCTCGCCGTCGTCGCCGGAGCTCGCAGAGCAGGCGAGCCCGAGCGAGGCGCCGATGATGGCGAAAGCGGAGAGGGCGAAGAGGCTGGAGCGCATGATGATCTGGTGTCCCTGGTGGTGAAGGTGGCGGTCGCGTGGGTAGCTAGTGCACGCTGTATGCCATGGGATGTCAGTGTCGGTGGATGTGGGTGTGCTCAGGAAGCATCATGATTCCAGGTCATTGGTGGATCGGTCGCGCACGGTCCGGTTTGGGCGCGAGCGGTCCCGGTTCCCCCGTGATGGACCGGTGATCCAGCCGTTCACAACGGATTCTTCCAGTACTGGAACTCGCAAGACCTTCGCCGGCGGGGCACGGACGGGGTAAACGACAGGGGTCTAGAGGAGAGAGAGAGCCATGTCGTTCGTCGTCGCCGTCGTGGGAGCTACTGGGGCCGTGGGCCGCGAGATGTTGAGGACGCTCGAGCAGCGCGCCTTCCCGGTGTCGCGCGTCGTCGCGCTCTCGAGCAAGCGGAGCGCAGGCACCAAGCTCCCGTTCGCCGGCGGCGAGGTCGTGGTCGAGGAGCTCGTGGCGGGCTCGTTCGCAGGCGTCGACCTCGCGCTCTTCAGCGCGGGCGCGAGCGTCTCGCGCGAGTACGGGCCCATCGCGGCGAAGGCCGGCGCGCTCGTCGTCGACAACTCGAGCGCGTGGCGCATGGATCCCGACTGCCCGCTCGTGGTGCCCGAGGTGAACCTCGCGCACGCGGCGCGCCGTCCCAAGGGCATCATCGCCAACCCCAACTGCTCCACCATCCAGATGGTCGTCGCGCTCAAGCCGCTGCACGACGCCGCGCGCCTCAAGCACGTCGTCGTGTCGACCTACCAGGCCACGAGCGGCAAGGGGCACGCGGCCGTCGAAGACCTGCTCGCGCAGACGCGCGCGAACCTCGAGGGCAAGGGCGTCGAGCCGTCGGTGTTCCCCGGTCAGATCGCGTTCAACGTGATCTGCGACTGGAAGGCGGGCGAGGGCGACACGTCCGAAGAAGAGTGGAAGATGGTCTACGAGACGCGCAAGATCCTGGGAGACGACTCGATCGCGGTGTCGCCCACGACCGTGCGCGTCCCGGTGGTGACGGGCCACGCCGAGGCGATCCACGCGCAGTTCCACCGCCCCATGACGGCCGACGAGGCCAAGACGCTGCTGCGCGGCGCCGAGGGCGTCGAGCTGTTCGACGCGCCGTACGCGCCAGGCAACCACCCGCAGCCGGTGCAGGCGGCGGGGCAAGACGCGGTGATGGTCGGGCGCGTGCGCAACGATCCGGGCGTGCCGGGCGCGCTCAACCTGTTCGTCGTCGCCGACAACCTGCGCAAGGGCGCGGCGCTCAACGCGGTGCAGATCGCGGAGCGCGTGCTCGTGAAGTAGCGCGGGCTACTGCAGGCTCGCGAAGCGTGCTCGTGGAGCAGCGCGGGCTACTGCAGGCTCGCGAAGAAATCCCACGTGGCCTTGGGGCCGGCGTTCCAGATGCGGTGCGTGCCGTCGGGGATGCGACACGACACGACCGGCCGCTTGCAGCCCTGGTACGCGACGCACGGGCTCGGTGACGTGGGCGTCGGCTGCGCTGCGGTGCACCCGTTGGCCCACGCCCAGTGATCGACGCTCGCCTGGCCGTCCTTCGGGTCGACGTTGGTGTCCTTGAGCCCGTGGAACACCATGGCCGCGGGCGGCCGCTGCGCGCACTTGAGGTTGCCCTGGTCGTCGTACGCGTTGGGTCCGTTCTCCCACGGGCCGCCCGCCGAGTGGGGCGCGATCGCGCGGAGCGCGTCGCCGCGGCGGCAGCCGAGCTGGTTGGCGAGGTAACCGCCCATGCTCGAGCCGGTGGCGAAGACGCGCGCCTCGTCGACGCAGTACTCGGCCGCGACGTGCGCGCGGAGCGCGTCGAAGAGCGCGACGTCTTTGTTGGTGTCGGTGGGCGAGTCGAGGTCCCACTCCTTGTTCAGTCCGTCGGGGTAGACGAAGATCGCCTCTGCCTCGGCGATGCCCGAGAAGCCGAAGTAGTCGCGCACGCTCGCGCCGTCGCGGCCGCCCGAGTGGAAGACGAAGACGAGCGGGTAGGCGCGCGTGCCGTCGTGCGCGGGCGGCACGGCGAGCTCGTAGGTGCGCGCGCGGTTGCCCGCGGTGATCGAGAGCCCCGTCTGCAGGCCCGCGGCGGCGCCGCTCTTGGCGCAGCCCGCGCTCCCGTTCGCGCGCGGCTTGGGCGCGGACGCGTCGACGCTCGTGGCGCCGCCGTCGGACGTGGTGGGCGCGTCGTCTCCGGGCTCGGACGCGGGGGCGGCGGTGGCCGTGGGCGCGGCGCTCGACGAGCACGCGATCGCACCCACGGCGATCACGGCGACGAGCACGGAAGACAAGGAGGGCGAGCGAGCCAAGACGCGGCGGTGTAGCACGCGCGGGCGCGTCGTCGAGCGATCCGTCAGCCGGCGATCTCGCGCACGCCCTCGAGGAGCCGGTCGATTTCGGCAGTGGTATTGAACACATGCGGACTGGCGCGCACGGTGCCCGAGAGCTTGGCGCGCGCGTGCAGCACGTGCGTGCAGTGGAAGCCCGCCGACACGCAGACCCCGAACATGTCGCAGAGCGCGCGGGCCACGTTCTCTTGCGTCATCGCCGGGGCGTCGACCACGAACGTGGCGAGCGCGATGCGGCGCTCGAGCGGGAGATCGGCCGCGAGCACGCGCACGCCGTCGATCGCGCGGAGCCCGTCGATGAGGTACCGGCTCATGGCCACGTCGTGCTCGCGGATGCGCGCCATGCCCACGCGCCGCATCCACCGCACGGCCTCGCCGAAGCCGATCGTCGCCTCGATCGCCGGCGTGCCCGCCTCGAACTTGAACGGCACGTCGCGCGGCGTGAAGCCGCCGACGCCGATGTCCTCGTTGAGCGAGACCATGCCGCCGCCCACCTGGTAGAGCGGGCACTTGGAGAGGAAGTCCTTCTTGCCGTACAGGATGCCCACGCCCGACGGCCCGAACGCCTTGTGGCTGCTCGCGGCGAGGAAGTCGACGCCGAGCTTCGCGACGTCGATCGGCAGGTGCGAGATGGACTGCGCCGCGTCGAGCAGCACGGGGACGCCCTTGGCGTGGGCGATGCGCACGACCTCTTCGACGGGGGCGATGGCGCCGGTGACGTTGGAGACGTGACCGATGCTCACGAGCTTGGTCTTGGAAGTGATGAGCCCGTCGAGCGACTCCCAGCGCGGCACGCCGTCGTCGTCGATGGGCATCGGCACGGGCTTGCCGTGGATGCGCCAGGGGATCCAGTTGGCGTGGTGCTCGCTCGCGGGGAAGACGACCTCGTCCTCGTCGCCGAGCTTCATCGCGTTGGCGACGAAGTTGATGGCCTCGGTCGTGCCGCGCACGAGCACGATCTCGCCGGGGGTCGCGCCGATGAGCGACGCGATCTCGCGGCGCGCGTCGTCGTAGAGCTGCGACGCCTCCTCGCCCAGCGTGTGCACGCCGCGGTGCACGTTCGCGGTCGAACGCTCGTAGTAGGCGACGACCGCGTCGATGACGGCGCGGGGCTTGGGCGTCGTGGACGCGTTGTCGAGGAAGACGAGCGGGTCGTCGCCGAGCTTTCGGGAGAGGAGGGGAAACTGGCCGCGGAGCTCACCTGCCAGACCGTCGATCGCGTGCGTCATCACTGTCCTCCGAACGCGCCGAGGAGCGGCGCATCGAACCTTCGTCGCGTGAGCTTGAGCTTGCCGTTGGGCTCGACGGCGAGCGCCATGGCCTTGCGGGCGCGCACCGTGATCCCCGTGAGCAGCGCGGAGGCCGCGGCGAGCGCGTCGTCGGCAGAGCCGTCGACCACCTCGAGCTCGGCCTCGGTGGCGGACGACTGCGTGAGCTGGAAGCGCCCGAC
>JAGQJA010000418.1:27973-36984 GCA_020430845.1 Myxococcales bacterium
ACGCGGGCCAGATCACCCGTGACGTAGCGCACGAGCGGCTGGACCTCTCGGTCGATCGACGTGACGACGATGAGCGCCACGTCGTCGGCGCCGGGCGTCTCGACCTTGGCGGGCAAGAGCTCCACGTGCGTCGAGAAAGGTGTATGATGCAATAGTCCGTCCTCGCCCTCGACGAAGAGCGGACCCGTCTCGCGCGAGCCGAACACCTGGAAGGTGCGGCGCGGGTCGAAGACCTGGGCGAGCGCCGCCCTGTGCGCCGTCGTGGTGAGCGCGCGCGAGAGCGCGACGAAGCCCGTGACGTCGAACCGCCGCGACGTGGCGGCCGCGTGACGCGCGAGCACGTCGGCGTAGAACGGGTCGGCGACGAGCCCGGCGGTGCGGTGGTGTGCGAGCTCGTCGAGCATGCGGGTCATCACGAGCTCGGTCCAGAACGTCGGGTCTTGTCGCGAGTTGAGGTGAAGTCGGTCGCCCTCCAGCCGGTCTTCGTACGTCGGGTCGCCCGAGCCGCACGAGCCCGTGCCGCGCTCGGGCACGAAGAGGATCGCGTCGCGGTAGTCGCCGCCTTCGATCGCCGCGCGCGCCGCCGGGTGGGTGAGGAGCGCGTCGCGCTCGCGCTGACGCAGGGCGCCGTCTTCCCAGAGGATGCGCACGCGGTCGGACGCCGTGCCCGTCTCGACCACGTGGATGCGGCCCGCCGAGAGCTCGGCCTTCACGTCGCGGCCCGCCGGCGCCCACGCCTTGGGCAGCGCGGAGCGCATGTGCGCGCGCGTGAGGAGCGGCAGCGCGCGGAGGGTGGCGTCGAGCGCGCCGTCGACGCGCGCGTCCGGAGCGTGCTTCGCGTAGAAGGGTACGTCGGCGAGGGCGCGACGGAGCGCCTCGAGCGTGCGGGCCTCGTGATCGGCCCCGCCCGCGGCGCCGGTGTGCACTGAGCTCATGGCGCGCGCATAGCATGGCCCGCGTCTGCGCCGGAAGCGTCGCGGCGAACGCGGCGCTCGACCAGCCAGAGCAGCGGCACCGCCGACATGGCCAAGACGATGGACAGCCAGGCCACGCGCGGCATGTGATCGAGCCCCCCGCCGGGGCGCTCGGTGAGCATCTGCGCGGCCGCGAACGCGCCGATCGCGGCGGCAAAGTGCTGCACGGCAGACTGCACGGACGAGAACCGCGCGCGCTCCTCGGCCCGCGGCACCTTGGTCGCGAGCGTGTTGAACGGTACGTTGCGGAAGGCGACGCCGAGCATGAAGGCGCAGAAGAGCGGGAGCACGCCGATGAGCGGCGGGTACACGGCAAAGCCGGCCCACGTGACGCTCGACACGAGGATCGCGCCGAAGGTGCCTATCGGCGCCGAGCCGAAGCGGTCGACGAGCCTGCCGACGTAGCGCATCGCCACGAAGCTCACCGACCCGCCGACCATGTAGAGCAGGCCCAGGCGGTCGCGCGGGTATCCCAGGTTGTCTTGGACGTACGACGAGATGTTGGGGACGACGACGAAGCTCGCCATCATCTGCACGAAGGTGAGCACCAGGGCGCCGCCCACGTCGGCCCGGAACAGGGCGCGCGTCTCCTTCCACGTCTCTCGCGGGCGGACCCGCGCGAGGTGCGCGCGGATGGGCGGCAGCGCGCGGTAGGAGAGCACGGCGACGATGGCGCCGAGGATCGCGACGCCGATGAAGGGCGTGCGCCACCCGCCGTGACGCGCGAGCTCGAGCCCTGCCGGCACGCCGAAGACGCTCGAGACGGCGAACGCGCCCATGACCGCGCCCATGGCCCGGCCGCGCCGTTCGTTGGGCACGACGTCGGCGATGATCGAGTACGAGAGGCTCGTGGCGGGGCCGCCGAACATGCCGGCGAGCACACGCGCGGCGACGAGCGAGTAGAGGCCCGTCGACGCCGCGCCGGCGAGGGTGCCGACGAAGAGGCCGAGCAGCGCCACGACGAGGGCCTGCCGTCGATCGAAGCGGTCGAGGAAGAACGCGCCCGCGACGCCGGCCACCGAGGCCGACGCGGTGTACGCCCCACCGATATATCCGAGATGGGATAGTGGGATCCCCAGGTCCTTTGCGAAGTCAGGCCCGAGCGGCATGACCATCATGAAGTCGAGCACGTTCACGAACTGCACCGCCCCCAGGCAGAACACGATTGCCCGCTCGGAGGCGTGACGAGCCATGAGCGGTCAACATACCGTGTTCTGGGCGCCCGCCCACGTGGTCGCGTACGAAACTTGGCCCGACCACGGCGATTCTCGTAGCGGGTACCTCATGCGTATCGCCACGTTCGCTTGCGCCGCCGCCCTGCTCCTTGCCTGCGGAGGTCGCGTCGACGATCCCGCGCCGACCGACGTGGGCGTCGCCGCGCCGCCACGCGCGCCCGCTCCCGCCGCGCCGTCGCAGTCGTCGCCCACGCGCGGCGTCGAGACCGTCGCGGGCGACGTGGGCGCGCCGACGGCGATCGCATTGTCGGGGGAGGCCGCGTACTTCGTGACGCGCACGACGACCCTCGGCGGCGAGCTCGTCCGCGCGGGCGCGGTCTTCGTGGCGTACAAGGCAGGCGGCGATCCGCTCATGCTCGCGATCGACAAGCAAGGCGCCACCTACGAGGCGCTCGCGCTCACGCCCGAGCACGTCTTCTACGGCGCGAGCGACGGGCGCGTGCTGCGTGTGCCGGCGCGTGGCGGCGACGTGACCGAGGTCGCCAGTGTCGGCTCGCCCATCGTGGCGCTGAGCGCGCTCGGCAAGGACGTGTACTACGCGGCCGAGTCGGGTGAGGTCGGGCGCCTCGCCGACGAGGGCGGCGCCCTGCCGCTCGCGACGCTCGACGGCCCGGCGCGCGCGCTCGCCGCGACCGACGACGCGGTGCTCGTGGCCGGTGGCGGCGCGCCGTCGGAGATCCTGCGCGTGGCGCGCGACGGCGCCGAGCCCGCACCTCTCGCGCCGGCCGGAGGCTCGGCGTGTGGGCTCATCCGCGCAGGCGATCGGGCGTTCTGGACCGCGGGCCCCGCCGATCCGGGCACGCGCGGCGCGGCCCGCAGCGTCGCGCTCGCAGGCGGCGCGGTGGCCACGGTCGCCGAGGGCGACTTCACGGCGTGCGCGCTCGCGGCCGACGGCAAGGACCTCTACTTCGTCACCGCGGCCCCCCAGGCCGCGCTCCCCGTCCGCGCTTCGGGCGCGACCCCGGGCGTCAGCCTCATGCGCGCGCCGATCGCAGGCGGTCCGGCGTCGCCCATCGAGAGCGTCGCGGCGCCCCTGCCGCACCACGGCGCGCTCGCGGCCGACGCGAGCCACGTGTACTGGCTCGACGCGACCGGCGTGCGCCGCGTCCGCAAGTAGGCGCCGAGCCTCGCCCGTCCGGCGGGCGCGCGGGCCGGTGTCGGCCAAACGGAGGCTTCACTTCGACCGATCCGGGCCGTAACGTCGCGTCGATGACCGCGAGCCCGACGTTTCCGTGCCCTTGGTGCGGCGCCCCCGTCACGGGCGCGTCTCCTGGGGCGACGTTCCAGTGCCCGTACTGCAAAGCCAACGTGACCGCGCCGCTCGTCGGCCAGGGGCCGAGCGCGGGAGCAAACATGCATATGCATGGTTTTGCGCCCGCGGCGCCGTCGACCCCGTCGCTCTTCACCGGCGACGTCGAGTCGCTCGTGTGCGCGTTCGTCGAGGGTCGCGGCTTCTTGCTCGTCGGGCCGCACGCGCCGGGCGGTCAGCCCTCTCGGCTGCGCGCCGTGGACATGACGAGCAAGCAAGTGGCGTGGGAGGCGTTCGAGGGCCAGACGTGGCTCTCGGACCTCGAGGCGACGCAGATGCTCGTGCAGGGCAAGAACCTGTACGTCTGCCACAAACGTTCGCTCTACGTGCTCGACGTCCGCACGGGCGAACGTCGCTGGGCCGTACAGCTGCCCGACGCCGTCGACACGGGGTACGACCGCTTCCAGGGGCCGCACGTGGTCGACCCGTTCGCCGAGACGGGGCGCGGCGCGATCCTCGTCCGCACGGTCGACAACGGGCTGCACGCCTTCGATCGCGACTCTGGCCAGGCGCTCTGGTCGCGCTCGTTCGGCGACAAGGGCTTCGAGATGGCGCCCGTCTCGGGCCACGGGGCGGTGGTCGTGCGCTACGGCGCGCCGTTCGTGAAGATCGACATCGTCAACCCGGCGTACGCCCAGCCCATCGCGTCGCTCCCGCAGCGCGGAGACTGGAGCACCGACCTCGGGCTCACTCGCGTGTGGGGGCGCTCGGTCGTCAGCGTCGTCGAGTCGTACGGCAGCGAGGCCGACCAGGAGGGGGTGCTCTGCCTCGACGGCGTGACGGGGCAGGTGCACTTCTTCGAAGAGGTCGAGGATCTCGAGGACGACGACGTGGCGGCGTGCGCGATGGGGCAGCGCGTGTTCGCGCCCACCGACGACGGCGGCATGTGGGTCGGACCGCGGGGCCGCGCGATGCCCTGCCCGGTGCCCAACCACCGCATCGCCGCGTTCGTGCCGGCGGGGCCCACGCTCTTTCTCCTGTGCAGGAAGGCGCAGGGCACGGCCGTCCGACGCGTGGTCGGCATCGACCCGACGTCGCTCGCGTTCCGTTTCGACTGCGGCGAGGCCGGGGCCGAGCCCGACGACGACACCGAGCACCAGCTCATCACCGACGGCTACTCGGTGGTGTTCGTCGCCTCGACCCACGACGACGCGAGCCAGTGCGAGCTGCGCAGCGTCGACACCACGAGCGGGCGAATGCTCTGGAGCAAGCCCATCGGCACGTGGCGCGGGCACTTCTTCGTGGGCGGCCACGTCGTCGCGTGGTCGTACGAGTCCGTTCAGGTCTTCGCGCCCTCGAACGGCGCCGTCGTCGCCAAGTACCCGTGACGAGGTCCACCCAGGCTGAACATCCTCACAGGTGGTGTGGCAGAAGGGCGACACTCGCTTGACCGGGCCACATCACGCGAGTAGCTCTCAAAGCACGATGGGTAGCAAGATGACGTGGCCGCAGATCCGCGTGAGCGACGAGTACCGCGGCCGCTGGGTGGCGCTGGACAACTGCCGCTACGACACGCGCACGGCCCTTCCGCTCGAGGGCACCATCGTCGACGCCGACGAAGACCTGGTCGAGCTCTGCACGCGCATCCGCCAGAGCGAGAACAAGCACTGCGCCATCTTGTTCTGCGACGGCGAGGAGCCGATGCCCGCCTCGTCGCGCCGGCCGTCGGTCTCTCCGACCCACCACTGACGGCCGGCGATCCGCGCCCGCGTGGCGCGCGGCCTGCGCGACGCCGTGCAGAAACGCTACTTCTTTCGCGGGGTTGACTGGCTCGGCAGCGGCACGCGTCGCCCCGGAGGCACCGACGGCCGCGGCTTGGGCGGCCGGTCGGTGTCGGGCGCGCTGGGCTCGACGTGCGGAATCCGCCCCGAGCTGCCGCCGGGGCCCGTCGCTGTGCCGGGCCCGGTGCGTCGGCCCGTCGTCGGCGCCGCGGGGATGGCGCCGGCGCCTCGGCCCGTGGACGGGGGCGGCGGCATGTGCGCGAACGGGCTGCGGTTGGAGGGCGGCGCGGCGGGGATGCGTCCCGAGGGCGGGCCGTTGGCGCGGTTGGACGGCGGCGCCGCGGGCATCCGTCCCGAGGACGGGCCGTTGGCGCCGGCTCCCGAGGGGGGAGCCGCCGGCATGCGACCGGACGGAGGCGGACCGTCACCCGCGCGCCGGAGCACGACGCGCCCACGCGCGCCGTCGGGCAGCCGCGCAGGGCGGTGTGGGCGATCGGGTGTCAGCGGCGCGTCGGCCTTGGGCGGCGGCGGACGCACGGTCTCCATGTCGTCGTCGTCGCGTTCTTCGCGTGCGGCCGGCGTGGGGCCCGTGCCCGTGCGCGCGTACGCCGTCGACGCCCCGGCCCCGAACGACGGGACCCGCGCGGGGGCGGGCATGCGCTGCGACGCCGGCGGCGCGGTGTCGGGCGGCACGGTGTCCTGCGGTCGGTTCGCGTAGGCCTCGGCCGCGGCGTTCGCCTCGGCGAGCATGCCCTCGAGATCGTCCTCGGACATGTCGTCGAGCTCACCGAGGTCGACGTCGATGTCGATGTCGACGCCGCGCGCGCTCACGTTGCCGAAGCGGGCTTGCGCGCGCTTGACGTGGCGCTTGTACGTGCCCTCCTCGATCTGGCGGCAGATGCGCGTCCAGTACATCGTGTACGTGCTGTACTTCTGCGTGATGACGTTGAACTTGAAGCGCAGCGCCGTGTTGCGGATCTGATCCTTGCGAAGCAACACGAAGCGACGCTCGACGTCCTTGCGGGCGATCGTCGGCTCGAGGCGCTCGAAGCCCATGAAGTACTGTTCGTAGAGCGCGCGGAGGCGGTCGACGCGCTCCTCGAGCTCTCGAATGGCGATCTCCAGTTCCTTCGGCGTCACGGCACGCTCCGCGCGGGCTCGCGGGCCGGCGCAGCTACCAGTCTCACGAAGGAACCGCTCGGAGTAAAGGGCTCCGGAGGCTCAGAGCGGGGTGACCTTGACGTTGTCGAAGCACGTCTTCGAGTCCCACTCGTTGAAGCCGAAGTGGTCGTGGCCGAAGCCGACCAGCGGCTTCGCGTCGATGTAGGAGAGGTACTCCTTGTCGTTGACCGACCAGCGGACCGTCTTGCCGTCGGTGCGCTCGACGCGAAAGCGGTAGGTCTGACCGCGCGCGACCGGCCGCCGCTCCTCGTCGTCCGAGGTGGGGTCGACCTTGATCTCCTTGCGGTCCTTGCCGTGCTCGTCGAGCCGGGCGAGCGCGTGGATCGTGTTCTTCCAGCCGCCGAGCACGGTGATGTAGCTCGTGGCGTCGCTGTACGACACGCCCTTGGCCGACGACTGCCCGTCGCCCCAGAACTCGGCCTTGAGGTCGCCGTCGTCGGTCATCGCGATCGCGTCGAACTCGATGCGGGCGTTGATGGGCAGCGCGCGCGTGAGCCACACGCCGTGGTTGCGCGCGCTCTGGGCGCAGAGGCGGCCGTCCTCGATCCTCCACGCGTTGGTGTTCGCGGGGCGCCAGTTGGGGCCGAGCGTGTCGTTGTGGCGCGCGTGCTGGGCCTTGGCGTGGTCGAGCGCCTTGCCGCCGTCGAGCAGCGCGGCCAAGAGCGAAGCGCTGTCGGCCGAGGCGTCGTCGCCGGCCTCGGGGCGGCCTCCGGCGTCGCGACCGTGCAAGATGGTGGGCACGGCGACGCGCGGCGGCTTGTCGTCCGCGTCGGCCACCGCGCCGTCGAAGTCCCAGGTGCCCGTCGCGGCGTCCGGGCGCTCGAAGTCGTCCTCGAACACCGACCCCAGCACATTCACCGAGGGCCGAAAGGTGGAGGTGGGCGCCGGGGCGGCGCCGGCATCGTACGGGGGCGCGTTGCCTGCCGGGACGCAGGCCGGCACGCAGGCCGCGCCGGCCACGAGGGCCATGACCGAAAAGCTGATTCGATTCACGGCTCTTCCTTATCACGGTCCGCCCCGAGCGCACCACGGCGCGGGCTCGTCCGCGGACGTGCCTTTGTGTCCGGGGTCGTGTAGAACCTCGGCCGAGCCATGCACCCGATTCTCGTAAGAATTCCGTTGCCCAACCGGCCTCTGATGCTCTGGTGGGCGCTGGCGGCCGTCGCGGCCATCGCGCTCGTCTACGCGATCGTGGGTATCCGCAAGAACGATCGCTCCACCGCAGCGATGGCGATCGTCGTCGCAGCCGGTGCGGGCATCGCCGGATATGCGATGCGCGCCACCAAGTACCAGGCGCCCAACCTCCCCATCTACTCCTACGGAGTGATGCTCGGCCTCTCGCTGGTCGTGGGCTGGTACCTGACGCTCAAGCTCGCCGAGAACGATCGCCTCCCCAAGGAGACGATGGCCAACTGCTACGTCATCACGGCGCTCGCGGCGCTCTTCGGCTCGCGCGTGCTCTACGTGGTGACCAACCCCGACGAGTTCAAGGAGGCGGCCGACTTCTTCGCGCTGCGCCGCGGCGGGCTCGTGGCGTACGGCGGGTTCCTAGGCGGGTACCTGGGCAGCTGGCTCTTCTTGCAGCGCCACAAGATCCGCCTGTTGCCGTGGGCCGACGTCGCGGTGCCGAGCCTCGCGTCGGGTCTGATGATCACGCGCATCGGCTGCTACCTCTTCGGCTGCGACTTCGGCAAGCGCCTGCCCGAGACCGCTCCCGCGTTCTTGAAGAAGATCGGCACGTTCCCGCACTGGGCGTCCGGCACGCTCGAGGGCGGCGACGGCTCGCCAGCCTTCGTCAAGCACATGGAAGCGTTCCGCGGCACGCCGATGGGCGCCGAGGTGCTCAAGGCCAACGCCTCGCTGCCTGTGCATCCGACGCAGATCTACGAGTCGCTCGTGGGTCTGTTGTTGCTCGTGCTCCTCCTCTGGCAGCGCAAGCACCAGAAGTTCCGCGGGCAGATCTTCTTCTTGTTCGCGTTCGGCTACGGCTACCTGCGCTTCCTCCTCGAGATCATCCGCGACGACAGCGAGCGCGGTGAGTACGGGCCGTCGCTGCCCGAGCACGTCTTCGTCGCCGGGTCGCTCTTCGCGCTCGGCCTCGCGTTCGTCTTCGGCATCTCGCTCGGGATCTCGAACGCGCGCGCCCGCACGGTGGCCCGCGCCCTGGCGATCGTGCCGCCCATCGTCGCGTACGTGATGCTGCGGCCGCCGTCGTTCGGAAAGCAGAACGTCATCCAGCTCTCGACGAGCCAGTGGATCGGCCTGCTTAGCGCGCTGGTCGTCTCGTACTTCTACGCCAAGTTCTGGGAGCAGGCGCGCAAGGCTCCCGCGGTGGCGATGAGCCTCGAGTCGCTCGGCGAGATCAAGCCGAGCGACGGCGACGAGCGTCGTGGCCGCGCCGAAGACGACGAGGACGAGGAGGCGCCCAAGAAGCGCAAGAAGAAGGGCCTCAAGAAGAGGACCGCCGAGTCCAAGAGCGAGGCGAACGAGGACGACGCGAAGGCCGCGAAGTCCAAGAAGGCCAAAGCCGACGCGGACGACGAGGACGCGGACGACGAGGACGCGGACGCGAAGGCCAAGGCCGACGCGG
>JAGQJA010000419.1:0-26121 GCA_020430845.1 Myxococcales bacterium
GGCTCTTCTCGGGGTGGAACTGACACGCGAACACGTTGTCTCTGGCGACCGCGGCGGTGAAGTCCTCGCCGTAGTGAGCCGTGGCGGCCACGACCGCCGCGTCCGTCGGGTGCGCGGCGAACGAGTGCACGAAGTAGAAGTACGGGTCGCCGTCGAACGCGGCCTCGATGGGGTGCGCGCAGGCGTCCGTGCGCGACGCCGCGTTCCACCCCACGTGCGGGAGCTTCGCCGGGCGCCCCAGCTCGTCGGTCCCGGGCCGGAGGCGGCGTACGTCGCCGGCGAGCACGCCGAGACCGCGCGCGTCGGGCGCCTCTTCGCTGCGCTCGAACAAGATCTGCAGGCCCAGGCAGATGCCCACGTACGGCGTGCCACGACGGATCTGCTCGGTGAGCGCGTCGCCGAGGCCGTCGGCGAGGGCGCGCGCGCAGTCGCGGAACGCGCCCTGACCCGGGAACACGACGGCGTCCGCCGCACGCACCGCTTCGGGGTCACGCGAGAGCGAGACGCGGGCGCCGTCCGGGGCGCTGCGCTCGACCGCGCGCACCACGTTCATCAGGTTGCCGAGCCCCGCGTCGCACACGACGACGTTCATCGGGCGGCACTATAGCCGCGATCGTCTGCGCCCACCCGCGTTCTGTCGCGCCACGCCCGTCGCGCGGCGCGTCGCCCGGCGCAAAGGGTTGGCCCGCGAAGCGCGATGCATGGTATTTCCCGCACGGATCGTGCCGATGAAGACTCCTCACCGTCCGCTGCGTCGCGCGCTCACCGTCGGGCTCGTGACCGCCGCCGCGTGGGCGTGCGCGCCCGCCAAGCCGCTGCCGCCGCCGCCGCCGCCGCCCGTGCTCGACAAGTGTCCCGACGTCACGAAGGCCGACGACATCGGCGCGTTCGACTTCGCCAACACGTACCGCATCTCTCCCGAGGCCGCCGACAAGCTGCGCGCGGGCGCGCTCGCCGCCATCGAGCTCAACCTCCTCTCCGAGAAGCTCGACGCGGACCTCGGCATCTCTTGCGCGACGCTCGCGCATGATCTCGGCGACGACGGCGACTACCGGAGCGGCGCCGACGCGTGCACGGCCGCGATCAAAGTGGCCAAGGAGATCCGCGGCAAGCTCGGTCCCAAGAGCGCGATGCGCCTCGTCGTGCGCAGCCCCGTGTGTCAGGTGCCCGCGACGCTCATGGCCAAGTGCGCGAGCATCTGCGACTCGTCGGCGGCGTCGAAGGAGCTGCGGGCCGACTGCGAAGCGATGGCAGGTCGCTGCGACGGCGACTGCGAAGGCACGTGCGAGGCCATGGCCGCGAGCCCGTGCAAGGGCAAGTGCACGGGCGTGTGCGACGGTCAGGTCAAGGGGACGTGCGGCGGGCTCTGCAAGGGCACCTGCGACGGTCGACGCACCCGCGGCGCCCCGTGCGCCGGCACGTGCGTCGGCACGTGCGACAAGGGGCCGGTCGAGGGCGAGTGCGACGGTCAGTGCAGCGGCACCTGCGCGCTGTCGGCGCCGGCCATCTGCGCGGACGTCTGCGTGGGCAAGTGCACGGTCGAGCTGTCCGACCCGAAGTGCGCCGGCGGGTTCAAGACGCCCGCGGTGAGCTCCGACTGCCGCGCGCGTTGCGATCTCGCCACCATCAACCAGACCGAGTGCTCGACGCCCCACGTGGGCCTCGTCATCACGGGCGCGGCCGACGCGAAGCTCGCCGAGAAGGTGCGCGCTACCGTCGACAAGAGCTTCCCGGGCCTCGTGAAGATCTTGAGCGAGCTCGGCGTCGACGGCGCGGAGCGCGTGCGACGCGCGCAGGCCGTGATCGACAGCGCGCGCGCCGGCTTCGGCGACATCGCCAAGAGCGGCTCCAAGGCCACCGCGGCGGCGTCCGAGAAGCAGATCCGCAAGTGCTTCGAGGCGTCGCTCAAGTCGGCAGGTGCGACCGGCGCGTCCGTCAAGAACGCGATCGACCAGGCCGTGAGCGTCCGCGACGAGGTCTCGAAGTGACCCGCCGCGTCAGCGCGTGAGCACGGTGCCCACCGAGCCCGGCTCGCGGACGGCCCGGACGAGCTCGCCGCACGCGAGGCGACCCAGCACGTAGATGCTCGACACGCCGCTCTCGATCGCGGCGAAAGACTCCTCGAGCTTGGGGATCATCCCCTTGGTGACGACGCCGCTCTCGATCGCGGCGCGACCTTCGGCGATGGTCATCGTCGAGATGCGGCTCGAGGGATCGGCGACGTCGCGGAGCACGGCGGGCACGTCCGTCACGAGCATCAGCGCGCGCGCCTCGAGGCGGATCGCCACCTGGTTGGCGACGGCGTCGGCGTTGATGTTGAACGTGTGTCCCTGCTCGTCGCACCCCAGGCACGCGAGCACGGGCACGTAGCCCGACGACGCGAGCAGTCCCAGCAGCTCTTCGTTGAGCCCGGTGACGTCGCCGACGTGCCCGAAGTCCACCGGCTCGTCTCCGCCGCCGCTGACCCGCGCGGGCGGCCGCTTGACCGCGCGCACCGCGCACGAGCTCGCGCCGTGCAGCCCCACGGGCCTGGCGCCCGCCGCGACGAGCGCGGCACAGAGGTCGACGTTGACCTTGCCCGCGACGATCATCTTCATCACGTCGAGCGTCGCGTCGTCGGTGACGCGACGGCCTCCGACGATGTTCGGCGTCTGCCCGAGCTGCTTCTGCAGGGCCGTCGCTTGGGGCCCGCCGCCGTGCACCAGCACCACAGGCGTCCCGCCCCGGGTGAGCTCCGCGACGTCGGCGGCGAGCGCCGCCATGTGCGGCCCCTGCACGACCTCTCCGCCGAGCTTGAGGACGATCGCGCCCTTGACGCTCACGGCCAACCCCCGGGATCACCGAGGCTGGCGTGTTCGTCGAGGCCGAGGAGGATGTTCATCGACTGGATGGCTTGCCCCGCGCCGCCCTTGATGAGGTTGTCGGTCGCGCCGAAGCACGCCACGACGCGCTTGCCGGGCTCGGCCTCGTCGGCGCCGACCTGCACGCCCACCTCGGCGTAGTTGGTGCCGCTGACGGCCGCGACCTCGGGGAGGCGCTTCTTGGGCACGCGCACGAAGGGCTCGTTCGCGTACGCCTTCGTGTAGAGCGCCTTGATCTCGTCGGGCGACGTCTTCGCGTCGACGTGCGCGAAGCACGTGGCGAGGATGCCGCGCGAGAGAGGTGCGCTCACCGGCACGAAGCGGATCGAGAGGTCCTTGGCGCCGGCGTCGGCGAGCGTCTGCACGATCTCGGGGATGTGCTGGTGATCGAGCGGCTTGTACGTGCGGAGGTTGACCGCGCGGACGGGGTGGTGCGTGCCCGCCGACGGCACCACGCCGCTGCCGGACGAGCCGGTGATGCCGACGACCTCGACGGGGCCGGCGAGCAGGCCCGCGCGCGCGAGAGGCAGGAGCGCGAGCTCGATGGTCGTGGCGAAGCAGCCCGGTGACGCGACGTAGCGCGCCGTGCGGATGGCCTCGCGGTTGAGCTCGGGCAGGCCGTACACGAACGAGCCGTCGGTGAGGTGGCCGGCGCACGGGTGGTCCGCGTGGTAGTAGCGCTTGTAGACGGCCGCGTCGCGCAGGCGAAAGTCGCCGGAGAGGTCGACGACCTTGGCGCCCGTGGCCATGAGCTCGGGCATCTTGGTCGCGCTGACCTTGTGGGGGAGGCCCAAGAGCACCACGTCCATGTCCTCGGCCGCTTTCGCCGGAGGGATCTCCTCGAAGACGAGGTCGGTGAGCCCCTCGAGGTTCGGGTGCGCCGCCGAGAGCGGCTCGCCCACGAAGTCGACCGACGCGACACGCGCGAGCTCGACGTCGGGGTGCTGGAGGAGTCGGCGGATCAGCTCGCCACCGCCGTACCCGCTGCCGCCGATGACCGCTGCCTTGAAGCGCTTCTTCATGGTCGGCGAAGTTACCAGAGAGGGCGCCGCGACGCATGTGCGGCCGCGCGCGCCGCGCCTGAGGGCCATCGGCATCACCGGCGATGTGCGCGGCATCGCACGTCGTGCGGCGGGCCCCTCCAAAACGCCTCGGCGCGAGGAGAAAATTCATGGCGCGCGCGCGTAGTTGGACAATTGTATGCGCATGCAATTTCCCAAGCGCGAGGGGGCGCTCGCTTGGCCGATGTTCTTGATCACCGCGGCGCTCGTCGCAGCGGCGTGCTCGAGCGAGGAGGGAGAGGTCTCGGATCGCGATCCCACGCCTCCACCGGGCACGCCGGCGCCGCCCCCCGCGCTGCCCGACGGCGGGGCCGTCGAGCCGGGTACGCCGGTCGACGACGCCGGGCACCCGTGTGATCCCCGAGAGGTGCGTTGCGACGCGATCGGGGCGTGCGTCGAGGCGTGCGTCGCCTCGTGCGCCGGCGCGCCGGCCGAGTGTGTGCTCTGTCCGTCCTCGGCGGGCCCGGCGTCGCGGACGTGCGCGCCGCTCGATCTGGGCGCCGACGGCGTGATGAAGGGCTGCCCGGTCGACCGGCGATGCCCGTGCAGGAACGCTGGAGAGTGCACGGGGGCCAGCCAAGTCTGCTTCGAAGGGCGCTGTCGCGCGTGCGGCGAGGTCGGCACCGAGGGGCTCGAGTGTCCGAACGGGCGCACGTGCGTCGCCGGTCGGTGCGGTCGCTAGGCGCGCTTGCTCGCGTCCTCAGGGCGGGGCTCGCACGCCGTGTCGCTCCACGCCGGTCCCACATCGCCCCTGATGGGGTCCTGCGGATCCATTGGAGCTTCAATTTTACATACGCTGAAGATGTAAAATTGCTGTTCTAACGGAAATTCGCCGCACGGCTCGCCGGCACTCTTCGTGCTGAGGTGCTGGCGTGTGCGCGGCGCGCGGCGCTGCGTCATCGAGATCCGTCGATTCGCCGCCCACGCGGCACGGAGGTAGCGCATGGAAGGTCCGGTCTTTCGATCGGTCGTCGGGCTCGTGTGCCTGGCGGTCGTGGGTTGCAGCGACGGGCTCGAGTCTCCAGGGCTCGCGAGGGGCAGCGCCCCCCAGCCGACCCCCGCGACCGACGAGGCGCCCGCGCCCGCGCCGCCCGCGCCGCCTGCGACCTCGCCCGCGTGTCCCGCCGGCGCGCGGGTCACGGACGATCTCCGCGTGTCGAACGTCGCGCTCGTGGGCGACGTGGTCTTCTACCGCGCCGAGTCGCGCGTGCTCCGCGTCGGTGTCGACGGATCGACGCGCTCGGAGATCTATGCGAGCACGGCGCTCCGCGGCGTCCGCGCGGACGCGAGCGGGCTCTACACCGTCGAGCTCGGCGATTCCGCGACGGGCGGCGCGAGCGTGCGTCGGCTCAGCGCGAGCGGTGACGTGCAGTGGACGGTCTCGCAGCCGACGTGGCTCGCGGTCGCGACGACGCTCTTCGCGTCCGACGAGACGCACCTGTTCGTGCAGACGGAGAAGACCGACGGCCGCGAGACCCTCTACGCGGTGACGAAGGCGACGGGCGCCGCCACCGAGCTCACGCCCGCGTCGCCCGAGACCGACGCGCTCGGGCTGTCGCACGCGCAGCTCGCCAACAAGGACGTCTGGTTCGTGCGCGCCAAGAACCGCGTCTTCAGGTTGCCCGCAACGCTCGACCCGCTCACGGGGGAGCGCACGGGCTTCGGCGAGGCGCGCGAGGTCTTCGGCTCGGAGTACTTCGCGTGTCAGCTCGGAGTGGGCGCGCGTTTCGCGGCGTGCACCGACGGCAAGTCGCTGCAGCGCCGCGAGCTGTCGGGCGCGAACCCCAAGGCGCTCTTCGAGGGCGCGTCTGCCGGGGCGCTCGGGGTCGCCGCGCTCGACGGCGACACGCTGTTCATGCGCGTCGACGAGGCCGCGGGCGGGACGGTGCGCGCCGTCGACCTCGCCGCCCCTCCGGGGGCAGGGAGGCCCGTCGCGTGCGCCGCCGGCCAGAAGATCAGTGCCGTCGCGGTCGACGCGTCGCGCGTGGTGTGGGCCGACGAACGCGGCGTGCACGTCGTCGCGCGGTGACGGCGCGGCGCGTTCTGTGGACGCAGAATCGGGCGTCGCTCGGGCGCGCGGGGTAAATGCGCGGGGCGGCGCGCCCGATCGCGGCATAATCGCGCGCATGACCCACGCCGAAGACGCGTCGCGCTGGCTCGAGGGCCGGCAGCGCGAGATGGAGGAGGCGATCGCCGAGCTCGTCTCCGTCAACTCCTACACCGACAACACCGACGGCGGTCGCGACGTCGGGCGCCGCCTGGCCGAGCTCTATCGCTCCGAGCACTTCGCGCAGAAGGTGGTGCCGAGCACGCGCTACGCCGATCACCTGGTGGTGTCGTCGTCGTGGCAAGCCGACGCCGCGGCCGGGGCTCCGATCGCGCTCGTGGGGCACCTCGACACGGTGTTCCCACCCGGCACCTTCGAGGGGTTTCGTCGAGACGGCGACCTCGCGCGGGGCCCGGGCGTGCTCGACATGAAGGGCGGGCTCGTCGTCGTCGCCTGGGCGCTCCGCGCGCTCGCGGCCACCGGCGATCTCACCAAGCTCCCCCCGCTCCGCGTGGTCGTCGTGTCCGACGAAGAGGTGGGGTCGCCCGAGGGGCAGGGCGTCATCCGCGACGCGATCCGCGACGCGGCCGCGTGCCTCGTGTTCGAGGCCGGGCGCAAGGGCGACGCCATCATCACGCGTCGCAAGGGGACGGGCGGGTTCAAGGTCATCGCCACGGGCAAGGCCTCACATGCGGGCGCGAACCACAAGGACGGCGCGAGCGCGATCTGGGCGCTCGCGAAGCTCATCGACCGCGTGCAAGGGCTCACGGACTACGACCGCGGCGTCACCGTGAACGTCGGCAAGATCGAGGGTGGCCAAGGAAAGAACACGGTGTGCGATCGGGCGACGGCGCTCGTCGACATCCGCTTCTGCTCGCAGGCCGACGCCGACGCGCTCGTCGCGGCGTTCGAGCGCGCCGCGCGCGAGTGCGCCGAGGCCGTACCGGGCACACACATCGAGCTCGAGGGGGGCGTCGCCCGCCTGCCGCTCGAGCGGACCGAGGCCAGCAGGCGCGTCATGGAGGCGTACGCGGCGTGCGCCACGGCGAGCGGCCTCGGAGGCGGCGAGGCGGCGCTCATCGGTGGCGGGTCGGACGCGAGCACGGCGTCGGCGATCGGTATCGCGTCGATCGACGGCCTCGGGCCGCGCGGGGTGGGCTTTCACACGGTCGACGAGCAGATCGAGGTGGCGTCGCTCGTGCAGAAGGCCCAAGCGCTGGCGCGCTTCCTCGCGACCTTTCGCGCCGGCTCGTGACCGTGCCGGCCCAAGGAGGAGCGGCGCCGCGGCGTCGTAGGACCATGGCAAGAGGTCGGTGGGTGCTCACCATTGGGCTCGTCGTGCTCGCCACAGGCTGCGCCAAGCGTTGGGACGGGACCCCGCAGATCGAAGTGAGCCCGGGCGCGGCGCAGCGCGCGGGTCTCATCGGTCGCGCACCGGCCGTCGCCAAGCGCGCTCCGCCCGCCGCCCGAGCCCACGCGCGTGCGATGGTCGCCGCCGATTCGCTCTCGGGCGCGAGCGCTCGCGGCGCGGTCGGCGACTGGCGGCTCGCGAACGACGAGGTCGTCTTCGTCTTGTCGCGCGGGGCGCTGGTCGACGTGGCCGACGCAAAGGCGCGCGTCGACGAGCTCGATCGTTTCACCCCGCTCGCGAACCTCGACGGTCTGACGTGCGACGGCGGAACGGGGCGCGACGACGCAGACGGCACGGCCGTGGTGACGTTCGCGTGCTCCGCGGACGGGCTGCGCGTCGAGACGTCGTACGCGCTCGCCCGCGCCGATCGCGCGATGCTCGTCTCGAGCGCCGTGCGCGCGGCAGGAGAGCGCGATGTGACGGTGCCGGCGCTCGTCGATCGCTTCGCCTGGGGCTCGCTCCGGCCGTTCGCGACGGGCCACGCGTACCCGCTGACGGGCGACGCCAAGGGACCGTTCGTCGGTGGCATCGGCGCCGCGAGCAGCGTCGCGTACACGTCCACCGAGGGCAGGGTCGACGCCACCACCACCGACGGCGTGTCCGAGCTGCGCGTGGGCGCCGCGGGCGTGGTCAGTCCGGCGCTAGAGTTGCAGATTGCACGCGTCGTCGCGGTGGGCGAGCGCCCGGACTCGTCGAGCCTCGTCACCGAGCTCACGCGCGCGTCGGGGGGCGACGTCGGCGCGGTCGCGGTCACGTTCGTCAACGCGGCCGGGTCGACCGTCCCCGTGACCAAGGGCGCCGAGGTCGCGCTCGCGGTGGGGCAGGGGCGCGCAGAGATCATGCGCATCGTGGCCGTGCGGGACGGCGACCGCGTCGAGGGCGAGCTGCCGCCCGGTCGTTACGAGGCGTGGCTCGTGGGCGCGGCCGGCGCCGGCGTGCGCGCGAGCGTCGAGGTGCGCAAGGGAGCGACGAGCCGCGTCGCCCTCACCGTGCCGCTCGCGCCTTGACCGTCGTCGTCACTTGTCGGGGACGGGCACGACGAGCACGGAGCACGGTGAAAGGCGGACGATCTTCTCGGCGACGCTGCCGAGCGCGAGCCGTGTGAGGCCGGTGCGCCCGTGCGTGCCGGTCACCACGAGCGACGCGCCCGTGGTCTCGGCGAGGCGTGCGATCTCGGCCGCCGCGTTGCCCTCGATGATGCGCGGCTCGGCCTTGGCCTCGGCCAGCTCGCACGCGCTGACGAGCGCGGACTTGGCGGCCTCGCGGAGCTGGCTCACCGTGTTGGGGTCGACGCCGTCCCAGTAGATGCCGAACGGCCACCCGGCCGCGTAGCCCGGCGGGTAGGCGCTGACCTCGAGGGCATAAGCGGCGATGAGCTCGGCGCCACGCCGTTTGGCCTCGGCCGCGCCCGCGCGGATGGCGGGAAGGGACGGCTCGGACATGTCGGTCGCAGAGATGACCGGGCCGTCGTGGCCGGGGCGCACGACGAGCACGCGCCGGCCCGCGTTGCGGACGACCTTCTCGGCGACGCTGCCGAGCAGCGCGCGGGCGAGGCCCGTGCGGCCGTGGCTGCCCACGAGGACGAGGTCGGCGTCCAGCTCGTTGGCGCGGTCGATGATGCGCTCGTAGTCGACGCCCGCATCGACGAAGACGCGCGCGGGGAAGCCGCCGAGCCTGGCCTCGAGCTTGGCCTCGAGCGCCTCGGACGCACGCTGCGTCAGGTCGGTGATGGCGAGCGCGGCCTTCTCGTTCGCCTGGGGAAAGAGCATGTTCACCGGGCCCACGTCGGGGATGACGTGCACCACGGCCAGCTCGGCGCCGTCGCGCTCGGCGATCGTCTTGGCCAGGTCGAGCGCGATGTCCGCGCCGTCGCTCAGATCCGTCGCCACGAGGATGCGCTTGGTCATGATCGTTCTCCGCTCCCTCGGGTACCCGATGCCGGCGCGCGTGGCAATCGCTCCGTGGCCGGCACCGAGGCGTCGCCTTTGGGCCGCGACAGCTGCCGCGCCGTCCGAGTATGCTGGGAGACATGGCGACCAAGGCAGAACGGTTCAAGAGCAAGATGGAGCGCTCCGGCGCGAAGAAGAAGCCCGCGCCGAAGAAGAAGGCGACGAAGAAGGCGGCCGACGTCGACACCGCGGCGGTGGGCGTGAGCGCGACCGACCGCAAGGTGGGCAAGGGCCACACGGCCGAGCGCAACAAGTCCGAGCGCGCGGGCAAGAAGGCGAGCGTCAAGCTCGAGGACTCGGCGGGCAAGCCCTCGCGCAAGTCGACGCGCAAGTCGGCCAATCGCGCCAAGGCGTCGTCGGCGCAGGAGCGGCGTCAGGCGCGCAAAGCCACGGCCCCCAAGGCCCGCGCCACCAAGGCCGCGGCCGGCCGTCGGGCGGGCGCCACCAAGGTCAAGCGCACCAGCAGCACCAAGAAGAAGTGACGCTGGGCGTCCGCGGCTCGGCCATCTGGTCGGTCGCGGGCCGCACAGGGCGGAAAAATCCAGGTCGCGGGGCGCGGCGGGCGCGTTCGCCGCGCTAGACGAAGGCCGCGATGCGGTGCGATAACGCTCGCCGCATGCGTACCCACCGCGTCCTCACTCCGCTGTCTGTCGTCCTCGTCGCCACGCTCGCCAACTGCGCTGCGACCGACGTTCCGCCGCCCGAGGCGAAGAAGACAGCGGCGCGCGGTGACGGATCGGCGGCGGTGGGGCACCGCGATCCGCGCCTCGGCGCGCCGTCGTTCGTCTGGTTCGACCAGAGCGTGACACCCGAGGCCACGCACGTCGACGCCGCGAAGTCGACGCTCGTGGACATCGCCCGCGCGTGGCGCATGACGCCCGACGCGGCCAAGACGCTCTCGTCTCCCCAGATCCACGACGTCGGCGTCGGCCCGGTCATCGCTCGTTTCCAGCAGCGTGTGCGTGGGCTCGACGTCTTCCGCGGCGGCGTCAGCGTGCTCATGACCCGAGACCGCGTTCCGGTGTCGGGCGCCGGGCTGCTCGCGACGTCGCTGCGCGGCTCCGACCAGCCGTTCGTCAAGACCGAGGCCGAGGCGCTCGGTGCGGCCCTCGCGACGCTCGAGAAGCTCGACCCCGAGCGCAACCTGCACGCGCCGTGGATGCGGCGCCTGCGCGGGGCGTCGTTGCCCGCGCCCGTCGACGCAGGCCCGTACCACGCGTACGCGCTCCCCGAGCTCTACGCACCCGCGCGCGTCAAGCCGGTGCTCTTCCCCGTGCGCAACGACGACGCCGTCGAGCTCGTGCCCGCGCACTACGTCGACGTGCTCACGAAGCGGGGCCCGTCGCGGAGCTTCGTGTTCTCGGCCGTCGACGGCCGGCTTCTCTTCTCCAACGACCTGCGGCGCGCCGACGCGTTCACGTACCGCGCGTACGTCAACGACGACCTCTTCCCGATGGACGGGCCTCACGGCGACACGAGCACGCCGCACCCCACGGGCGTGCCCGATCGTCGCCCGCTCACGTTCATCCCGGGCCGCGCGGTCACACTGCAGAACTACCCGTTCTCGCGCAACGACCCGTGGCTCGCGCCGGACGCGACCAGCACCTTCGGCAACAACGTCAACGCGTACTCCGACCGCGGCGATCCCGACGGCTTCACCAACACCGACGTGCAGCCGCCGCTGAGCGGCGCGCGCGCGTTCGACTACTCGTACGACACGGCGCAGTCGCCGGGTGCCGTCCCGACGTCGATCTACGCGTCGACCGTCCACCTCTTCTACGTCACGAACTTCTTGCACGACTGGTTCTACGACGCGGGCTTCGACGAGGCGTCGGGCAACCACCAGCGGTCGAACTTCGGCCGAGGCGGCGTCGGTGGCGATCCGTTGCGCGCAGAGGCGCAGGACTACAGCGGCCGCAACAACGCCGACGCCGTCACGCCGCCCGACGGCACGTCGCCCCGCATCCAGATGTACGTGTTCTCGGGCCCCACCACGGCCTCGCTCGACGTGCTCACGCCGCCCGGCATCGCCGGCAGCAAGCCCGTGGGCACCGCGGGCGAGTTCGGTCAGGACGTCTTCGACCTCAACGGGACCGTCGTGCTCGCCGACGACGGCACCGGCGACGCCGCCGACGCGTGTCAGCCCATCGGCCCCAGCGCGGCGGGCAAGATCGTGCTCGTGCACCGGGGCTCCTGCTCGTTCGTGCAGAAGTCGCAGGCCGTGCAAGACGCCGGAGGCATCGCGATCATCATCGCCAACGTGGCGTCGTCGGCGTCGCCCAACACGCCGCCGTACATGGGCGGCACCGCGGCCGACGTGCGCATCCCCGTGCTCTCGCTCGCGCTCGGCGACGGACAGGCGCTCGAGGGCGCCATCGCCGCCGGCGCCACGGTGCGCATGAAGCGCGACACGCAGATCGACCTCGACGGCGCGCTCGACACCACGATCGTCGCCCACGAGTGGGGCCACGTGCTCAGCAACCGACTGGTCGCCGACGGCAACGGCCTCACGACGAACCAGGCGGGCGGCCTCGGCGAAGGGTGGGGCGACTTCCTCGCGCTCATCACGACGGTCCGGGCGAGCGACGTCAACACGGCGAGCGGTCGCGACTGGGCCGGGGCGTACGCCAACGGCGGCTATGCCACGAGCGGCGGCGGCGCCGACATCTACTTCGGCACGCGTCGCGTCCCGTACTCGATCGACTTCTCGAAGAACGCGCTGACGTTCAAGCACATCCAGAACGGCGTGCCGCTCCCGACGAACGTCCCCACGAGCTTCGGCGAGGACGGGAGCTTCAACGCCGAGGTGCACGCGACCGGCGAGGTGTGGGCCACGATGCTCTGGGAGTGCTTTGCGTCGCTTCTTCGCGACGGGCGCTACAGCTTCGAGTCGGCGCGCGATCAGATGCGCCGCTACCTCGTCGCGTCGCTCAAGGCGACGCCGCCCGACCCGACGCTGCTCGAGGCGCGCGACGCGGTCCTGGCGGCGGCGCTCGCGACCGACCGCGCCGACTTCCTCGCGTTCTTCAAGGCGTTCGCGCGGCGAGGCGCGGGCGTGGGGGCCAAGGGGCCGCCCAAGGACAGCGCCGACAACGGCGGAGTGGTCGAGAGCACGCTCGTCGGCAGCGACGTCGAGGTCCTCTCGGCGGTGGTGAACGACGACGTCATCTCGTGCGATCGCGACGGGATCCTCGACGAGGGCGAAGAGGGCACGGTCGAGATCACGGTGCGCAACGCCGGCACCGACATCCTCCCGTCGACCACCGTGCAGCTCGCGACGAAGACCGAGGGCGTCACGCTGGTCGACACGGGCACCGTCAAGGTGCGCCCGCTCGTCCCGTTCGACTCGGCGAAGGTCAAGGTGCGCGCGAGCATCTCCGCGGGCGCGCGCGGCGCCCCGATCGAGCTCGACGTGCAGGTGACGGACCCCACGCTCGTCGACAAGCGGATCGTGCACTTCTCGCTCCCGACGCGCTACGACGCCGACGAGCTGCCGCAGTCCGCGACCAAGGACACGGTCGACACCAAGAGCACGGCCTGGGTCGTGACCGGCGAGGACCTCTCCGGCGGCAGCGCCAAGTGGGCGCGCGTGCGCAAGGACCAGCAGGCGTGGTGGGGCATCCCCAACGCGACCGAGCCGTCCGACCACAAGCTCACGTCTCCGCCGTTCACCATCGCGGGCACCACGTGCGCGATCTCGTTCCGCCATCGTTACTCGTTCGCGGAGTCACGCCGGACCGGGCGACCGCTCGACGGCGGCGTCGTCGAGGTGAGCATCGACGGAGGCGTGACCTGGCTCGACGTCGAGGCCTACGGCGCCAAGGGCTACAACACGCAGATCGATCCCAACCGTCGCGACAACGCGCTCGCCGGTCGCCCCGCGTTCGGCGCCGACAGCCCGGGCTACCCCGAGCGGTGGCTCGACGCGAAGTTCGAGCTCACGTTCCCCACGGCGCCGCCCAGCGTCATGGTGCGCTTCCGCGCCGGCACCGGGTACAGCTTCGGCGCGCCGGGCTGGGAGATCGACGACATCGAGATCGGCGGCGCCACGAGCAAGCCCTTCTTCTCGTACCAGCCGCACGCCGACCAGTGCGATCCCGACGGCCCCAAGGTGGACGCCGGGCCCATCGTCCGCGTCGCGTCGGGCTCGGTCGCCACGCTCGAGGGCAGCGCCACGCACCCGCGCGATCTCCCGCTGACGTTCCTCTGGACGCAGATCGCGGGACCGGCGGTCGAGCTGCGCGACACCGCGACGGCGACCCCGTCGTTCATCGCTCCGCCCGTGCAAGAGCCCGTGACGTACACCTTCAAGGTGCGGGCGCACGACGGCGCGCTGCTGAGCGCGGCGTCGCAGACGGACGTCGTCGTCGAGCCGAGCCTGACGACCCTCACGCCGGGCGGGAGCGGCTGCGCCTGCCGCGCGACCGCGCCACGTCGTGACGAGGTCGGCGGCGCGGGGTTGCTCGTCCTCGCGGCGGGCGCCTTCGTGCGGCGCCGCCGTCGCGAGGCGTGAGCCTCAGGCGGCGCGGGCCTTGGCGAGAAACGTCTCGAGGCTCGGCACGGTCGGACCCGAGAGGTCGAACGCCGCCGGGCTCGTGATCCCGAGGTTTCCAGCGGCGATGGCCGCCTGGATCATCGGGTTGGCGAACGCGGTGCTCTTCTGCACCTGCTCGTAGGCCGGGCTCAGCGTCTGGAGCACGGCGATGCCCGCCACGTCTGCCGCGATGCGATCGGGCGACACGATGAAGACCTTGGGATCGCCGGTGATGCCGCCCGACCAACCCGCGGGGGCGCCCTGGGGCTTGTCGCGCATCGTCGGTCCGCCGCTGATGACGGCCGAGTAGCCGTCTTGGATCACGAGCGACGCCGTGAACGCCGAGTTGATCTGCGCGATCTGCTGGTGGAGGATGCGCGTGTCGTGGGTCTTGAGGTTGCCGTCGCGCTGCCGGTCGGTGGGGTGCACCAGGCCGAGCGCGATCTTGAGCGACATCGTGACCGACGAGATGAAGTGCGTCTTCACGCACGAGAGGATGAGCACGTGGTCGGCCGTGGTCACCGTGGTCGGGAGGCGCACGGTGCCCTTCCAGTTGGGGACCGAGGCGCTGCCCAGCGTCATCCAGTCGACGCTGTCGTCGTAGACGACAGCCTTGGTGCCGAGCGTGCGCGCGGCCTGCGCGATGCCGTTCGCCTCGAGGTTGCCCGCGGTGTTCGGATCGCCCCAGAACGAACGATCGCCGATGCGAATGTCGGTGACGCCGAGGTCGCGCAGCATGCCGCCCACCGCCAAGAGCGTGTCGGGCGACGTCGAGTACGGATACACGTCGCCCGAGTTGCTGTTGACGCGGATGCAGACGCTCTGACCGGCCTTGATCATCCCGAGGCCCACGGTCTCTTCGAGCGCCGCGCGGAGCGCAGCCGCGCGGTCGGTCGCGTGGTAGCCCATGCCCACGAGGTGAGGCGTCTTGGTGGCGCCCGGGGCGTCGGGGCTCGGCGTGCCGTCCTCCGGCGGCGCCTCTTCGGGGGCCTGCTTGATCGTCGTCACGTTGGTGGTGCAGCCGGCCAAGCCCGCCGTCCCGAGCCACGCGCCCACGCTCGCCACCATCGCCGACTGAAGCATCTGCCGTCGGGACAGCTCCTTCGCTTCGTACTCCTCGGTGAGGGACTTCGAGTCGATGAGCCGGCCACCCGACTTGCGGGATGTCTTCAAGATCATTCAGTTCTCCGCGTGTGTGCGCCTGTGGGGAGCGGTAGGTATAGCAGGGGATCGCCCCGCGTCACGCGCCGAAAGCGGCGTGCAGGTCGATGCGCCGCGCCTCGCGCACGCACGGTCCGCGCGCCGGCGCACGCGCGAGGTCCGCGCGCCGGCGCACGCGCGAGGTCAGCGGGCCGGGCGCACGCGAAGGATCATGTCGTCCTTCTTGAACGGGATCTTCGACAGCACCCACAGCGGCAGCCGCACCATGGGGCTCGGGCGCTCCTGCGTGAACATCCACGACGTGTACGCGCTCGCCTGCTCGATCGCGTCGACTGTGAAGCCGTTCGCGCGCAGCAGAGACTTGAGCGCCCGCAGCGTGAAGTGCGACACGTGTCCCGAGACTTGGGTGCCCTCGTCGGGGGCGCCATAGCGGCGGCGCAGCGAGCATTCGACGGCGAGGGGCTGCATGCCGGCGCCGAGCATGAGGATCGCGAGCAGCGCGTCGAGCCGCGGCACGCTCACGATCGCGTATCCGTCGGGCTTGAGCACGCGACGGAGCTCGCGCGCCAAGAGGTCGGTGTCGTGCACGTGCTCGAGCGTCTCGAGACAGCTGACGACGTCGAACGTCGCGTCCGCGAAGGGCAGCGTCGGATCACGATCCAGATCGACCTGGACGTGCTCGAAGTCGACGCCCAGGTCGGTCAGGTCGACGCCCACGGTGCGCGCCGCGCCGACCCGCTCCGACAGCAGGCGCGTCAGCACGCCGGGCCCGCAGCCGACGTCGAGGTACGCGCCGCCCGGCCGCGGCTCGACCAGCGAGAGGGTGCGCTCGGCGCGCTCGTCGAGCAGCAGCCGATCGCCGACGCGCTTGTACCCGCGCCACGCGTCGTCGTCCGCCGACCACCGCTCGGCGTTGGCCGAGGCGGTTGTGCGCACCTGCTCGTCGTGGCCAGACGCGCTCATGCGGGCAGGGTAGCGCACGCGGGCCTCCGGCGGGGCGCGCGCGTCGCGCGGCAGGGGCTCATGTGGGCGCGCCACCTACGCGCGGGGCCGTTCGCGCGCCTTGCCGTCGCGCGCGGCGGGCCGCGATAATGAAGAGGCGTGTCGACGTCCTCCATGCCTCCCAACCTGCTCGAGCCAGGCGACCGGCTCGATCGGTACGAGCTCCTGTGCAAGATCGGGCAGGGCGGCATGGCGAGCGTGTGGCTGGCGCGCTCGCACGGGCTCGAGGGCTTCGAGCGCCTCGTCGCGCTCAAGACGGTGTTGCCCGACCACGCGACCGACACGGCGTTTCGTACGATGCTCATCGACGAGGCCCGCATCGCGTCGTCGATCGATCACCCGAACGTGGCGCGGATCCTCGACGTCGGCGAGGACCGCGGCGTCCCGTTCATGGTGCTCGACTACATCGCGGGAGAGTCGCTCAACCGCCTACAGCGCGTGTTGGCGCAGGACGGTAAGCGCATCCCGTACGCCATCGCCGTCCGCGTGCTGGCCGACGCCTGTAGCGGCTTGCACGTGGCACACGAGATGCGCGGGGCCGACGGCGCGCCGCTCAACATCGTGCACCGCGACGTCTCCCCGCAGAACATCCTCGTCGACGACTACGGCGTCGCGAAGGTCATCGACTTCGGCGTCGCCAAGGCCGCCGGGCGGCTCTCGGCCGAGACGGCCACCGGCATCATCAAAGGCAAGGTCGCGTACATGGCGCCCGAACAGGCGCTCGGGTTGCCGGTCGATCGCCGCGCCGACGTGTACGCGATCGGCGCCGTCGCGTTCTACCTGCTCGCCGGCAAGGCCCCCTTCGACGCCGACAACGACGCCGCGCGCATCCTCCGCGCGGTCAACGGCGGTGAGCCCGACCCGCTCCCCGACGGCGTGCCTCCCGCGCTCGCGGCCGTCATCCGTCGCTGCCTGAGCCGGAGCCCCGACGACCGCTACGCCAGCGCAGGGCTGCTCCGCGACGCGCTCGAGGCTTCGACCACGCCGGCGACGAACACCGAGGTCGCGCGCTTCTTCCAGGAGCACCTCGAGGCGTCGGTGACGAGCCGCAGAAAGATGGTCGATCGCGCCGTCGGCGCCGCGACCGATCGCGCCTCGCAGCGGAAGATCCTGTCGTTCGAGCCCACCACCGACAGCCACTCTCACCCGCGCGCGGTCGGGCCCAACGAAGAGACGAGCGCCGGCACGGTCGGCGCCTTGGTCGGCGGTCCGCTGGGGCCCTCGCGCAAGACGCGTGCGGTCGCTGTGGGCGTCGGCGCGGGGCTCTTCACGGTGGCCGCGTTCGTCATCGGCGTCGTGGCGCTCCGCGCGACGGCGCGCCCGCCCGATCCGGAGCCGCCCAAGGTCGCCGTCGAGCTGCCGCCGAGCGCGACGACGCCCGTCGCGGCAGAGCCCACGCCGTCGGCGACCGAGCCTCCCCCCGCGTCGAGCGAGGCCCCCGCACCTTCGAGCTCCGTCAAGGCGCCGGCAAAGGTCGCCGCGGGCGGCAAGGCGGCCCCCAGGGCGCCCGTCGCCGTGTCGCCGCCCAAGCCCAAGCCCGCGGCCACCGTCAAGAAGCCCAAGACCGGCGACGACACCATCTTCTGAGCGCGCCGGCATTCCCATGCATATGCATGGGATCGGGAGCCGCGTCGGGCGCGGGCGCGCCTGGGCGCTCAGAACGTTCCGTGGATCATGGCGCCGCCCGGCGTGAGCGCGAGCGAGGCGCGCCCCTGCTTAGGCGCGTCACCCTTGCCCGAGAGCACGATGCCCACGACGCCCACGGCGACGCCCGCGCCGGCGACGATGAACGCGACGGTCGAGATCGTCCCCGTGGTCGAACCGCTGTCGATGTCGGACTGCGCGCTCGGCGGGCAGCGGCCGTCGCGGCACGCCTCGTCGAGCGAGCTCGCCTTCGACAAGGTGAGGATGCCCGTCACCGCGCCGACGCCCACGCCCACGATCGCGGTCCCGAAGCCGGCGTACACGAGCGGGCTCGTGCCGCCCTTCGGCTCCGGTGCCGGCGGGGGAGGCTCGGGGGGCCCGTCGGCCGGCGGTGCGCTGGCCTGGGTCGCCGCCGGGGCGGAGACGGTGACGTCGAGCGCCTCGCCCTCCTTGAGGGTGACGATCTTCTCGGTCTTCTTGCCGTCGCGCTCGATCTCGGCGACGTGCCGGCCGGGGTTGACGATGCGTGGCGCTGTCCACGCCGCGGGAGGGAGCTCGACCCCGTCGACGCGCACGGTGGCGCCGCCCGACGGCTCGGCGCCCGTGATCTTGAGCGTGAGCGTGGCGAGCCGCGGCTTGAGCTCGTCGGCGAGGCGTGCGGCCTCGGTGCGGGCCTCGTGCGCCTTGGCGGACTCGTTCTTGCGCACGGGGATGCGCGCGACGCCCATGAGGATCTCGCGGGCCTCGACGAGGTGGCCCATCATCGCGTGGGTGCGACCGAGCTCGAGCGCCGTGATCGGCGTCTCGACGAGCGCGTAGGCCGCGCGGAGCTTCTCGAGGGCCTTCGGCAGGTCTCCGCTCTCGCGGCGCTGCTTGCCGTCCTTGTACAGCTCGAGCGCGCTCTGCGCCTCGGCGGCGGTGGGCTCCCGCGCCGCCGCGGGGGCCGCGACGTGCAGCGCCGTAAGCAGCGCCGCGAGCCCGGCGAGCCTCGCCCGTGCATCCACGCCTTCATCGTCACCGAAGCGCGCGGCCCACGCAAGGTCTCGATGGTGTGGCGAGAACCGCAAAAGGACGCGATAATGCTCGCATGCTCGCCCGCGGCGGCAGACGGCTCGCGCTCGCACTGGCGATGGCGGCCACGTCGGTGATCGCCGCGTGCACGGGCATCGCGGGCATCTCGGGCTACGAGGTGGACCCGTGCTTCGACGGGTGCGACGCAGCCCCCGAGACGGGCGCAGACGCGCCTGTCGACACGGGCTCCGAGACGTCGGCTCCCCCCGACGGGGGCTCGGACGCATCGATCGACGCGCCCCCGTGCGCGTGTCCGGCGGGGACGACGGAGATCGGCGGCGTGTGCGCCGTCACGCGTCCGCTCCCCAACTCCGACTGCAACTCGGCCATCCAGGTCCCGTCGGGGTGCAAGATCACGCTCGTCGTCAACATCTGCGACGGCGATCCGACGTTCGACTACGAGCCGCCCTGTCAGGGGGACGCCGGCATCGCGTCGCGCCCGAGCGCGTTCTTCCAGCTCGGCAAGTCGCCGACCGGCAAGACGAAGGGCGTCTTCAAGGGGCCGTACGTCGTCGCGCGCCCCAACCTGCTGTGCAACTCGGGCGCGCAGACATGCGCGGGCGGCGGCACGGCCACGTCGAACTTCACGAACGTCGGCATGCCCGACGACGATCGCGTCGTCGTGGGCAAGCGAAGCGATCCGGGCTGCCAGGACACGACGCTCACGTTCGAGCCCGCGCCGCCCTGACGCGTGTCGCGCCGACCCCACAAAACCGAAAGGTTCCGAGAGGTTATCGGCCTCTCGGAACCAGTCGGGGCGAAAGGATTCGAACCTTCGACCCCTAGACCCCCAGTCTAGTGCGCTAACCAGGCTGCGCTACGCCCCGGCCTCGCCAACTCGTGAGAGGTGACTTGGCGGGGCGGAACTTACTCGGCACGCCTCGGACCCGCAAGCCCCTTCGTGGGCCCCGATCGAGGGTTCTCCCGGGTGCGCGCGCGGTGGGCCTGCCGCGATCGCGGCGGCTCACTGGGCCAAGAAGACGCCCGCTTCGCCGGGGCCGAGCGCGACCGTGAGCGTGCCGCCCGACCACGTGGCCATGCCCTTGTCGACCGCTGCGCGGAAGCCGGTGACGCCCGCCATGTCGAGGCCCGCCGTGGGCACCGCGCGGTTGACCGCCCCGCCTCGGTTGATGGCGACGACGGCGATCTCCTTGGGCCCCGCCTGGTACGCGTACACCCAGAGGTCGGCCTCGTTGCCGATGAGCGTCACGCGCGCGCCGCGGCGCAGCGCCTTGGAGCCTGCGCGCGCCGCGCCGAGCTTGCGCACCCAGTCGCGGAGCGCGATCTGATCGGCGGTCAGCGTGGCCGGCGTGCCGCCCGGCTTGGCCATGCGCACGCCCGCGAGCTCGGGCTCGGCGAACGACATGTCGCGGCGCATGTCGGGATCGGCCCCGCCGCCGAACGCGACCTCGTCGCCCGCGTAGATGTACGGGACGCCGGGCAGCGTGAAGAGCACCGTCGTCGCGCGCCGCAGCCGCGCGTAGACCTCGGGGTCGGAGTAGGCGAGGGGAGGCAGCTGATCGCCGCGGCATCCGCTCGCCCAGCTGCAGCCGAGCTTGCCGTCGCGCGCCGCGATGCTGGCGATGCGCGGGTTGTCGTGCCCGTTGAGGAAGCGCACGTGGCGCGCGTCCTTGCGGTAGTTGTTCTCGGCCTTCTTGAGCTCGCCCTCGACCTCGTTGAGCGGCTTCAGGCCGTTGACGAGACCGTCGGCCATGTTGTGGCGCGTGGGGAAGTCGAACTGTCCGTCGAGCGCCGTGGGGCCCGTGTACGCGTCGATCCACTGGTAGCCGTTGGCGTAGGTCTCTCCGAAGAACGTGCCGCTGTCGCCCTCGCCCACGGCCGTCTCGCCGACCATGAAGACGCGCTCGCCGCCCTGCTCGAAGTGGCGCTTGAGCGCCGCGCGCAGGTTGAAGATGCTCGTCGGCTCCACGTGCTTGACGGCGTCGACGCGGAAGCCGTCGAGGTCCATCTCGGTGATCCAGCTCTCGGCGTCGGCGATGAACTGCTCCTGAGCGTCGTCCTTGGTCCAGTCGATGTCGGGCAGGTAGGGCTGGAAGAGGCAGTCGAACGGCCGCTGGCTCCACCCGCAGCCGATGGCGTCGTCCCCGCACTTGCACGCGCGGCGGAACCAGCTCGCGTGCGGCTTGACGTACTCGTGGTCCTCGTGGACCTGGTTGTTGATGAGGTCGACGAGCACGCGGATGCCGCGCGCGTGCGCCTCGGCGACGAACGCCTTGAGGGCCGCCTCGCCGCCGTAGCGCGGCTCGACCGCGCGCGCCTTGATCGGCCAGTACCCGTGGTACGCGCTGTAGCGGTAGCCGCCGTCTCCCGACTCGTGCTTGTCGGTCTGCGCGTTGACGGGCGAGAGCCAGATGGTGCGCACGCCCATCTTCTCGAAGTAGCCCGTCTTGAGCACCTTGAGCGCGCCGTCGAGATCGCCGCCGTGCCAGTCGGCGTCGTACTCCACGGGCGCGCCGATGGGCTTGTCGTTGGCGCGATCGCCGTTCGCGTAGCGATCGATCATCAGCATGTAGAGCGCGCCGTCGGCGTAGTCGAACGCCTCGTCCTCCACCCAGAACGGCAGCTCGACGATCTCGGCCTGCCGCCCGGCCTCGTCCTCGGCGCGCAGCGAGAGGCGGTGCTTTCCTTTGGCGAGCCCGGCGAGCGAGAAGTCCACGGCGCCGGCCGCGTCGTCGACCGTCCAGCTCTTGGCCGGGAGCGGGCCGCGGTCGAGCCCTGCGAGCACGCGCTTGACCTTGGAGCCGTCTTTGGCGGCGCGGAGCGTGACGCGCACCTTCACGTCGCCCGTCGCGCTCGCCGTGAGCTTGCTCGCCACCAGCTCGGGCCCCGCCTCGCACGTCGGCATGCGGAACGCCGAGTTGAGGATGCCGCCGACGATCTTGCGGCGCTCGGCGCGCGGGTCGGTGATCCAGTTGCCGTCGACGACGAACTTGTAGCCGTAGATGCCGCCGGCCTTGACCGCGGCGCTCGGCTCGACGCGCAGCTCGTGCGCGCCGCCGACGCTCTTGGTCGGCTCGGGCTGCCACGCGTTCATCTCGCCGCCCACCTTCACGTCGCCCGCCGCGCCCGCCCACCACAGCGTGACGCCGCAGTCGCGCGCGCCGAACTTTGCCCCTGCGCCGAAGACGATGTCGGTCGGCTCGGTGGTGCCGGGCGGCGTGACCGGATCGGTCGGCGCGGGCGGCGTGATCGCGGGGGGCGTCGTGCCCGCGGGGTCGGCGTCGTCGCTCGAGGAGCTGCAGGCCGCGACGAGCACGGCTGCGAGGGGGGCGAGCACGAAGAGCGACGACAAGCGCATGGGGGCACCGGGGGCTGTAGGCGGCGTTCCGACGGGGTGAGGTGGCGTACCTCACAGTAGAGTGACGTGCAACCGCGTGGCGTCGCATTCCTGGCGCGCGCGGCCCGTTTTTCAGGGGGTAGGATGTTTCCCTACGGCGGGACGAACGTGGCCCCGTCCTCGTAGCGCTTGCGGTCGGCGCAGAGGGCGCGCACCTCTTCGGCGCTCTTCACGCGCTTGCTCTCGGGGATCTTTCCCTCGGCCACCAGATCGCGCACGTCGTAGTACCAATCGGTGACCACGGAGCCGTCGTCGTTCTCCTTGGAGATGCGGCAGCCCCCGAGGATCTTGTCGCGCGGGCAGCCCTCTTCTGCGGCCTTGCCCTGGAGCTTGGTGGAGCAGTCCTCGCGGAACTCCGAGCCGGCGACCGTGTCCTCGATCTCCTGGCAGAACGGCGCGGGCTCTTTGCTCGCGCCGTAGCGGCGATCGCAGCTCGAGTCGGCGCCGAACGCGCCGCCCACGGCCGTGGCGACGAAGCACGACGAGAGCGCGGCGGCGAGCCCCGCCGAGAGGGCGAGCGCGGAGACGCGGCGGGATACGGGAGCGAGCATGCGAGAGCGAGTTCTAGCGCCGCAGGGCGGGTGAGCAAGGAGCGGCTCGCGCTCCCGCGAGCGTGTACGGCGCGGTGCTCGCGGATCTTCCCTTCGACGACGCGCCTCGGCTCGTGGGCGAGCGGGCCACGCCGAGCGCGTCAGGAGAGCAGATCGCTCGCGCGGGGGACGAGGCGGCCGCGCGACCACGCGAGCAACGAGCGCACCTCGTCGCGCAGCAGCGCGAAGCGCATGTCGGCGGGGTGGATGGCCACGCGCGCCGGCGCCACGTGCCCGAGCGGCCTCGCGACGCGGCACCAGAGCGCGCTCGAGAAGAGGCGACCGGGCGTGCGGCTCGCGAAGTTGAGCACGACGCTGCGCCGCGACCGGCCGCCGGCGGGGTCGTAGACGGCGAAGTGGTCTTCGGTGAAGCCGAAGCCCCGCGCGCCGAGCATCGGCATGAGCCAGCCCGGCATGGACCACGCCGGGGGCACGAAGCCGGTGGGCTCGAGCCCCACGTCGCGCAGGGCCCGCGCGCCCGCGTCGAGTCGCTCGGCGGCCTCTTCGCGCGAGACGTCGCTGAACTCCGCCTCGCCCGCCGAGACGACCTTCTGCGCGAACTTCCACCGCAGACCGTTGGGCCGGCCGTGCAGGGGCGCGTCGTCGGTCGCCGGCGGGCGGGCCTTGTGGAAGAAGCCGTGCAGCAGGATCTCGTGATCGTCGCGTGCGAGCTCGCGCAGGCGCTCGCAGAACGCGGGGCTGTCGGCGAGCGGCGCCCTCCCGTGGAAGTCGGGCACGACGAGCAGCGCCGGCTTCGCGCCTACCGCGTGGCAGAGCTCGAGCGCGAGATCCACCTCGCGCTCCCACGCGGGCGAAACGTCGTGGATCGATACGTGTACCTGCATCTGTCGGACGTCGAGGCCTCAGCTCTTCTTCTGGACCTGCGCGACGGCCTCGTACTCACCCTCGAACATCATCAGCTGCTCGGTGACGATCTCGAGGTTGCGCGCGTTGACCTCGTTGTCCTCGGCCATCGACAGATCGAGCATCTGGCGTCGGATCTCGCCGAGGCGGTCGCAGATGCCGCCGAGCAAGGTCATGTCGACGGCGGTGCGGGCCTTGTCGGCGAAGTTGGTGCGGTACTGGTCGAACAGCTTGTTGGCCGCCCCACCGAGCTCGCCCATGATGTCGCTCATGGCGGTGCCCTGACGGGCCTTGCGCACCTCGCCGAGCTCCGCCTCGTACGTGGCGAGGCGATCCTTGACGATCGCGGAGTTCTTGTCGTTGTACTCGGCGCTGAAGCCGCCGGCCTTGAGCTTGTCCATCTCGCCCAAGATCTTCTTGAGAGACGAGACGATGCGCATGAGCAGCGCGGGGCGGCGCGACACGCGGGGCTCGCCGGCGAAGTGCAGCTGGTAGAGCGCGAACTGGTTGTTCGCGAGGTCGGCCAGCAGGCTGGCGCGCTGGTCGGCGTCGTCGGGCTTCTGCGCGGCCTCGATGAGCTCGATCTCCTTCTGGTACATCGCCAGGTTCTGGCGGACGACCTCGCGGTCCTTCTCGAACTCGGGGATCTTCTTCTCCGAGAGGATCTGGGCCATGCGCTTGTCGATCTGCTTGAGCTCGTCGACCATCTCGCCGAGCAGGGCCGTGTCGCGCGTCGCGCGGTTGTGGCCGGCGAAGTGCCGCCCGTAACGGGCGAAGACGAAGTTGGCGCTCGTCGCCTCGGTGGAGAAGCTCTCGAACGCGGGGCCCACCTCTTGCGCCTTGAGGATGGCCGCGTGCTCGCTCTCGTAGAGCGCGAGGTTGGTGGCCGCCGCCGTGCGCAGCCGTACGAGATCGGGCCCCTGGGCCGCCACCGGGATGGCGTCGACCTGGGCGATCACGGCCTGCGTGCGCTTGGCGAGCGAGGCCATCTGGTCTGGGTCGCGCGTGAGGCGCGACTGGTTGGCGAACTCGGTGGTGTAGATCTGATCGATCGCCTCGAGCTCGATCGCCAGCTTCTCGACGAGGGTCTTTGCCATGAGGGCGCGATTCCTAGCACACTCTGATGCCGGAGCGGGCCCTCGGGAGGCGCCGGGCTGACGACGTCAGGGATCGCGCTCAGCGGCCGCGTCGGCCGCGTCGGCCACGCACGAGCATCCCCAGCGCGACCGCGGTGCCGAGCGCGAGCAGAGGCGCGCTGCCGTCCCCGCCCGAGGCAGGGCTCGTCTTGCAGCCGCCGTCGTCGTTGACCGGCGGCGCCGCCGTGCCCGAGTCGACCCGCGTGGTGGTCGCGCCGCTGGTGCCGCTCGAGGATGCGCCCGAGGAGCTGCCGCTCGCGCCGCTGCTCGCCCCGCTGCTCGATGCCCCGCTCGACGAGCCGCCTCCGTCGCCGGTCGCCGCGTCGGAGCCCGCGTCGGCGGGCGGCGCGGTGATCTGACCGCGGATCTCGCCGTTGACGAAGTTGCCGCTGTGGATGTTGATGTACGTGCCCTCGGCCAAGAGCGCGGGCTCGTTGGCCTCGTCGACCGTGAGGTCGATCGCGATCGGGCTCGGGAGCGCGCCGATGTCGAGCGCGACGCCGCCGTTCACGCCGCGCTTCTCCTCGTGGATGTGGATCGCGGTCGCCGTGACGCCCTGGTAGGTCAGGGTGCCCGTGAGCTTGTTGGTCACGTCGTCGTACGTGAGCGTGGCGCTGCCGGTCGCGGCCGTGTTGACGGCCGGCACCTCTTGCGCGCCGTCGAGCGTCGCGACGAGCTGGTGCGTCGCGGCCGAGGCAGAGCCGCCGAGGAGGGTAGAGAGGGCGAGACCCGAGAGGACGACGCGAAGCTTCATGTGGCGCATGCTGCCCGCGCCGCCCTCACGAGGCAAGCTCAGGGGTTACTTCTTCTTGCGACGGCCGCGGAGGAGCGCGGCGACGGCCACGCCCGCGCCGATCGCGAGCAGGGGCGTCTCGGGCGAGGTGCCCGTGGTCGAGCAGCCGCCGTCGTCCTTGGCAGGGGCGGGGGTCGCGCCCGACGACGTGGTGCCGCTGGTGCCCGAGGTGCCGCTGGTGCCCGAAGTGCCGCTGGTGCCCGAGGTGCCGCTGGTGCCCGAGGTGCCGCTGGTGCCCGAGGTACCGCTGGTGCCCGAGCTGCTCGCGCCGGAGTCGACGGTCGCGCCGCTGTCGGTGCCCGCGTCGCCGCCGCCGCCGATGCACGGGTCGCCCGCGCCGCCCGCGAGGATCTGACCACGGATCTCGCCGCCGGCGTTCGCCGCCGTGTGGAAGTTGATGTAGAGGCCCGCTGCCGCGAGCGCCGCCGTGTCCGCGGCGTCGATCGTCACGTCGACCGTCATGGGCGAGGCCGCCGCGGTGAGCGCGACCTTGACGCCGCCGTTTGCGCCGGCCGCGGCCGCGTGGATGTGCGCCGCGTTGAGCGCGCCGCTCAGGCCGCTGTAGGTGATCTTCCCGCAGAACTTGCGCGAGACATCGTCGTAGCTGAAGACGCCGGTGCCGGTCGCGGCCGTGTTGAC
>JAGQJA010000419.1:26295-29454 GCA_020430845.1 Myxococcales bacterium
AAATAGGTAGGACTCGGCCCTACCTCCTCGAATGACTCAAAATCATTCGATAAATATCGACTTGAGCCTCGAAGGCGCCGACGACTGTGGGGAGCTCGGCGGCGCGGGCGCGGGCCGCGGCGCTCATCGCGGCCCGCTCGCCGTCGTCGAACCGCGCCCTCAGGCGGAGGATGGCCGCGACGAACGCCGCCAGGTCGAGCGCCGCGTACGTCTCGCCCGACGCCGGATCGTGCATCTCGCTCGCGCCGCCTTCGTCAGGCACCACCACAGGCAGCCCGGCGCTCATCGCCTCGGCGATCGACAGGCCGAACGTCTCCCACGGGCACCCGTGCACGAGGCCGTCGGCGCTGGCGAGCAGGGCTGCGAGCTCTTGACGCCCGTTCACGAACCCCGCGAAGCCGAAGCGGCCGCTCGGCTGCGTCGCGGCGCGGGCCTCGAGCCGCGCGCGCTCGGGCCCGTCGCCCAAGACGACGAGAGCCAGGTCTCGCCCGCGGGCCGCGCGCCCGACGGCGTCGATGACGAACGCGAGCTGCTTCTCGATCGCGAGCCGGCCGACGGCGACGAGCAGCGTCGCGCCCTCGGACGCGCCGGCGAGACCACGGAGCCGCGCGCGGGCCTCGTCCGTTCGCGCCTCGGGCGCGAAGGTGTCGTGGTCGATGCCGAAGGGTCTCCGGACGACGCGCGCCATCCCGTGCGCCTCGAGCTTGTCGGCTTGGGTGCGCGAGGCGACGAGCGTCGCGTCGCACCGCGCGGCGATCGCACGCGACAGGGCCCAGAAGGGCGCGCTGCCGGCGCGCCACGCCGCGCTCGGCAAGAGTCCCGCGGCCGTCCGCGCCACGGCCGCCCGTCCGCGCGCGGCCTCGTCTCGGGCGATGCCCGCCCGGAGCACGCCCAGGTACGTGTCGATCGAGTCCGAGTGCCACTGGAAGGTCCGCGCGCCGTAGTCGGACCGCCGCGCGCGCAGGGCGCCCGCCGCCGCGAGGTAGGGCGAGTGGATCTCGAGGATGTCGGGGCGCTCCTTTGCGCAGATCTCGCGGATTTTGTCGAACCGCGTGAAGAGATGATACGTGGGATCGTAGGGTGAGGGCGGTCCCTGTAGGCGGATCACGCGTGCGCTCCCACCCGGTCGTGCTACATCGCCGACCTGTTCGTCGTGGGGGCCCGGGGCGACGACGACATGCTCGTGGCCGAGTTGGCACAGAACGTGACCCTTGGACGTCAGATGGCTTCGAACCCCGCCTCCTCTTTCGGAATAAAATTCCGTCACATCCAGGATCTTCAAGGCTCTTCTCCTGGCAACGACGGCCCCTCGACTGTGGCGCGATCGGCACTTGCGCACGAGGTTACGCACCTCGAGAACGCACCGCGATCCGCCTTTACCGAGCGAACGGGCCACAGCCCGGTCGAGAGCGTAGCGCCGTTCGCGGCCCTCGCCGCCCGCCACGGCCGCCCGCTCCGAGTCGCCATCCTGAGTGATTTCACGAGGATCCCGTACGCCAACGGTGCGGCGTTCCAGACACGGTTTCTGTACCAGGAATTGCGTCGGTGTGGTCACGAAGTCACAGTCATCGGGCCGCACGATCCCGAGGCGACGCCCGACGAGCTGGCCCCCGGCACGGTCTCGTTGCCCTCCGTCCCGCTCAAGACCTATCCCGGTGTGCACATTCCGCTGCCGCTCGAGTCGTGGGTCTACGACGCGAGCCGGTGGAACTTCGACATCGTCTTCGCCCAGACCACCACGCTCCTGCTCGAGTTCGGCGTCTGGCTCCGCAAGATGCGCGGCATCCCGCTGCTCTGCGTGAACACCACGCACCTGGTCGCGGCCTACGACGTGCTCCTGCCCGAGCGCATCTCCAAGCTGCCGGCCGTGCACGCGGGCCTCGACATCACGCTGCGCCGCCCGTACGAAAAGCTCTTCGCGAGCATCTACAACAACTCCGACGGCCTCGTCGTGCTGTCCGAGGGGCTGCGCGACTACTGGCGCGAGCGCGGCGTCACCGCGCCGATCCACGTCATCCCCCGCGCGGTCCAGCCGGCCATCTTCGACCGCCCGCTCGGCGAGGATCCGTACACGCACCTCGCCGTCGACGGCACGTCGTGGCGCGGACCGCGGCTGCTCTGCGCAGGCCGCCACACGCGCGAAAAGAGCCAGGACCGCATCATCCGCATCTTCGCGCGGCACATCGCGCCCGTGGAGCGCGACGCGACCCTCACCATGCTGGGCGACGGCCCCGACCGTGAGTACTACATGCGCATCGCGCGCGAGGAGGGCGTCGCGCACCGCGTCTTCTTCCCGGGCGAGGTGCCGTTCACCAAGATGGTGGACTACTACGCCTACTGCGACGTGTTCACGCACGGCTCGCTCAGCGAGACCTACGGCAACGTGCTCGGCGAGGCGCTCTGGTGCGGCACGCCCACGGTGGCGTTCTCCGACGGCATGGGCGTGAGCGCGCAGATCCAAGACCGGGTCAACGGCGTGCTCCTCTCGCCCGGCAAGCGGGCCGAGGGCGAGATCGAGGGCGATCTCGCGTTCGGTCGCGCGGTGCTCGATCTCCTCGCCGACCCGCAGGAGCGTGCCCGCCTCGGCAAGGCCGCGGCCCGCATCGCCCGTGAGCGCTGCGCGCCCGAGGTCGTCCAGCGACGCATCTCCGACGCGTTCGGCCACGCGCAAGAGCACGCCGCCGCGTGTGGCGTGCGCGCCGCCACCGAGGGCCCGCGCGTCCTCAAGTGGATGACGACGTTCCGTCACTTCCGCTCGTGGACCGGCTTCATGAGCGGCGTCTACCTCGTGGGCCACCTCCGGCCGCCGCACGAGAAGAAGCGCAAGAGCGGGCTGCACCCGCAGATCGGCACGTAGTCGGCGGTTGCGCCGGCGGCCGCGCCTGCGGTTGCGTGTGCGGGAACTTCTGGAGAGCTCCGCTGTCTGGCCGTGGGAACCCCGCACGCCAAGGAGCCCCGCCTCGTGTCCTCTCGCCACCTCTTCGTCGCTGTCGCTGCCGCTGCCGTCGTCGCCGTCTCCCTCTCCGCCGCCCCCGCAGACGCCGCACAGTCTGCCGAGGACTGCGTGAGCGTGATGTCCGACGCGCGCGAGGCCGGCATGGCGATGGACGTGAAGAACGGGTGCAGCCGCGGTCTCACGTGCGCGCTCACGTGGACCGT
>JAGQJA010000420.1 GCA_020430845.1 Myxococcales bacterium
CCTCAAGCCCGAGAACATCTTCCTCTGCGGCAAGCTCCGCCCGCTCGACGACGTGCGCGTGGTCGACTTCGGCGCCGCCAAGATCATGGGCGGCAGCAAGCTGACCCGCCCGGGCATCGTCTTCGGTACGCCGTATTACATGGCGCCGGAGCAGGCGAACGGGCTGCGCACGGATCACCGGGTGGACGTCTACGCGCTCGGCGTCGTCATGTACGAGATGCTCACGGGGACGGTGCCGTTCGACGGCGAGAGCTACCTCGCGATCATCGGAAAGCACATCGGGCAGGATCCCGAGCCGCCGAGCCGGCGAGCCCCCGACGCCGAAATCCCCCCGGCCCTCGAAGCCGTGGTGCTCAAGGCGCTCGCGAAGCGCGCCGAAGATCGCTTCGCGCACATGGACGCGCTCCTCGCGGCGCTCGACGAGGCGGTGCCCGACAGCCTTCCCGAGCTGCCCGCGCCCAAGCCGCGGGCCTCGACGCCGGCGATCTTCAGCCAGATGTCGACCGCGGACCGCATCGAGCTCTCCGTGACGCGCGAGATCGCAGAGCAGGCGCGCGACGGCCGTCGTCGTCGGTCCGTGGCGCTGGTGGCGGGGCTCGGCGCCCTGCTCGGTGTCATCGTGGTCGCGGCGGCGCTGCGCGTGTGGCTCGCCCGCAGCCCCGACGCCGAGGCGCGCACCATGGTCGATCGGGGCGTCTCGCCGGCGACCTCTGCGCCGAGCGCCTCTCCGGCGACGCCTCTGCCGAGCGCCCCGCCGGCGGTCGAGCCGCCCCCCGCGAGCGCGAGCTCAGCCGCTGAGGCGTCGATCCCGACCGTCCCCGTGGCGCCCGGGACGACCGCGCCGGAGGCGAGCCGCGCTCCGACGACGAGCCGCACGGCGGGCCTCGCGGGTGCCGCTCCGCGCGCGGCCTCGAGCGCGTCCAAGGCCGCTCCGGCGGCGCCGACCAAGGCCAAGCCGCCCGCGTCGCAGCCCGCGCCCGCCCCGCCGCCGCCGAAGAGGAGGTCCGGCGTCGACGACTTCGCCGATCCGTGGAAGTAGGGAAATCATTGACGGATCCGGCTGCAAGCAGGATGCTTTCGCGGGAGCGTGGCGAAGAAGAAGGTACTGCTCGTCGATGCGGATCCGCGCAGCACCCGGGTCCTCGAGGTCAGCCTTCGCAAGGCCGGCTACAACGTGACGTGCGCCCTCGACGGGGAGCGCGCCCTCGAGCTGCTCGAGCACGAGACCCCCGACCTCGTCATCAGCGACACCCGGCTCCCCAAGCTCGACGGCTACGCGTTCGTGCGAAAGATGAAGGAGCGCCCGCCGCTCGCGGCGTTGCCGGTCATCTTCTTGGCGAGCCAGCGCAGCGTCGAAGACAAGATCCGCGGCCTCGAGCTGGGCGTCGAGGACTACCTCACGAAGCCCATCTTCATCCGCGAGCTGCTCGCGCGCGTGAACGTGGTGCTCGCGCGGCGCACGCAAGAGAACCTCTCGTCGATCCAGGGCGCGTCGAGCAAGTCGCGCTTCAGCGGCACGACGCAGGACCTCACGATCGTCGACCTCTTCCAGACGTTCGAGGTGTCGCGCAAGAGCGGCTCGATCACGCTCACGTCGGGCGGTCAGCGCGCGCACGTGTACTTTCGCGACGGCAAGGTCGTCGACGCGGAGGTGGCCAACCTCAAGGGAGAAGAGGCCGCCTACCGCCTGATGACGTGGACCGAGGCAGACTTCGACGTCGAGTTCGGTGACGTCGACGTCGAGGACGTCGTCGACGCGTCGACGTCGGCGCTGATGATGGAGGGCATGCGGCGCGTCGACGAGTGGGGGCGCCTCATCGAGCAGCTTCCGCCGCTCACGGCCGTGTACGAGGTCGATCACGAGAAGCTGCTCGAGCGCCTCGCCGAGATCCCCGACGAGCTCAACGGCATCCTGCGCCTGCTCGACGGCAAGCGCGCGCTGATGGACGCCATCGACGACTCGCCGTTCGAGGACCTGTCGACGGCCTCCACGCTCGCCAAGCTGTACTTCGAGGGGCTGCTCGTGCCCGTCTCTGACTCGGCGGTGGGCCCCCTGGTCCCGGGCGACAGCCCTCCCACGCTGGGCGAGGCCGTCGAAGACCTGCTCACCGAAGACCCCCCCGAGGTCGCGGCGTCCCCGACGGCCGACGAGTCCGCGCCGCGTCGCCCTCCGCGGCGCCTGCACCATACGCCTCCGTACGGCGCCGTGCGATCGATCACGCCGGGCGTCCCCAAGATCATGAAGGTGCCGCCGCCGCCGGGAGCGCGCGCGGCCGCCGTCGCCAAGCCCAAGCCCGCGCGCTCACCACGGGCCACGCCGGCGCCCGATCGGACGGGCACGGGGACCCTTCCGCCCCCGGCGCTCCCGCTGGTCGACCCGAGCCGCACCATCGTGGGGCCCGTGGTCGACGCCGCCATCCTCTCGCGCATCCCCGACACCGAGCCCGCCGATCAGGTCAAGCCGCCCGCGCCCGACACCGAGCCGGCCGCCGCGAACGCGCCCGACACCGATCCGTCGCGCACGATCGTGGGCGGCTCGGTCGACTCGTCGCCCTCGTTCGGCGAGGAGCACACCGACCTCAGCGTCGTGAGCGCGCCCGCGGCCACACAGCTCGCCGCGCCCGCGCCGCCCCCGGCGCCCGTCGCGGAGCCGGCCCCCGTGCCGCGGCCCACGTTCGTCGACGACACGCCCCCCGCGCCAGC
>JAGQJA010000421.1 GCA_020430845.1 Myxococcales bacterium
GCTCGTCGTCGACTCGAAGACGGAGTTGGCGTTCGAGTCGAACGGCGCGACCAAGCGGCTCTCGCGAATCCTCTCGCACCCGTCAAAGGCGCCGCGCGGCAAGAAGGGCGACGTCTACCTCGACGAGCTCGCGCACTACGTGAACGACCGCGAGGTGTACCGGGGCTCGACGGCGCTCATCCTCCGCAGCAACGGGCAGCTCACAGGGTGCAGCACGCCGCTCGGTCGGCGCGGCATCTTCTGGGAGATCGCCAACGAGGAGCTGCGCAAGTACCCGCACCACACGCGGCAACACGTGCCGTGGTGGCTGTGCCGCTTCTTCACCACCGACGTGAAGGCCGCGTCACAGCTCGCCCTCGACCTGCCTACGGAGGAGCGCGTCGAGCGCTTCGGGCGCCCCACGCTCATCGAGCAGTTCGACTCGCTGCCCATCGAGGACTTCCAGCAGGAGTTCGAGGGCAAGTTCGTCGACGAGACGTACAGCTTCTTTCCCTACGAGCTGATCCTCCCGTGTACGAACGATGAGCTGGTGCTCTACGACGAGCCCACCAGCGTGCGCGCGCCCGAGGGGCGCATCGTCGCGGGCTTCGACGTCGGCCGCACGCGGGACCGCTCGGAGCTGGCGGTGTTCGAGGAGATCGAGGGTCGCTTCACCGCGCGAATGCTGCGGAGCTTCGAGGGGACCCCGTTCGCCGAGCAGGAGGCCGAGCTCCGGCGCCTGCTGGGCACGCTGCCGGTCGCGCGGCTCTCGATCGACCGGAGCGGCATCGGCATGAACCTCGCCGAGAACCTGTCCCGCGACTTCCCGCAGGTCGTCGGCGAGAACTTCACGAACGAGTCGAAGGAGCGCTGGGCGACGGACTTCAAGATCCTGCTCCAGCGCCGCGACGTGACGCTGCCCCGCGATCGCGAGCTGGTCAGTCAGGTCCACGCCATCAAGCGCCGCGTGCTGCCCTCGGGCAAGGTCAGCTTCGACGCCGAGCGCAACGCGCGCGGCCACGCCGACAAGTTCTGGGCGGTGGTGCTTGCGTGCCAGAAGGAGCGCACGGCGACGGGGCCGCGCACGGGCGAGATTGGCGCGAGGGTGCTGGGGTGAGCCGGCTCTTGACAACTTAGGAGTCCTAAGTTAGACAGGGTTCATGAGCCGGATGAGCCTGCCGTACTTCGAGGAGAACACCGAGCCTCTCGCGTCGCGCATCGCCACGGGCTTGCACAAGATCGGGCTCGCGATGAAGCAGCAGGCCTGGCAGCAGGCGAACGAGGAGGGTCTGTCCGCCACCCAAGGGCAGATCCTCGCCGCGCTCGCGACGCACGGCGCACTGACTGGCTCGGAGCTGAGTCAGCGGCTCGGGGTCACGCTGCCGACCATCAGCGACTCGGTCCGGGTGCTCGTTGAGAAGACGCTGGTCACGAAGTCCCCCGATCCACGCCATCCGCGCGCGAGCTTGCTCACGCCGACCAAGAAGGGCGCGCAGCTCGGTGCACGGGCGCGGTCTTGGCCCGAGTTCATGGCCGCCGCCGTCGCGGACCTGAGGGCGGAGGAGCAGCGAGCGTTCTTCTCGGGCGTCGTGAAGATGATCCGCTCCCTTCAGGACCAAGGGCTCATCCCTGTGAGCGGCATGTGCGTGACGTGCGTGCACTTCCGCCCGAATGTCCGGCCCGGCGCGACGCCGCACCACTGCGCTCTCGTCGACGCTCCGCTCGCGACCGAGCAAGTCCGGCTCGACTGCGCCGAGCACGAGCTCGCGGCCGAGGCCCCTCGAAGAGAGCTCTGGGAGCAGTTCATGCGCCCCGTCTGAGCCAGCGCCTCGAGACCCAGTGACACGCGTTTCCGCGGCCATGTCGGCCGACGGCAAAGCGGAGCTTTGCTCCGAGAAGGAGAAGAACACCATGAGCAACATCCCCGGCTACACCCACGGTACTTCGGCCGTCGCGAAGTCCCCCCTGACGCTGACCGACTTCGAACAGATGAAGGCGAGCGTCCTCTTCGGCGAAGACGACGTGAAGTATCTCCGCATGTCGCACGACGTCGTGAAGGATGAGGTCGAGGCCATCCTCGACGTCTGGTACGGCTTCGTCGGGAGCCAGCCCCACCTCCTCGCGTCGTTCACCGGCAAGGCGGACGGCAAGCCCCTCGGCGACTACCTCGGCGCCGTGCGCAAGCGTTTCGGTCAGTGGATCCTCGACACCGCCCACGCCGAGTACGACCAGAAGTGGCTCGACTACCAGCACGAGATCGGGCTCCGGCACCACCGGGCGAAGAAGAACAGAACCGACGGCGCCCCCTCGACGGACCTCGTGCCGTTCCGCAACCTGTTCGCGCTCATCTTCCCGGTGACCTTCACGCTCCGGCCGTTCCTCGCGAAGAAGGGGCACTCGGCCGAGGACGTCGAGAAGATGTACGCGGCGTGGGTCAAGTCGTGCCTTCTGCAGGTCACGCTGTGGAGCCACCCCTACGTGAAGGACGGCGACTTCTGATGACGACGACGCCCACCCTCGCTCCCTCTTGGAGAACGACGGAGTGGCTGAACACGCCGGAGCCGCTCACCCTCGAGCAGCTCCGCGGTCGTGTCGTGCTGCTCCACGCGTTCCAGATGCTCTGCCCCGGCTGCGTATCGCGCGGGATCCCGCAGGCGCAGCGGGTCGCCGAGCTGTTCGCTGGCGCGCCCCTGGTCGTCGTCGGCCTGCATACCGTCTTCGAGCACCATGACGGTATGAAGGTCGAGTCCCTTCGGGCGTTCCTCCACGAGTACCGCGTGCGCTTTCCAGTCGGGGTCGACGCGCCTGACCCAGGTGGCGAAGCCATCCCGCAGACAATGCGGGCCTACGGAATGCGCGGGACGCCGACCACGGTCCTCATCGACGCGCAGGGCCGGCTTCGCCGGCAGGTCTTCGGCGCTCACGATGACCTCCTGCTCGGTGCGGAGTTGCAGACGCTCTTGCTCGAGGCGGCGTCGACCGCGGATGACCGCAGTTCGGCCCCGACCGCCATGGGCGGCTGCGACGAAGCGGGGTGCCCCCTCCCCAGCGCTGCTGGTTGAGGGCTCTCTCCCGGGGACACAACCCCTTCACTCACGATGCATGTGAAGGCGTCTTGTCTCCTGTCCCCGCTGCCCGCGCCGGGAGGCTTTGCCCTTCCCGGAGGCGAGGCGCGCGGTCCAGATGCTCGGTACCCAGGTGGACTGCCTCCTCGCAGGCTGGCCAAGCGCCTCGCCTCCGTTGTCTTGCGAGGTCCACCATGCGCCGCACCCTCAAGCTCTTCGTCATCCCGGCTGGCAAGTCCGCTGGCGCACCGCCCGAGCCCGGGCCTGACGTCGAGCTCGAGGCCGCGAGCGACGACGCCCTCCTCGCCGCCGCGCACGAGGCGATCGCGAAGCGTGGGCTGCGGGCGCGCGCGGTGTCGTTCACGCCCACCGGGCTCGTCGCGTACGCGGAGGCCGGGCGGTGACGACGCCCGCCGCGATTCATGCCGCCGACGAGCGGCTGCAGACCATCCTCAAGGCCCACGTGGTCGGCGCGACGGTTCAGGACCCGGCGAGCCGCCCCGCCGGCGAGGACACGGCCAGCGCGTTCACCTCGGCCGGCGCGCTCATCCCGCCCTACGACCCCGAGACGCTGTGCCTCCTGGTCGAGCACTCCAACTCGCTGCGCCAGAACGTCGACGCCTACGCCACCAACATCGACGGCAACGGCTACCGCTTCGACGCGGTCATCGACTTCGACGCCGAGGACGCGCGCTCGAAGGTGGCCGACGCCATCACGCTCGAGCGCCTTGCCGCCCGCGAGGCACG
>JAGQJA010000422.1 GCA_020430845.1 Myxococcales bacterium
GTCGAGCGCACCGCGAGGCGCCTCGACGGCTCGCCACACGCGCGGCGCACCGCCGGCGACGGCGCTCCGAGAGAAGGGCTCGAGCGCGGCGCCCAGCTCGGCCACCGACTGGAAGCGGGCCGAAGGCTCCTTCTCGAGGCAGCGCATGACCACGCGCGCGAGCGCGGGGGCGATGTCGGGTCTCAGCTCTGCGAGCGGCTTCGGGTCGTCGTTGACGACGCGGATGCACACCTCGGTGACGGTCTCGCCGTCGAACGGCAGCGTGCACGCGAGCAGCTCGTAGAGCACGACGCCCAGCGCCCAGATGTCGGTGCGGACGTCGGCGGCGCGCGCGGAGCGCATCTGCTCGGGCGCCATGTAGACGGGCGAGCCGATGACGGCGGCCGAGTCGGTGAGCTGCATCTGCCCGGCGGCGGCCGGCCCCACGGCCTTCGAGATGCCGAAATCGAGCACCTTCACCAGCGGCGTGCCGTTGAGGCGCGTCGTGAGGAACAAGTTGTGGGGCTTGAGGTCTCGGTGGATGATCCCGACCGCGTGCGCCTCGGCGAGCGCCTCGCACGCCTGCACGACGTACTCGGCCACGTCGGCGACGGGCAGGGGCTTCTCGCGTTTGTGCAGCTTGGAGAGGTCGGTGCCCTCGAGCAGCTCGAGCACCATGTAGGGCTGGTCGCCCTCGCGGCCCACGTCGTAGACGCGCGCGACGTGCTCGCTCTTGAGCTTCACGACGGCGCGCGCCTCACGCAAGAAGCGCTCGAGGTTGCCCTTGCCCGCGAGCGCCTCGGGCAGGACGAACTTGAGGGCGACGGGCTGATCGAGCTCGACGTGGCGCGCCGCCACGACGACCCCCATGCCGCCGGCCCCGAGCACGCGCTCGACGCGGTATTTCCCACCGATGATGTCGCCGGGGGCGACGGGGGAGCGGGTGCGGCCGGAGTCGCTCATCGCGAGAAGGAGGGTAGCACGGGCCGGGCGTTCAGCGAGCGACGCCTGCCGGAGGGGGCGCGCGGCGCACCTGGAGGCGCCCGGCGGCGAACGCGCGCAGCACCGGAGCCATGCGCTCGGGCACGTTCTCGTCCCACTCGCTCGCGCTGATCGCGTCGAGCCAGCGGAGATCCGCGTCGAACCGGTAGAACCATGGCGCGGACGCCGTCTCGACGCGCAGCGCCTGGAGCTCTCGCTCGAACGCGCCGAGGTCGACGCGCACGATGGTGATGCCCGCCAGCGCGACCTTCATCCGCGCGTCACGGAACGCGCGGGCGAGCGCGTCGCACTCGGAGCTGCCGCGCACTGACGTCTGGAGGATCAGCGTGCGGCCCGGCGCGTCGCGGGCGATCTCGCGGAGCTGCGTCGACAGGGGGCGGGCGGCGGAGACGTCGACGACCTCGAGGGCGGCGCGCGCCCCCGCGGACGCGGGCACGTCTTCGTGGGCGCGCGGCTCGGCGGTCGGCACCGCGAAGACCGAAAGCGCGACGACCGTGAGCGCCATCCCCACGAACCCGAGCAGGATCCCGCCGGCGGCCCGCGGGGCGCCGCTCTTCGGCGCGCGCCCTTTGGCGATGTCGCGTCGCGCGATGAGCCCGAGCACGATCGCCGGCACGGCGCAGAGCGCCCCCGCGCACGTGACCGCCAGCGCCCCGAAGACGAGCGACATCGTCGCCACCCCGTCGGGCGGGGGCTCGGGCGCCGCCTGCACCTGCCGCGGTCGCGGAGGCGATGCGCGCGGTGGCGGCGCAAGAGGGCCCATCTTCTCAAATGTAGCTCACGGCGGCCGGGGCGCACCCCGAACCACGCCCAGCGGGCGGCCGGCCGGCGGCCGGGCCTAGACGCGCCCGAGCCGGGAGGTGTCGACGCCCGAGTTCTTGATAAACTCGCGGGCCACGTCGCTCGGGCCGTCCATGAGCTCGTCGGGCGTACCGCAAGCCTCGACGCGGCCCTCGATGAGGAGGATCGCCTGGTGCGCGATACGAAAGCAGCTCGCGATGTCGTGCGAGATGACGAGGCTCGTGACGCCGAAACGCTGGCGCATCTCTTCGATGAGATCGTCGACGAGGCGGCTCGTCAGGGGGTCGAGACCGCTGGTCGGCTCGTCGTAGACGAGGATGGGCGGCTCGAGCATGAGCGCGCGCGCCAGCCCCACTCGCTTTCGCATGCCGCCCGAGAGCTCCGACGGGAACTTGTCGCACACGACCTTGGGATCGAGGTCGAGGATGGAGAGCTTCTGCTCGACGCGCTCGCGGATCTCCTTCTTGGAGAGCTTGGTGTGCTCGACCAGCGGAAAGGCGACGTTCTCGAGGACCGTGCACGAATCGAGCAGCGCGGCGTACTGGTAGACCATCCCGAACTTGCGCCGGATGCGGTTGAGCTCACGCTCCGGCAGCTGCGAGATCTCCTCGCCGTCGATGAAGATCTGGCCACTGGTGGGGCGCTCGAGGGCGACGATGAGGCGCAGGAGCGTCGTCTTGCCGGCGCCCGAGCCGCCGATCACCACGGTGGTCTCACCGCGGCGCGCGACGAGATCGATGCCCTTGAGCACCTGCTGCTCGCCGAAGCTCTTCTTTACGTCGCGGAGGACGATGATCTCCTGCGCGCTCGGGGCGGGGTGCCGGGAGCCGTCGCCAGAACCGGACGCCATCAGGCGCAATGTCTCTTCCGCGCGGGGCCCGCGCAAGCTAAACCGCTCACATGACCCGCGAGCAAATCGAGACCATCCTCAAGGCGGCGCAGGCCAAGCAGGACAAGGAGGGCGCCTACGCGCTCGCCGACGGCGCCAACATGACCGTGCACGTCGCGCACTCCGGGGCGAGCCTGTCCATCGCGCGCGTCGAGTCGATGCGCTTCGACGGCGACCTCGTGTACCTGCGGACGGCCAAGCAGACGGCCACGGCCTGCACCGACGACATCTTCTGCGTCGCGTACGAGGGCGCTGGGGGCGCGCCTGCGCGACGCCCGGCCGGCTTCGGCTGATCCGCGCGTCGTGGCCGACGCGCTCTGGGGGCTGATCGCGCGCGTGGTGGCGATCGCGTCGTTCTCGCGGCTCGGGTGGGTCGCGCGCCTCGTCGCGCCGGCGGTGCGCGTGCGCCGGGGCCACGTGCGTGCGGCGATGGCGCGAGCGGGGGTACCGCTGGGCGTCGCGGCGCGCGTGTACGTCGATCTCGTGAGGGGTGCGCTCGAGCTGCTCTGGCTCTCGGGTCGCCTCTGTCGCGATCCGGAGAGCGCGCGCCGTGTCGTCCGCGACCGCGTGCGCCTCGACGACGCCTCCCACGCCACCCTCACGAAGGAGCTCGACGGCGGGCCGGTCGTGATCGCCGCGTCGCACACCGCAAATTTCGAGCTCGCATCCTATTGGCTCGCGCGCGAGCTCTCGGCGCGCGGACGCCCCGCCGCGGCGCTCGTGACGAGGCAGGGCGTGGGCGCCGCAGACCGCTTCGTCACGTCGCTTCGCCGCGCCTTCGGCATCGAGCCGTTGGCCCCCCACACGGGCGGCGCGCCGCCCTCGCGTCGCGCGCTCGAGGTGCTGCGGAGCGGCGGGGCCGTGGCCGTCGTCATCGATCAAGCGCCGGCGACGGCGGGCGTCACGGCGCCGTTCCTGGGCGCGCCCGCGCGCGTCGACGTGGCGTTCGCGAGCCTGGCCGCGCGCGCCGGAGCCCGCGTGGTGTTCGTCGCCGCGCACCGCGAGGGGGCCGACGTGCACGTGCGCGTGCTCGGCGTGGCGGGGCCTCCGCGCACCGCGGCCTCTCGCGTGGCGCTCGCGCGCCGCGCGACGGCGCTGCTCGACGGCTTCGTGCGCGAGCACCCCGAGAGCTGGATGTGGCTCCATCGCCGCTGGAAGGCGCCGGCCGTGCGCGCCCGAGTAGAGCGCCCGCGCGCGCTCTGGGGTATACGAGCCGTGGAGACCCGTCATGCAGGATGATCCGCTCGTCATCGCGGGGCGCTCGTTCTCGAGCCGCCTCATCGTAGGAACCGGAAAGTATGCGTCCGTCGAGCTCACCGAGCAGGCGATCGACGCGTCGGGCGCCGAGATCGTGACGGTGGCGCTGCGCCGCGTCGATCTCCGGGACACGTCGAAGGGCTCGCTCATGCAGACGCTTCTGCGTCGGGCGAACGTCGGCGGGGGCGCCGCGGCGGCGGGCGAACGTCGTTGGACGCTGCTGCCCAACACCGCCGGCTGCTACACGGCCGACGAGGCGGTGCGCACGCTGCGCCTCGCGCGCGAGCTCGGCATCGCCGAGATCGTCAAGCTCGAGGTCATCGGCGACGCCAAGACGCTCTACCCCGACAACGAGGCCACCGTCGAAGCCGCGAAGATCCTCGTCAAGGAGGGCTTCACGGTGCTGCCGTACTGCATCGACGATCCCATCGTCTGTCGCAAGCTCGAGGACGCGGGGTGCGCCGCTGTCATGCCGCTCGCGGCGCCCATCGGATCGGGGCTCGGCATCCGCAACCCGCACAACCTCTCGATCATCCTCGAGCACGCCAAGGTGCCCGTCATCGTCGACGCCGGCGTCGGGACCGCGAGCGACGCCGCCGTCGCCATGGAGCTCGGGTGCGACGGCGTCTTGATGAACACCGCCATCGCGCACGCGACCGATCCGGTGATGATGGCCCGCGCCATGAAGGGCGCGGTCGAGAGCGGGCGCCTCGCGCGGCGCGCAGGCCGGATGCCCCGGTCCCGCTACGCGAACGCGTCGAGCCCGCTCGGCGGGCTGATCGAGTAGGCCATGCGCGTCGTGGTCCTCTCGGCGCTGGCGCTCTCGACGCTCGGCGCAGCCCCCATGCAGTGCAAGCGGGATCCCGACCCCAACCTCCGCATCGAGGACACGGCGGGCGACGCGCTCTGGGATCTCGCGGCCGACTTCAAGAAGAAGGGCGACGACCGAGCCGCGCGCGACACGCTGCGCTACCTCGTCGAGCACTACCCGTCGAACCGCCACGCCGAGGCCGCGCGCGCGGAGCTCGGGGCGTCCGACGGCGGACCGTGAGCCGCCCGTCGGGGACCCTTCCGCGCCTCTGGCTCTTCACCGACGACGCGTACGACGTCGCGCACGTCGCGCGTGTGGTCGGCGCCGCGCGCGAGGCCGTGCCCGTCGGGGTCGTGGTGCGCTCGCGCGAGCCCGCTCGCCGCGCCGCGCTCGTCTCGGCGCTGGTGGGGACCGGCACGTCGCTCTTGGTGAGCCAAGAGGCGGAGGCGGCGGCGTCGGGCCGCGCGATCGGCGTGCACCTCGGTGGCCTCGGCGGCCTCGGGCCCGCGGAGATCGCGGCGGAGGTCGACCGCGCGCGCGAGGCGGTCGGCGACGCCGGGTGCGTCTCGGTCCCGTGTCATGAAAACGATGATGTTTTGTCGGTCGCTGCGGCGCGCGCCGACGTCCTGTTCGTCAGCCCCGTGCTCGCCTCGCCCGGCAAGGGGGAGGGGCGGGGCGTCGCGTGCCTGACCGAAGCGCGCGCCCGTGCGCCGGGTGCGTGGGTCGTCGCGCTCGGCGGGATCTCGACGCCGGCGGTCGCGGCCGCGTGTCGCGCCGCGGGCGCCGATGGGGTGGCGGTCGTGCGCGCGCTGCTCGACGCGCCCTCACCCGGCGCCGTCGCGGCGGCCCTCTTGTCACCTTGGGGCTCGTCTCCCCGGTCCGACGGCGGCGCGTGACGCGTCGGGCGCGCTTCGCCGCGGTGCGGCATGACATCGGCGCGCGCGCCGTAGCCCGTCCGATTTTCGGGTGGTAGGCTCGATCCTCGCCATGTCCACGTACGACGAGACCCTCGAGATCACGACCCAGCTCCTCAAGAAGCACGTCGAGGGCGGGCGCGCGATCCAGCCCGCGGACCACATCCAGAACGATCTCGGGCTCGACAGCCTGGGCGTCATGGAGCTCGTGGCCGACATCGAAGATCGCTTCGCGGTCACGATCCCCAACGACGTCCTGAGCGATCTGGCCACGGTCGACGACGTCGCGCGCGCGCTCACCAAGCTGCGCGACGACGCCGCCTCGGCGAGCTGAGCCTCCGCTCGGTCAGTCGACCATCGGGCCGATGTCTTCGCCGCTGAGGACGAAGAACGCCTCGCCGTACGTCTTGAGCAGCTCGAGCGCGAGGTCCATGTCCTCTTGCGTGTGACCGCGCGTCACGTTGACGCGGAGGCGCTCTTCGCCGTGCTTCACCCCCGGGTAGGTGATGGGCACCATCATCACGCCGCACTCGAGCAGCGCGACGTGCATGAAGAGCGTCTTGCGCTCCTCGCGGCACATGACAGGCATGATGTGCGTGTTGCTCGCGCCGAGGTCGAAGCCGGCGTCGAGCAAGTTCTTGCGCATGTAGCCGGCCTTGTCGTGCAGCTCCTTGACGAGCTTGGGGCCGTCCGCCTCGAGCATGTCGAGGATGGTCGACGCGGCCGCGACGATGGGCACCGGCAACGACGCGCTGAAGAGGAAGCTCCGCGCGTTGTGCTTGACGAGATCGCAGACCTCGTCGGACGCGAGCAGCAGGCCACCGATGCCGCCGAACGTCTTGGAGAACGTCGAGACGAGGATGGGGGCGCGGTCGCGGAGCCCCGTCTCCTCGAGGATGCCCGTGCCGCGCTCGCCCAGCGTGCCGGTGCCGTGCGCGTCGTCGACGCAGAGCACCGCTTCGTAGCGGTCGCAGATGTCGACGAACTCGGCGAGGTGCGCCTTGTCGCCGTCGAGCGAGTAGACGCCCTCGACCACGACGAGCGCGTTCTTTCGCTCGCGCGTCTTGAGGATGCGCTCGAGGCTGCGCGCCGAGTTGTGGTTGAAGAAGCGCACCTCGGGCGCCCGCCCGGGGATGCCCGCCGCGAGGAACGTGCCGTCGAGGATGCAGGCGTGGCTGTAGCTGTCGAGGACGAGCGTCGTCTCCTTGTCGGCGAGCGACACGATCGTGCCGAGCATCGCCTGGTAGCCCGTCGTGAACATGACGCACGTCTCGTAGCCGAACCACTTGGCCAGGCGACGCTCGAGCTCCACGTGCTCGACCGTCGTCGCCTGCACGCGCGAGCTCGACAGGCCGCACGCGTACTTGTCGACGGCGCGCTTGGCGGCCTCTTTGACCTTGGGGTGGTTGGTGAGGCCGAGGTAGTCGTTCGAGCTGAAGTTGACGATGGGCTGTCCCCCGATCGTCGTGTGCAGCCCTCCCGTCTCGAACTCACGAAAGTATGGGTAGACCTGCTTTTCGCGCGCCTCGCGTACGCGGGCGAGCTCGACCCGCGCCTTGTCGTCGATCCAGCTCATGGCCGGCGTGTCTCGCACGTTTTTTCGTCCGTCGCCAGAGCGTCGTGTGTGTGTACCGGCGTTCGCGGTGGGCGTGGGCTACGCTCGCGCGGGCGATGGGACCGCGCGGCCTACCTGACATTCACGAGGCGCTCGGCCGTGACCTCGGGCGCGTGGTCGGCGAGCGTCACCTCGCGTCGTCGCGGGCCCACCACGACGAGGTGCGCGCGATGTGCGGCGCGGCGCTCGCGGAGGCGGGGCTCGATGTGCACGAGCAGATCGTCACCGGCCCGTTCGGTCCGGGCGCCAACGTCATCGGACGTATCCGCGGCAGCTCGGCCTCGGCGCGCACGTGGGTGTGCGGCGCGCACTACGACACCGTGCGTGGCAGCCCCGGCGCGGACGACAACGGCGTGGCCGTCGCCGCCGTGCTCGAGATCGCGCGGAGCCTCGGGCGCACGCGCCCGCGCGACGCCATCGAGCTCGTGCTCTGGGACATGGAAGAGCTCCAGACCCTGCGGGCGGGCGCCTTGCTCGGCAGCGCGGCGATGGCCCGCGACATGGCGGGCAAGCGCGTCGACGTGGCGGGCGTCGTCGATCTCGAGATGATCGGCTGCTGCCGGCGCGAGCCCGGCTCCCAGACGTTCCCCGCGGGCTTCCGGCTGCTCTTTCCAGACGCGTCACGTCGCGTCGCGGCGGCGGGCGCGCGCGGAGACTTCCTCGCGCTCGTCCACGACCGTCGCGCCGCGGTCTGGGCGCCGGTGCTCGAAAAGTCCTTGCAAGACAACGGGATAGACGCCGTGCTTCTCGAGGTCCACGGCGCCCGCAAGCTGGCCCACGCCCTCTACAGGAGCGATCACGCCCCGTTCTGGGCGCACGGCTTCGCCGCCGCGATGCTCACCGACACCGCCAACTTCCGGAACGCGCACTATCACGGACCGGGTGACGTCGCGGCGACGGTCGATCTCGACTTCGCGGCGCGCACGACACGCGCCGTCGTGGCCGCGCTCGCCGAGCTCGCCGACGTGCGCTGAGCCTGCTCAGGCGCGCTGGACGACGATGGCCGACGTGTTGCCGTAGTAGCCGACCGACGTGACGAGCACGGTGTCGACCTTCTCGGGCGCCTTGCCCTGCGCGACGGGCTTGGGCTGCACGCCCGCGAGCCACCCACACGCGACCGCGACGCCCATCGCGCCTCCCGCCCCGAGCGTCTCTCCGATCAGCGCCTTTGGGGTCGCCACGGCGACGTCGGGGCCGAGCACGTCGTCGATCGCCGACAGCTCCGTGCGGTCGAGCGCCTCGATCCCGCAGAGGCCCGACGACACGACGTCGACGTCGGCCGGCGCGACGCCGGCGTCGTCGAGCGCGCTGCGGATGGCGCGCGCCGTGGCCTCGCGCGAGAAGGTGAGCAGCGAGCTGTCGGCCTCGGGCGCGACGAACGACGTCCCGAAGCCGGTGACGCGCGCGAGCACGCGGGCGCCGCGGGCCTCTGCCGAGCGCGCCGTCTCGAGGCAGAGGAGCGCCGCGCCCTCTCCGAGCCGCACGCCGTTGGTCGCGCCGGTCTCTGCCGTGGTCGCCGTCGGGTCGAGGGCGCCGAGCTTGCAGAACGCGAGGTAGAGCGCCTCGCTCATTGCCTCGCCGCCGCCCGTCAGGATCTGATCGGCGCGCTGCGCCTCGAGGAAGATGTCGGCGCACGTGAAGGCGTCGAGCCCTCCGCAGTTGCCGTCGGACACCGTCACGTTGAGCGCGCGGAGATCCTCCCAGATGCTCACGTACCCCGGGCCGCTGTTGGCGACCGTGTTGGGGAACTTGGCGGGGTTGATGTACCGGGCGTCCTCGAGCTTGGCGACGCGGTTGAGCTCGGTGATCGCCTCGAGGCTCCCGTACGCGTTGGAGCAGCAGATGCCCACGCGGTCTCCGGCGCTCGTCGTCCACGCGCCGTCGGCCTTGAGGCCCGCGTCGGCGAGGCTCACGCGCGCGGCGACCACGAGCAGCTTGGTCAGGCGGTCGAGCACGCGCAGGCCCTTGTCGCCGAGCCACTTCTTGGGCTCGAAGTCGGGCACCTCGAGGGCGGCGACGTTGGCGTACTTGGACGCGTCGAAGCTCACGAGCGGTCGCGAGGGGAGGGGGGCCTCGGCGTCGCGCATCGCGGCGAAGAGCGCGTCTGCGCCGCCGACGCCGAGCGCGTTGGCGAAGCCGATGCCCGTGATGAGGCGCGGCGTCATCAGGCGGCCTTCCCCGTGAGATCGTGGGGCGGCGGGAGCACGAAGGGCTTGGCCAGCACGATGACGGAGTTGTATCCGCCGAACGCGAGCGAGTTGTTGAGCACGACCTCGGCCCGGCCGGCTCGGGCCTCGTTGGCCACCACGTCGAGATCGCACTCCGGGTCCGGCGTCTCGTAGCCGATGGTGGGCGGGTAGATGCCGCGCTGGAGCGTCATCACGCACGCGATCGCCTCGATCGCGCTCGCCGCGCCCATCGTGTGGCCGAGCATGCTCTTCATGCTCGAGATGGGCACGCGTCGATCACCAAAGATGTCGCGCATCACCTTGGCCTCGGCCGCGTCGTTGGCGCGCGTGCCCGTGCCGTGAGCGTTCACGAAGTCGATCGCGTCCGGTGAGATGCCGGAGCGCTCGATGGCCTGGCGCACGGCGAGGGTGCTGCCCGTGGCCTCGGGGTGCGGTCGCGTGATGTGGTACGCGTCGCACGTCATGCCGTGACCGCCGATCTCGGCGAGCGGCTCCGCGCCGCGCTTGGCCGCGTGCGCCTCGGACTCGAGCACGACGACGCCCGCGCCCTCGCCGATGATGAGCCCCTGGCGGTTGAGATCGAAAGGCTGGCAGCGAAGCGGGCTCATGGCCGCGAGCCGCACGAACCCGCTGAACTGGAGCTCCTGCAGCATCTCGGCGGCGCCCGTCACGACCACGTCGGCGCGCCCGGCGCGGATGAGATCGGCCGCGAAGCCGATGGCGTAGTTGCCGGCGGCGCACGCGGCGGGCAGCGTGAGCACGAGGCCCTCGGCGCCGCACGCGCGCGCGATGTGGATGGGGAGCAGCGTCGAGCCGTACTTGGGGATCATCGCGCGCTTCACGCCGCTCGGTCCGCGGGCGATCCACGCGTGGTCGAGGTCCTCGAGCACGTCGGCCTCGCCCATCGTCGTGCCGATGACGACCGCGGTGCGCGGGCCGCGCAGCGTCTCGGGCGTCGCGCCTGCGTCCTCGATGGCCATCCGGGCCGCCGCCAGGGCCATCTGGGAGCAGCGACCCATGCGCCGGTTCTCGGCGGCGGTGAGGTGGTCCTTGGGGTTGAACGCCTTGACCTGCCCGGCGTACTCGCGGCCGAGCGCCGCGGCGTCGAAGCCCTCGACCGGCGTGATCCCGGACTTTCCCTCGGCGAGCGCGGCGTAGAAGGCCTCGCGGCCCAGCCCGATCGAGCTGACCACGCCGACGCCTGTGATCATCACCCGCGTCGACTCCCTCGATGTGCCGGTCTCGCGCACGGGCGCGCTTATACCGCGCGCATCGGCGCCCGAGCAATCGCGCGTGACAGCCCGGTGACGCGAAGCGGCGCGCGCACCTTCCGCGGTCGCTGAGCGAGAGGTTCAACCATTCGACCGGAGCCCTCCGCGAAGATGCGCACCCAGTTGCGTAAACCGTTTCGCAGCCACAGGTTTTCGCCGCTTGACGCCTTGCGCGATCGGCCTCGGCGAAGTATTGACCGCCCGCGATGACGCACCCTGGAGACGACTGCGCGCGGGGTCCCGGCGACCCACGGTTCGTCGCGCCGACGCTCGCCCAGGCCATCCTGCAGGGCCGCGACCGCGAGGACCGGGGCTTCGTCTTCGTGCGACCCGACGGCACCGAGCGCTTCTGCTCCTTCGCCGAGATCGCGCGCCAAGCCAACAAGCGCGCCGCCGAGCTCTACGCGCAGGGCCTCGAGAAGGGCGATCGCGTCGCGCTCGTCATCCCCGACGGCGACGAGTTCGTCCTCACGTTCCTCGGGGCCGCCCTCGGCGGTCTGGTGCCCGTCCCCATCTACCCGCAGCTCTCGTTCAAGAACGTCGAGACGTACCACGACAGCGTCGCGCACATCGCGAACGCGGCGGGGGCCAAGCTCCTCGTCACCACCGAGGCGACGCGGCCGTACGTCGAGCCGGCGGCCGCGCGGGTCGAGTCGCTCTGCGGCGTGCTCGGCGTCGACGTGCTCGCCAACGCCACGCAGCGCGACGTCGACGTGAACGTCGCCCCGTCCGATCTCGCGTTCCTGCAGTTCACGTCGGGCAGCACGGCGCGTCCCAAGGGCGTCGTCGTCACGCACGGCAACCTCGCGTGGAACTCCGAGAGCTTCATGATCCACGGCCTGGCGAAGGACTCGTCCTTCGACAAGGGCGTGAGCTGGCTCCCGCTCTTCCACGACATGGGGCTCATCGGCTTCGTGATCGGGCCGATCTTCACCGACATCCCCGTGGTGTTCTTGCAGACGGCGAGCTTCGTGCGCAACCCGCGCATCTGGCTCGACACCATCCACAAGCACCGGGGCACCATCACGTACGCGCCCAACTTCGCGTACGCGCTCGTGGCCAAGCGCCTCAAGGACAAGGACGTGGCGGGGCTCGACCTGTCGTGCATGCGGCGCACGGGCTGCGGCGCCGAGCCCATCCAGGCGACGACGCTGCGCGACTTCGCGACCAAGCTCGCCCCGGCCAAGTTCGACCCCAGCTCGTTCTTGCCGTCCTACGGCATGGCCGAGGCCACGCTCGCCATCACGTTCGTCCCGCGCGACTCGGGCGTGCGCAGCGACGTCATCGACCGCGCGGCGCTCGAGGGCGGGGCGGCCAAGCAGCCCGAGGGCGACGTCACGACGCAGGAGCTCGTCAACTGCGGCGGCGCGTTCCCCGAGCACGAGGTGGCGATCGTCGACGAGGCCGGCAACCGCCTGCCCGATCGCCAGGTCGGCCAGATCATCACGCGCGGTCCGAGCATCTGCCAGGGCTACTTCCAGGAGCCCGAGCTCACCGCCGAGTCGTTCCGCGACGGGTGGCTCTACACCGGAGACCTCGGCTACACGGTCGACGGCGAGGTCTTCATCTGCGGTCGCCTCAAGGACATCGTCATCGTCCGCGGGCGCAACTTCTACCCCAACGACATCGAGTGGGCCGTGAGCGAGCTGCCCGGCGTGCGGCGCGGCAACGTGGTGGCGTTCGGCGTCGACGTGTCGGGCGAGGAGCAGCTCGTCGTGTGCGCCGAGGCGTTCGCCGCAGAGGCCGAGTCGCTCAAGGACGTCATCGCGCAGACCGTCAGCGCCCACTTCTCGCTCTCGACCCACGAGGTCGTCATCGCGCCGCAGGGGGGCCTGCCGCGCACGTCGAGCGGCAAGCCGCAGCGCCGTAAGACCAAGCAGATGTATCTCGACGGCACACTGCCGCGAGCACGCGCCGTGCATGCGTCAACCGAGGACGCCAACGCAAACGCGTAGCGAGCTACGCACCGCGCGCGACGTAGCGCGCTTTTTTGACAAGGACGAGGGATCAAGCGATGGCACGTAGTCGGGCAGAGCTTCTGGAAATGTTCTCCAAGACCGCCACTGAGATCGTCGAACGCGAGTTCAGCGAGATCGCCGAAGCGACGGTCATCAGCGAGCTCGGGATCGACTCGCTGGGCATGCTCGAGATCATCGGGTCGATGGAGCGTCAGCTCAAGATCCAGATCCCCGACGAGTCGCTCGCCGGGATCCAGACCGTCCACGACCTTCTCGACGCCGTCGAGAAGCGCCAGAGCGCTGCCTGAAAGGAGCCGAGATGTCGAACCTCAAAGAAGAGTTGCGGGAGCTGATCGCCGAGATCGCGGAGCGCGACGACATCCCCGACGACACCCACTTCAAGGACCTCGGCATCGACTCCATGATGGGCGTCGAGATCGTCGCGGCGATCGAGCGCAAGTATCAGCTCAAGATCGACGACGGCGAGCTCCAGCAGGTCACGACGCTCAACAAGTCGGTGCAGCTCGTCGAGCAGAAGCTCGTCGCGGCGGCCTGAGCCGGGCGGCCTGAGCCGGAAGACCTGAAGGAGGCGGCGTTCGGTGAGAGCCGCGCCGCGCGTGCGTCAGCGGACCTCGAGCGATCCGACGGCTCGCTCGGCCGCGCGCAGCGCCGCCGGCGCGTAGTGATAGCTGAACGCCGCGGCCACGACCGACGCGACGAACCAGAGGAGCAGGGGCGCGCCGCGCCTCGCGGTCTTGCTGCCGCTCCGGGGCGAGGCCGGGCTCGCGGGGAGCGCCGACGGCGCGATCGCGATGGCGGGCGAGGGCTCGGGCGTCGTGAGGATCGCCACCTCGGCCTTCGAGCGAAAGTGCGGGATCGGGCGCGCCGGCTTGTCCATCACCGCGGTGGAGGGCGGGACACGCGACGACACCGGCGGGAGCGTCTCGCGCGCGAAGGCCACGGTGCGATCGCGATCGCCCGTGTCGTCCTCCTTGGCGACGATCTCCTCGAGGTCGACCTCCTCGATGTCGAGCAGATCTGCCGGCGGGGGAGGATGGAGCGTGGGGCGCGATCGCGGGGCCGGGAGGACGGCGGGGCTCACGCCCAGGTACGGCGTGAGGATGTCTTCTTCGCGCGCGCGGTGCTCCGCGGCTCGGTGCTGCGCGGCGCGCATCCGCGCGGACGGGCGCACGGTGCTCTCGGCGGGGCGCCGGCTCGGCGGGAGATCGCGGCGGCTGTGCGGCGCGGCGCGGTGACGCGACGGCGGCGGCGGCTCGGTCTGCGGCACTCCGAGCGCGCGGACCGCGCCCGTGAAGTGGAGCGCCTTTGCGTTGCGAGGGAGGTTTGCCGACATGGACCCATGTACGGCAATGCACACGATGTACCACATAGTCTTACGTGTCGTGCACGCGAAATCACGGGGGAAATTCGTCCGGGTCGCGCGCGAACCCTGGATCGCCCGTGCACCAGCTGAGCAAGGCGCGGCGCACCGTCGCGCGCTTCACGGCGTGGTAGAACGTCGGCTCCACACCCACGGAGGCTTCGGCGCAAGATGAGCGACACGCGGTTCGAGAAGGTCCCCACCGAGCTGGACTTTCCCTCGGAGGAGCAGGGCATCCGCTCCTTCTGGAAAGAGGCGCGGATCTTCGAGAAGTCCCTCGAGCAGACGCGCTCCGGGCCGCCGTTCGTCTTCTACGAGGGTCCGCCCACGGCCAACGGGCTCCCGCACAACGGGCACGTGCTCACCCGCGTCATCAAGGACCTCTTCCCCCGGTACAAGACGATGCGCGGCTACCACGTCGCGCGCAAGGCGGGCTGGGACACGCATGGGCTCCCCGTCGAGGTCGAGGTCGAGAAGGAGCTGCGCATCCACGGCAAGGCCGCCATCGAGGAGTACGGCGTCGAGCCCTTCGCCAAGAAGTGCATCGAGTCGGTCTTCCGATACACGCGCGAGTGGGAGGAGCTCACCGAGCGCGTGGCCTTCTGGGTCGACCTGCCGACCGCGTACGTGACCTACCACCGGAGCTACGTCGAGAGCGTCTGGTGGGCGCTGTCGGAGCTGTTCAAGAAGGGCCTGCTCTACAAGGGCCACAAGGTGGTGTGGTGGTGGGCGCAGGGCGGCACGGCGCTGTCGGCCGGTGAGGTCGGGCAGGGCTACCGCGACGTCGACGATCCGAGCGTGTTCGTGGCCTTCCCGTTCGCCGACGAGCCCGACGTGGCGATGTGCGTGTGGACGACGACCCCGTGGACGCTGCCGTCGAACATGTACGCGGCCGTGAACCCGAAGTTCGAGTACGCCGTCGTGCGGGGCGATCCCGACAAGGTGAAGGCGGCCGGAGCCAAGGCTGCGCTCGCGCGCAAGCTCGTGGTGGCCAAGGACCTCGTCGAGGCGCTCGGCAAGAAGCTCGGGACCACGCTCACGGTCGAGCGCATCGTGTCGGCGAGCGAGCTCGTCGACCGCGCGTACCTGCCGCCGTTCACCCTCTACGGCGAGCGCGCCGCCGAGGTGAAGACCAAGGACGGCAAGACGGTGCCCAAGCTGTGGCGCGTGCTCGCGGCCGACTTCGTCACGCTCGACGCCGGCACCGGCATCGTCCACATCGCGTCGGCGTTCGGCGAGGACGACCACAACGCCCACAAGGCCGAGCTCCGGCGGTTCGACGAC
>JAGQJA010000423.1 GCA_020430845.1 Myxococcales bacterium
GCCCTCGGTGATGGCGCGCGCGCCGTCGGCCACCCTCTATACCAACGCGTCGGCCCGGCACCTGATGGCGGCGCTCGCGCCCGACCGCGACGCGCGCTGCGCCAACGCTCCCGCGCCGAGCTCGACGCTCCCGCGGAGCCGCGTCGTCGCGCTCGACGATCCGGCGGCGAGCAAGGTCGACTACCGGAGCTGCCCTGAGCTTCGGCCCGCCGGCGCCCCGCTCGTAGGCGTCTGGACGAGGATCCCGGGGGCGAACGCGCGCGTCATGGCGTTCGGGTCGGAGCACCCCGATCAGTTCGGCCCGGTGCACTTCGGGCCGGGCGACGTCGACGAAGACGCGTGCACCCTGCCCAAGCGCGCGGCCGACTGGAAGGAGGGGCGCACGCTCGCGTTCCTCGTCGACTTCCTCGACCCCAAGACGGGCGCGCCGCGGTTTCGCGTGTTCTACCAGGACGCGCCGACCGACGCCCCCGTGGGGCACGTGCCCGACGCCGTGCTCGCCGAGCGCCGCGTCGACCTCGCGCTCCTCTGCGTGGGGGCCTACCAGAACGTCGAAGACGCGCCCCGGCCGCTGCTCGGGTCGATGGCGCCTCGCTTCGCCCTCGGCGGTCACTGGGAGGACTTCTTCGAGGCGCCGTCGGCCACCCCCTCGGCCATCCCGTTCACCGACGTCTCGCAGTGGGAGCAGCGCGCGGTGAGCCTGCTCGCACCGGGCAGCGAGCCCAAGCCTTGGTCGCAGAACGGGCGGCGCACCGCGTCGCGCGTCCTCGTGCCGATGCCCGGCGACGCGCTCGAGCTCTCGCCGTGAGCTTGACTGCGCGCGAGCCTCCGCTAGACGAAGAGGCGTGAGCCGTCTTCGCCAGAGCTTGCCCTCCGCGCTGACGCGGCGCGCCCTCGCGCTCGGCGCGTGTGGGCTCGGTGTGGTCGCGGTGGCCGCGCCCCGCGCCGTCGACGCGCGCGGCCCGGGCTGCCCCGCGGGCATGGCGCTCATTCCCGCCGGCGGCGCCGTGACGCATGCATATTGCATTGATCGCTGGGAGGCGAGCGTGGTCGAGCGGCGCGGGCGCGGCTCGGTGTCTCACTCGCCCTATCACCCGGTGGCCGGCCTCTCGGTGCGCGCGGTCAGCCGCCCGGGCGTCGTGCCGCAGGCGTACATCTCCAAGAACGAGGCCGAGGGCGCTTGCGCGGCCGCGGGCAAGCGGCTGTGCACCGGCGCCGAGTGGGAGCGCGCTTGCCGCGGCAAGAAGCCGACGACGTTCCCGTACGGCGACGATCGCAAGACCGGCTACTGCAACGACGCGGGCAAGGCGCCGCTGCTCACGGTGCACCCCGAGCTGGGCGAGGCGGCGTACGCGTCGTCGGTCGCGATGAACGATCCCAAGCTCAATCAGCTCCCGGGCACGGTGGCGCCCACGGGCAGCTTCAAGAAGTGCAAGAACTCGTTCGGCGTGCACGACATGGTCGGCAACGTGCACGAGTGGGTGAGCGACGTCGCGGGCTCGCGAGGCACGTTCCGCGGCGGCTACTACCTCGACACCCACAAGAACGGCGACGGCTGCGGCTACCGCACCGTGGCGCACGACGTCAGCTACCACGACTACTCGACGGGCTTTCGCTGCTGCGCCAAGGCGCGGTGACGAGTCGAGCGCCCGGCCCGGCCGCGCACGCTCGCGTCTTCGCGCCGCGCACGCTCGCGTCTTCGCGCCGCGCACACGTCACGCCGAAGAAGCTGGTCACAGGATACGCGAGCAATGTCATGCCGTTGGCTCGCTCGCGCAAAAGCAGCACCGGCGTGCGAGGTCGTGATGCACTAGGTCTTGTCTCGAGATGCGCGTGATCGAGCCAGAGCACGAGGGACCCACAGAGGCTGACGCCGCGCGGAGCCCTGCGATGGCCCGCCTCGTCGAGATGGCGCGCCGCGTGGCGCAAGTCGACGCGACCGTCCTCGTGACGGGCGAGAGCGGCGCGGGCAAAGAGCGCATCGCGCGCTTGGTCCACGACGCGTCCTCGCGGGCGCCCGGCCCGTTCATCGCGGTCAATTGCGGCGCCATCGCCGAGACGCTGCTCGAGAGCGAGCTCTTCGGTCACGCGCGCGGGGCGTTCACGGGTGCTTCGTGCGACAGGCCGGGCCTCTTCGAGGCCGCGTGCGGCGGGACGCTGCTGCTCGACGAAGTGGGCGACGTCTCGCCGCGGATGCAGGTCAAGCTCCTGCGCGCCCTGCAAGAGCGCGAGATCCGGAGGGTAGGTGAGAACAGGAGCCGGAGCGTCGACGTGCGCCTCGTCGCCGCCACCAACCGCGATCTGATGCGCGGGGTGGAGGTCGGCACCTTTCGGCGCGATCTCTACTACCGGCTCAAGGTGGTCGAGCTCCACGTGCCGGCGCTCCGAGAGCGGCGCGGCGACATCCTCCCGCTCGCCCGTGTCCTGCTCGCGAGCGCGGCGCGCCGCATGAAGCGCCCCGTCCCCGGCCTCGCACCCCGCGCCGCCGAGCAGCTCCTGAGCTACGACTGGCCCGGCAACGTCCGCGAGCTGAGCAACGCCATCGAGCGAGGCGTGGCCCTCACCCAGGGCGACGTCATCACGCTCGACGACCTGCCCGCCGAGATCCGGCGCGCGATCCCCAAGACGCCCATCGACGGCGGCGCCGTGCGTCTCTTGGCCGACGTCGAGAAGGACTACATCCTCGCGGCGCTCGAGGTGAACGGCGGGAACCAGACGCGCACCGCTCTCCAGCTGGGCATCGGCTCGGCGACGCTCTACCGCAAGCTCAAGAGCTACGGCCTCATCCCGGCGCGGCTCTCGGCGGTCTCGCTGGGTGTGGCTGTATAAGATCTCGTAAATATTGCGGTAATGCGCCTGCGCTGAGGTCGGTGCGCGCGCCCGGGCGTCGGTGTCATGGCGTTTTCGGTCGCGCGATGGCACCGTTGTCGAGGAGGTGCACGTTGACGAGGACGCTCGCGCTCGCGGCCGTGTTGGGGGTTTCAGGCTTGGCGCTCGCGCTGGGATGCAGCAGCTCGGGCAAGGACGAGTCGCCGACGCCGTTTCCGCAGCGCAGCTCATCGAGCGGCGGCGCCGACGGAGGCTCGTCCGGTAGCTCGGGCACGTCGGGCACGTCGGGCACGTCGGGCACCAGCGGGACGACGGCCGACTGCACGAACCACGCGAAGGTCGACGACCGACCCGCGTGCGATCAGTGCGCGCGCGCGAAGTGCTGCAAAGAGATCGTCGCGTGCGACCAGAGCTCGAGCTGCCTGGCGCTGCAGGATTGCCTCGCCGCTTGCGCGCAAGACGACGTGTTCTGCCAGCTCTCGTGCTCCGGCAATGACACGGCGGTCAATCTCCTCTCCGACGTCGGCAACTGCGCCAAGCGCAACTGTCCGTCGGAGTGCCCGTCGACGGCGTCCGACGGTGGCCTAGACCTCGACGCGTTCTGACCTGTCGCGCCCTGCCCCGCAGAGTGTGCGGGCCGTGCAGACCTTGCGCGTCGTTCTCACGGGGCCACGCGTTTTTGGCCGCGTGGATCGGGCACGAAACGTGCTCGACGCGCCCCGTGCTCGACTCCGCTGATCCGACGGGGAGCGCTCGGCGATGAGCGACGCTGCGATCCTCTCGCGAGATGGGCTCGCGTCGTTGCTGCGCGCGCTCGCGGCCGACGGCTTCCGGCTCGTCGGCCCCACCGTGCGAGACGGCGCGATCGTCTACGGCGCGATCGAGGGCGTCGAGGACCTGCCCGAGGGGTGGACCGACGTGCAGGAGCGCGGCACCTACCGGCTCGAGCGTCGGGCCGATCGCGCGCTCTTCGGCTTTGCCGTCGGCCC
>JAGQJA010000424.1:0-152 GCA_020430845.1 Myxococcales bacterium
CGCGTGTCTCTCCACTCGACGCGGGTGGCGCTCTCCTCGCCGGGCGCGAGCGCGTCGCGGACCACGAGCACGTCCCAGGCGCCGGTCTCGAGCGACAGGTCTGGGGCGGGGAACCCGAGCGTGTGCACGAGGGCGCGCCACGCCGCCGCGGC
>JAGQJA010000424.1:278-7988 GCA_020430845.1 Myxococcales bacterium
GGGGCCTTGGGCTCGCTCTCCTCGTCGGGCGCGCCCAGGGCCGCCGGCGCGAGGGTGAGGGCGATCGCGGACGCGAGGCACGCGAGGTAGGCACGAAGGTTCGCCGAGCCAGGGTCGCTCCGCACGCGGTCATCGTAGGCGGAGCGCGAGACATCGTCGCCCCTCGTGTCCGCGACGGGCCCGAAATTCCTGAATTGACACGGACATTTCCGGACTCGTATAACCTTGCGAACGAGGGAGACTCATGGCCGGACCGTCGTTCGATCCCAGCGGTGCCGTACGCTTCGACCTGCGCAATGGGGCTGCCTCCGATGCGAAGGGAAAGCGTGTGGTGCTCATCCCCGTCGAGGCGCTCAGCGCGCTCGGCGACGGCCAGCGGCTCGCGCTGGCGATGATCGGCCAAGCGACCGGTCAGGCGTGCGGCGCGCGCGTGGCCTCGCGGCTCGGCGGCGACGCTGGCGTGCGAAAGGCGTCGCTCGAGGACGTCGTCTCGCACCTCGCCGGCGAGCTCGCCGTGGCGGGGTTGGGCATGCTGCACATCGAGCGTTGGGGGCGCGCGCTGGTGTGCGTGCTCGCCCAAGCGCCGATCGCCGACGAGGCCTTCCTCGAGGCGACGCTCTCGGGCGCGCTCTCGTCGGCCACGGGCCGAGAGGTCATGTGCGCGTGCATGGGCGCCGAAGGTGGCCAGACCAAGTTCTTCTGCGGCGCGGCCGCGACGGCCGATCGCGTGCGCACGGCCGTCGGCGAGGGCAAGCGCCCCGCCGAGATCCTCGCGTCGCTCCAAGAGGGAGGTGCCTCGTGATGTCGACCCAGCAGAAGGTCGCCAAGCTCGAGGAGCTGCTCGTGCGCGTCCGCGCGCGGGCCGCGGAGCCGGGCGCGCGCCTCTCACTCGGAGGCGCTGCGGCGGCGGTCGAGCCCGCGCACGCTGCGGAGCCCGCGCACGTCGAAGCGCCTGCGCATGTCGAAGAGGCGGTCGCCGCCGCGCCCGACGTCGAGGTCTCGACCGGCGAGCTGGAGGTCGACGTCGAAGTGTCGACCGAGGTCGTCGAGGTCGAGATCGACGTCGACGATCAGGAGGCGCTCGAGGCCATCGCCGCGGCCGAGGCCGAGGGCGAGGTCGCCGAGGTCTACGCCGACGCGGGCGAAGAAGACGAGGGCGAGCAAGAGAGCACGCTCCTGCAGACGTCCGAGCCGTCGCCTCCGCCCGCGCCTCTTTCGGCGCCGCGCGCGATCTCGGTCGCGCCCGCTGCCGAGCTCGAAGAGGTCGACGAGCGCGAGGTCCCGCGGCACACGCCGCCGCCCGAGTCGGGCAAGCTCGCCGCGCCGCCGCCCGAGCCCGCTCCTGTCGTTCCGAGCGTCCCTCCGCCGTCGCTCGAGGGGCACACGCTCGTGGGCGGCTGGCGCGAGCCGGGGCTCGCCAAAGAGGGGCCGGCCCCGCCCGTCGTCGTGCCCGCGCCCGCCCCCGCGGCTGCCGCGCCCGTCGCCGCGCGTCCCGTGCCGGTCCGTCCCGAGGCCACGCGCCCGCAGATCGCCACGGCGGCAAAGGTCGCGTCGTTCGAAGGCGCCGCCCCGCAGTTCTCGCCGAGCAACTTCGGCGACCTGCTCGACGCGAGCCTCGGCCTCTGATCGGCGCGGCGCGTCGGTCGCGCCGTCAGAGCCAGGTCACGTTCGCGCTCCCCAGCCACGTGCGCTGGCGTCGCGCGAACTGCCGGGTCGACGTCACGATCGCGTCGAGCAGCGCCTCGCGCGCGAGCGCACCGTCGAGGTGCGCCTTGACCTCGCGGTAGCCCACCGACGTCATCGCGCGCGCCGCGCCGTACCCCGCCGCGTCGAGCGCGGCGACCTCGTCGATCCAACCCTCGTCGAGCCACTGTGCGGCACGCGTACGGATGCGCGCGGTGAGGTCCGCGGCGTCGTGTGCGCGCGCGAACATGAGCGACGCGTGGCGCGCGTCGCGGAAGCCATGGTCGGCCTGCCACGTCGACATCTTCTTGCCCGTGAGCTCGAAGACCTCGAGCGCGCGGCTGACGCGCACCACGTCGTTGGGGTGCAGGCGGCTCGCCGACTCGGGGTCGACGTCGCGGAGCAACGCGTGCAGCGCGGCGCGCCCCGACGTGCGCGCGATCTCTCGGTGCCGCTCGCGCAGCGCTTCGTCGGCACGGGGCGCCTCGACGAGCCCGAGCACGAGCGCGCGCACCCAGAAGAACGTGCCGCCGCACACGATGGGCACGCGCCCGCGCGCGCGGATCTCGGCGAGCTTCTCTTCGGCCGCGTGCGCCCACGTCGCGGCGTCCCAGCCCTCGAGGGGGTCCACCACGTCGACGAGGTGGTGCGTGCACCGCGATCGCTCCGCGGCCGTCGGCTTGCCCGAGCCCAGGTCGAACCCGCGGTAGATCTGCACCGAGTCGGCCGACACGATCTCGCCGCCCACGCGCGCGGCGAGGTCGATCGCGAGCTCCGTCTTGCCCGTCGCCGTGGGCCCGACGACGCACACCAAGCTCGCCGGCGACTCGTCCAGCGCGCGCGCGATCGTGTCGAGCCGCCGCGACGTGTCAGCGTCCAAGCTTGCGCTCCAGCTCACCCCACGACCACCGCAGCACGACAGGTCGGCCGTGGGGGCAGTGGCCCGAGAAGTCGACCTCGTCGAGCGCGCGGAGCAGCGCCTCGGCCTGCTCGCGCGAGAGCGCGTCGCCGGCGCGCACCGACCCGTGGCACGCCATCGTCGCGAGCACCAGGTCGACCGCGCCCGCGAACGGCCTCCCTGCCTCGCGGCCGAGCTCGGCGGCGAGGTCCGTGACGATGCGGCGCGCGTCGCCCTTTGCGATGGCCTGCGGCAACGCGTGCACGGCCACGGCGCGCTCGCCCATGCGCCTCACCTCGACGCCCAGGCCCAGGATCTCCTCGGCGTGCTCCTCGAGCAGCGCCGCGTCGCGCGCGTCGAGGTCGACGATCTCGGCCACCAAGAGGCGTTGCGAGGCGATCCCCTGCGCCGCGAACGCCTTGCGGAGGCGATCGAACGTCACGCGCTCGGCCGCGGCGTGCTGGTCGAGGACGTACAGCGCGTCGGGCCCCTCGCAGACGAGGAACGTGGCGCGCGCCTGGCCCACGTACCGCAGCTCGCCGTAGAGCGAGCGCTCGCCGAAGAGCGACGGCGTGACCCCCTCGGCCAAGAGGCGCGGCGGCTCGCCCGGAGAAGCGAGTGCGTCCGTGGCGGCGCCGGCGAGCACGCCCATGAAGCCGCTCGACGGCGGGGCCGAGGCGGGCGGCGCGTCGCTACGCCCCGCGAACCACGGGCGCCCCGGCGCGCCAAGGGCAGGCAGCGCGAACGCGCTCGCGAGCCGGGCGTGCAGGCCGCGCGTGACGGCGTCGAAGAGCGCGCGCGCGTCGCTGAAGCGCACCTCGGCCTTCTGCGGGTGCACGTTCACGTCGACCTGATCGCCGGGCATGGTCACCAAGACGACGCCGACGGGGTAGCGACCCGGCTCGAGCACCGAGCCGTACGCCTGCGCGACGGCGCGCGCGAGCTGCCGGTCCTTGACGGGACGGCCGTTGACGAGGAGCGAGAGACCGACGCTTCCGGCGCGCGCGCGCTCGGGCGGTCCGAGCAGCGCCTCCACCGAGAGGTCGCCCCGCTCGAACGAGCACGGAACGAGCGACGCCCCCTCGCCGAGCGCCGCGCGTGCACGGTCGAGCGCGGAGTCGGCGCGCAGGTACTCGCGCACGACGCGACCGTCGCGCGAGAGGACGAAGGTGACGTCGTGACGCGCGAGCGCCGCGGCGAGCACGACCTCTCCGACGTGTGCGCTCTCGGTGCCCGTCGCCTTGAGGAACTTGCGCCGCGCGGGCACGTTGAAGAACAGATCGCGCACCTCGACCGTCGTGCCCGGCGCGCCGCCCGCAGGAGCGACACGCGCGGCCCCGCCACCGTCTACGCACACGGACGTACCTTCACTCACCTCGCGACGGCGCGTGCGCAGCTCGAAGCGCGACACCGACGCGATGCTCGGCAGGGCCTCCCCACGAAAGCCGAACGTGCCGAGGCGCATCAGGTCTTCGAGCGCGTGGATCTTGCTGGTCGCGTGGCGCTCGACGGCGAGCGCGGCGTCCTCGCGGCTCATCCCTTCGCCGTCGTCCGAGACGCGCACCAGCGTGACGCCGCCCTGCTCCACGTCGACGACCACGCGCGTCGCGCCCGCGTCGAGGGCGTTCTCGACCAGCTCTTTGACGACGCTCGCCGGCCGCTCGACGACCTCTCCGGCGGCGATCTGGTTGACGAGATCGTCGTCGAGCTTGACGACACGCGGCGCAGCGCTCGCTCCCGGCGCCACGACCTACTCCGACGCGGCTTCGGCGACGGCGTCGAAGAAGCGCCGCGCGGGCGGTCTCGTGAGGGCGAACGCGACGAGCAGGCTCGCGATGCTGCGGATGGCGATCCACGCGGGCACGCCATAACGCCGCGTGCCGGCCATGAGCGTCTCGAGCTGCGCGAGCTTGATCGCGTCGGAGCCGTCTTGGCGTGCGAGCGCGAGCGTTCGCGCGGTGTACCAGTCGAGCTCGGCGGCGCGGATGTCGCCGTTCAAGAAGAACCCGGCCGCGACGACGGCGGCCTGCACGAGCACCAGCTGGATGAGCAGAGATCGCGCGGCGGTGCGACCGGCGAGCGCCCGCGTGCCCACGGCGAGCAAGGCGGCCCCGAGCACGAGCGTGGCCGCGCCGATGGGGATGCCGCGCGACCGGTGCGTGTTGGCGAGGTCGACGAACCGCGTGAAGAGCTGCTCGACCTGCGCGCGATCGGCCTCGCCGTCGATGCCCTGCGAGGCGTGCGACGGGTTGAGGTGGCCGCCCTTGTAGAGCGCGATCGCGTTGCACCCGTCCATCCAGCAGCCCGCCCCGAAGAGGAGCGCCACGACGAGCGCGACGACCAGGTATTTCGGTCGATTCGCGCGCTGCGAGCTGGCCTCGGACATCGCTGCCGGACTTAGCACGCGCCGCGAAGTACCGCACGCTCCCCGTTTCGTGGTACGCACGAGCGGATGGGCAACGGAGCACGATGGCTCGCGTGCCTCGGCGTCGCAGCGGCGCTCGCAGCGCAGCCTGCGTCGGGGCAGGGCAACAAGGGACAGCCGAAGGGTGGCGCCGCGCAGGGCGGACCGCTCATCCAGAAGCTCAGGTCGAAGGACCCAGCGCAGATCAAGAGCGCGCTCGACGACGCGCGCATCGCGGGCGCGGGGGCGGCCAGCGCGGCGCCGGTCATCGCCGAGCTCTTGCATCAAGGGCTGTCGTACGACCTCACGATCGGCGCGATCGAGACGCTGGCCGACATCGAGGCGCCCACGGGGAGCGCGGCCGTCGCCCAGTACGCGTCGCACCGCGACGTCAAGATTCGCCGCGCCGCCCTCAAGGCGCTCGTGCGGGTCAAGGGGCCGGCCGCCGCTCCGGCCATGCGCGCGGCGCTGTCCGACAGCGACGCGGGCGTGCGCGCGACCGCCGCCACGGGGCTCGGCGGCCTCAAGGCCAAGGACGCCGTCGCCGACCTCTTCACCGCGCTCGACCACAAGGTCATCGAGGCCGCGGCGTCGATCGGGCAGCTCTGCAACAACGAGCAGTGCGTGGCGCTCTCGGAGAAGCTCGGAAAGCTCCCGTTCGACGTGGTGACGACGGGCCTCGAGCCGACGTTGTTCCGGCCGTCCCAAGAGGTCAGCGACGACACGAAGATCAAGGTCGTCGGTCGCATCCGGGAGCTCGGCACGCAAGAGGCGAACAAGTTCTTGCGCGACGTGCAGGGCAAGTGGCCCAAGACCGGCTCGGCCCGCGTGCGCACGGCGCTCGATCAGGCCGTCCTCGCGACCTCGGGAGGTACCAAGTGATCGCCGCCATTCGCCTCGTCGCGCTCGCCTCCGTCGCCGCTGCGCTCTCGGCGTGCGCGGGCGGTGGCGCGGGCGCGCCGCCGCGTCTGTTCTCCACCGATTGGCAGGACGACGGCGGCAAGAGCATCGCCGCCGTCCACGCGCGCCTCAAGGGCGGTCGACCGACGGTGCACGCCGACCTCGTGGTCGCGGTCGGCGCAAAGTCCGACAAGCTCGTGGGGCAAGGGCTCGACGGCGGCGCGCGCTGGTCGTTCGCGCACCCGATCGACGCGCGCCCTGCCATCGCGGGCAACGTGGTCGTGGGGTCGGGCGGCGGAGAGGTGTTCGCCCTCGACGCGGCGTCGGGCAAGAAGCTCTGGAGCCGCCCTACCGGCGGGATGCCGTTCCTCGGCGCGGGAGACGACGGCGCGCTCACGGTCGTGAGCCTCGGCGGCGCCAAGGTCGCCGGCTCCACGCTGCTCGTCGTCGCGCGAGACGGTAGCGTCAAGCGCCAGATCGAGGAGCCCAAGCTCGCGCTGGGCGTGCCCGCCATCGTGGGTGGCGTCGTCTTCGTGCCTTGGTCGAACCAGTACGTGTCGGCGATCGACGTCGAGACGGGCGACTCGATCGGTCGCGTCACCATCCGCAAGAAGATCAGCCGCGCCTTCACCGTGGGCGGCGCGCTGTACTTCGGCGAGCTCGGATACGTGCGCTTCGACGATCGCATCGGCGGCGCGTCGCGCAACGCCGCGAGCACCATCACGGTCCCGCCGCGAGAGCTCCCGGGCACGCCGCGTCTGCTCGCGCCGGGCACAGAGCGCGTACCCGCCGTCGCCAACGCGCGCGACAAGGACCAGCTCTTCGCGCGGCCGAGCGGCCCCGACGGCCCCCTCACGATCGACGGCGGGCGCTTCTACGCGTCGTACTACCGGCTCGTCATGGGCTTCGACACGCCCAAGGGGGACCTCGCGTGGGTGTACCTGCACCCCAAGGAGCTGCTGGGCGGCGAGGCCGTGGCCGGGGGCGTGGCGCTCTGCGATCCCGACGGCAAGCTGACCATCCTCGACGCGCGTGGCGCCGTGGGCCGCACGCTCGACCTCGGCGAGCCGATCGCGTCGTGCGTGGTCCACGCCGACACGTACCGCGCGCCCGCCGGCACCGGCGCCCGCGGCCTCGCAGAGCAGCTCGCCGAGGCGATCCTCAGCCGCGACGCGACCCTCGCCACGGCGCAGCGCCTGCTCTTGCGCGAGCTCGCGACCGAGGAGCACGAGTCGGCGACCAAGACGCTCATCGATCTCGCGTCGGATCCGCGCACCGCGCCTGTGCTCGTCAAAGACGCGCGCGCCGCCATCGCGCAGCGACGCAACGGCAAGTCGTTCATGCTCGCCGCGCTGGCGAAGCACTACGACTTCTTGCGCGACGTGCTTCGGACGCCGCCCGTGGGACCCATCGCGGACGCCCTCGCGGCCATGGACGCGCAAGAGGGGGCCGCGGCGCTCTCGTCACACCTGCTCGACCCGGCAGACTCCGACGACGACGTCCAACGCTCCGCGGCCGCGCTCGCCAAGCTGGCTACGGCGAAAGAGCTCCCGGCGCTCAAGCAGTTCTTTGCCATGTACCGCGGCACGGCGAGCGCAGATCCGGTCATCAAGGCGGTCGGGAGCGTCGCCGAGGCGCTCGTGCGGCTCGACCCCAAGGGGGGCCGCGCGCTCGTCGAGGACGCCGCGAAGGATGGCGAGACCCGCGCCGAGGTGCGCGCGCGCCTCGAGGCCGTCCTCGCCGCTCACCCCGCCGGAGCGCCGCCTGCGACGGACGCGGCGGCGCCCAAGCCCGCCGGTCCGCCTGCCAAGCCCGCGCCTGCCAA